>NZ_JBEXJN010000077.1:0-34324 GCF_040609115.1 Lentzea sp. NPDC004782
GAACCCCGCTGATCAACAGCGGGGTTCGCCGAACCGGTGCCCGCTGCCGGTGCCGCACCGGCCGGGACCGGTGCGGCTCGACGACGGGGACCGCAAGCTCCTCGCCGCGCTCGCCGTCGACGGTCGGGCCGAGCTCGAGCAGCTGGCCGCGGTGACCGGATGGTCGCCGACGACGGTCCGCCGCAGGACGGCCGAGCTTCGCGAACGCGGGGTGCTGTACCTCGACATCGACGTCGACGGCCGCCTGTTCGGTGTCGGCCCTCGAACCCCGCTCTGGCTCTCGGTCGCACCCGCGCACCTGGAGGAGGCCGGCGCGGCGCTGGCGGGGCACCCGGAGATCGCGTTCGCCGCCGCCACGACCGGGCCGTCGAACCTGTGTGCGAGCGTGGTGTGCGCGAACCAACGGGAGCTGTACCGGTACCTGACCACCAGGGTGGCCATGCTGCCCGCCATCACCCACGTCGAGACCGCACCCGTGATCAGGACCGTCAAGCGGGCCGCGAACCGAACGTAGCGCCCCGGCCGGCCGTGTGTTCATTTCGCTGAAACCAAAGTGCGCCCGCGCGGACGTAATGTCTCGTCATCCTCGACGAAATTGATCCTTTCATCGGAACGGCTGCCACCTCACTGCCTGCGGCGCAGGGGCTGGCGGCCACTTGGTGGTGGCCGAAAGCGCAGGTCGGCAACACCCACCCCGGGGCGACGTCCCCGCTCGGCATGGTGTCCGCCTGCGCCTACTCCGGTGCCTACCCGACCGGGTACGGCCTCTACCGGAAGAACACCGAGGGCCAGCCGGAGGAGATGTTCGACCGGCTGCAGGCGTCCGGTTTCACCCACTTCCAGCAGTCCGGCACCGGTGCGATCCGCAAGTACTACAACTACGTGCGGGTGACCCCGATGGTGCAGCCGCTCGACGTCCTCGGCCAGGCCTGGCCGCTGCACGACGAGACCGCTGAAGCCGGGTACTACGCGGCTGCTCTCGACACCGGCATTCGATGTGAGGTCACGGTCGGCGCCAAGGTGGCCGTCCACCGGTACACCTTTCCCGAGCATCGCAGCGCACGGCTCGTCGTCGACCTGTCCTGCGGCGGGCTGGCCATCGACCTCGGCCGCACGGTACCGCTGCGGGCGCACGTGGAAAGCCTCGGCAACGGCCGCGCCCAGGGCACGGTGGTCGTCGAAGGTGTGCCGCTGTCGGTGTACATCAAGGTCGACAGCCCGGGCTGGCGGCAGATGCTCTGGCACGACCGCCGGCTGATCGAGGGTGGCACGCGGCTCGACTTCGACCGCATCAGGCAGACCACGTTGCGCCCGTTCGGGTTGCTGTACATGGGGCCCACCACCGCCGGGCAGACCGTCGAGATCCAGATCGGGTTCTCCCTGCGCGGCTGTGAACAGGCCCGGGAGAACCTGCAGCGCGAATGCGGTGAGGCCGCGCCGGCGTTCGACGCCGTCCGGGAGCAGACCAGGGCCCGGTGGCGCGACCACGTGGGCCGGGTGGAGGTCGAGGGCGGGTCACCCGCCAGGCGGCAGGTGTTCGCGACGGCCCTGTACCACTCCCTGATCAAGCCGTGCTTCGCCGACGACGAGAGCCCGTTCTGGCCGTCCTCCGGGCCCTTCGTGTTCGACATCTGCACGATGTGGGACATCTACAAGACCCAGCTGCCGTTGCTCATCGCCCTCTGCCCGGACCGGGCGGTCGACCTCCTGGAGTCGCTGATCCGGGTCTGCGAGGAGGAAGGCAACTTCCCCATCGGCTATCGGATGGCTCGCGGCGCGGACAGGTTCTTCCGGCAGGCCAGCGCGCTGGTCCACACCGCGCTGGCCGACGTGCACGCCCTCGGCCTCGGCGACCTGGACTGGACCTGGGCGCTCGTGCACATGTACGACGACCTGCGCCGGATGTACGGCGAGGACTTCTACGAGCACGGCGTCGCGCACCCGATCTCGCACACGCTCGACCTCGCCTACGCGTGCCACTGCACCTCAGGCGTCGCGCGTTCCCTGAACGACGTCCAGCTCGCCGACGACCTCGACGCGCGAAGCCGCCTGTGGTCCAACGCGTTCGACCCGGACACCGGCCTGCTCGTCGACTCGTCGTTCTACGAAGGCGGCAAGTGGAACTACTCGTTCCGGCTGCTGCACGACATGGCCGCGAGAATCGCGATGGTCGGCGGCAACGAGGCGTTCGTCAGCACGCTCGACGCGTTCTTCGGCTACGGCGCCCCGCCTGTGGTGCAGCCGGGCAAGCGGCCCGACCCGGCGGAGATGGCGGCCGGCTACCTGCTGAACCGGTTCGAGGGGCTGAACAACGAGCCGGACATGGAAGCGCCGTGGTCCTACCACTACGCGGCCCGGCCGGATCGCACGGCCGAGATCGTGCACGCGGCGCTGACGTGGCAGTTCGGCACCGGTCGCGGCGGCCTGCCGGGCAACGACGACTCGGGCGGGCTGAGCTCCTGGTACGTGTGGGCCTCGCTCGGCCTGTTCCCGGTCGCGGGGCAGAACCTGTTCCTCGTCAACGCGCCCGCCTTCAGCCGCGCCACGCTGCACCTCGGGGACCGCGACTTCGTCATCGAGACCCGCGGACACCGCGAGACGTCCATCAGTTCCGACGGGCTGGACGAGAACCCGCCACCGCAGTACGTGCAGTCCGCCCGGCTGGACGGCAAACCGCTGGACGCGGCGCATCTGCGCGCGTCCGACGTCCACGCCGGCGGCCGGCTGCTGCTCGAACTCGGCCCGCACCCCTCGGAGTGGGGACGCAAGATCCTGCCGCCATCAGTGTCCGACCCGCTCGGAAAGGGGGCTCGCACATGACCAGGCCGAACCGCCGTCTCGTCATCGTGGTCCGGGCCGACCCGGTCATCTGCGGTCACTCCGGAGAAGCCCGCAACCTGGCCGAGGTCGCGCTCACCCGCGGCTTCGACGACGTCCGGCTGCTGACCTGGCCGATACCCGTGCTGCAGGCGGCCGGCCTGCCGCTCAAGCCGCTGGACCGGATCATGCCCTACAGCGAGGGCATCACCGTGGAGCGGCCCGAGCCGGTCGGCGACTACCGGGTACCCGATGGCCGGCACCTGGCCGGGCTGACCGGACGCCTGGTCGAACTGCTCGCCGAGCCGGTCCCGACCACCTGCGTGTCGATGTACCTCGCTCCCCACGACGCCGTGGTGCGCGACGCCGTCGACGCGGCACGCGCGGCCGGCTACGCACCTGACGTCCACACCATCGCGAAGGCGGTCGGCTCGGACGTCACCAACGTGATCCGCTCGTGCCTGCGCGAGGGGCGGTTCGGGGCGGCCGTGGTCCTGTTCACCCGGTTCCTCGCCAACGACCAGGTGACCGCCGTGTCGGAGTACACCAGGCAGGAGATCATCGCCTGCGCAGAGGCCGTCGACGCACACTGCGGCACCCGGTTCGCCCGCCAGTGCGCGCGCCGGATATCGGTCAGCTACCCGCCGATCGACACCTCGGCCTACCTCGACCTCGATCCGGCGCTCGTGGACACCGCCCTGAAGCGGCGCGGCCTGGAACGCGACGGGTACGTGTTGTTCCTGTCCAGGGTGACCCGGGCCAAAGGCATCTACGACCTGGTGGACGCGTTCGCCCGGTGCCAGGCGCGGTCACGCGTCAAGCTCGTGGTCGCCGGCAACGGCCCCGAACTGGAGCACCTCCAGGCGATCACTCGGCACGACGACCGGATCGTCTTCCTCACCGACGTGGAGGACGAGGAAAAGCCGCTGCTGATGAACGGCTGCGCCGCGTACGCGCTGCCGACCAAGCCCGAACCTGACTTCGTCGAGACCTTCGGCATCGCCCTGACCGAGAAGATGCTCGCAGGCGGCGGGCCGGTGATCACGACCACCACCGGAGGCGTCGGCGAAGCGGTGGGCAGGACGGCCGTCGTCGTCGAGGCCGGGAACACCGACGACATCGCCGCCGCGATCGACCGGGTGGTGCTCGACATGTCAGCCGAGGAACGGCAACTCATGGCGGACCGGGCACGCGAGCACGCCCTGTCCTTCGACCGCGTCCGGGTGTTCGACGACCTCTTCGCCACGTCCGACCCAGCTGTCGCGCTGACGGGATGAGTTCCGGCGGCCGACGAGCTCTCACCGGAAGTCGACCGCTGCGCTGCTGAGCTGCGGAAACATGATTCTTGCAGGTCGGCGCGGGTTCGTTCAGGTCCGTTGAGGACCGTTCCGGCATCAGTACGGTGGCCGGGGAGCGGGTGAGGTTGTCCGGTCAGCCCAGCGATGCGCTCGCGGCGCGCAGCTCGTCGAGGGCCTTCAGGAGGTAGGTGGCGAACCCCGCCTCGGGGGCGCGGTCGCCTTCGGACCATTCGGCGTACCCCCGCTTGAAGGCGAGGACGCCGAGTTCGCTGGCGAGGGCGGCGGTCGGATCGGGCACGCCGCGGGCGATGAGGGCGGCGGTCATGGCGGCCGCGAGGCTGACGCTCTTGAGGGCGTCGCGCTCCTGGAGTTCGGTGCTGGCGGCGACGGCCGCCTTCAGCCGGGGAGCGATCTCCCGGCTCGTCGGGCCCATCGCGGTCGAGGCGCGCTCCAGGCCGGCGGCGACCGCTTCGAGCGGGCTGGCGTCGGCGGGGGCCTGGGCGATGCCCTCGGTCAGCAGCCGGCTCAGCGTCTCCTGCCCGGCGACCAGCAGCTCGCGTTTGTCGGGGAAGTGCCGGAAGAAGGTGCTCTTGGTGACCCCGGCGCGCTCGGCGATCTGCGCGACCGTCGTGGCGTCGTACCCCTGCTCGGTGAACAGGTCGACGGCCGCCATGACGAGGCGTTCGCGTGCGCCCGGCTCCCATCGGCCCATGGGTCAATCATATGTGATGGGACTCTTGTCCCATCACTCTGGTACGGTGATGGGACAAGAGTCCCATCACTCGCGGGAGAGTTCCATGCGCGTCTTCGTCACCGGCGGTACGGGCCTGATCGGGTCCGCCGTCGTCGCCGAGCTGCTCGGCAACGGTCACACCGTCCTCGCACTGGCCCGCTCCGACGCCTCCGCCCAGACCGCCTCGGCGGCCGGCGCCGAGGTGATCCGGGGTGGTCTGGCCGATCTGGACGTCCTGCGCGCCGGCGCCGCTCAGGCCGACGGCGTGATCCACCTGGCCTTCGCCAACGACTTCGACAGCCCCGAGGCCCTGGCGAACGCGGTCGCCGAGGAAAGCGCCGCCCTCGCCGCCCTCGGCGAGGCACTCGTCGGCAGCGACCGTCCCTTCGTCGTCTGCTCCGGCACGCCCGCCGTACCGGGCCGCGCCTCCACCGAGGCCGACTCGGTTCCGACCGAGGGGCCGGTCGGTGGTCGCGGTCGTGCGGTCAGGGGAGTGCTGGGCCTGGCCTCGCGCGGGGTGCGGAGTTCGGCCGTCCGGCTGCCGCGGACCGTCCACAACGAGGGCAAGGGCGGGTTCGCCGGTCTGTTGACCGGGATCGCGCGCCAGAGCGGGGTGTCCGGCTATCCGGGCGACGGCACGCAGCGCTGGCCGGCCGTGCACGCCCTCGACGCCGCGGTCCTCTTCCGGCTCGCCCTGGAGCAGGCCGAAGCCGGCACGTCCTGGCACGCGGTGGCCGACGAGGGCGACCAGGTGCGTGACATCGCCGCGGTCATCGGCCGGCGGCTGGGCCTTCCCTGTGAGTCAGTGCCGGTGCAGACCTACGGCCCCCTCGGCGTCATCTTCGCCGCCGACCAGCCCTCGACCAGCACTCACACCCAGCAGGCGCTCGGCTGGGTGCCGAAGCACCCGAGCCTGCTGGAAGACCTGGAGAACATCCAGCCCTGACCGTCAGCCCGGCACAGGGACCCGCTTCCGCCGGACTGTCACGCACGGTCGGGTGCCGGAACAACTACTGAATGCTCAGGCTGCGACGTGATCGCAGTGTGTGTCCGTTCAAGGTGCCGCCGGGCGTCCTCCGCGGCTTGGACGAAGGCGCGAATCAGCGGAGTCTCACTGGCGCTGCGCCACACGGGCGCATACCGCAGGATCGGTCCGTCGGCGATGGGCAGGAAGGTGATGCCACGACGCAGCCGGGAGGCGGCCGCGTACGACCCGACTGGGGACACGAGGTCGCCGGCGGCGATCGCCGTGAGGCCCTCCTCGAGGGTGGCCGCGCCGATTCCGCGTCGGACGGGACGCCCGGCCGGTGTCACCGACGGGGTGTGCGCTTCCCACATGTAGTCGGGAATCGACCCCTCCAACCAGGGCACCGGGTGATCGCCTAGATCCTCCATCTCGACCTGGTCCCGACGGGTCAGCGGATGGTCGGAGCCGACCGCCAGCACGAGCGGCTCGGTGTGCAACTCGGGCCCGACGGCGAGGTCCGGCTCGCGAACCGGGAGCCAGAGCACCGCGATGTCGATTCGGCCGGCGCGCAGCCCGCCCAACGGGTCAGCGAGAGGGATCTCCCGCATGCGCAGATCACAGTGTTGATGCCGCCGGCGGAACAGGTCGAGGACACTCGCGATCTCTTGGTGGTGGGTGTCGAAGGTGCCGATGGTCAGGGTGCCGGTGTGCCCGCGAGCGGTGCCGGCCGCCTCGTCGAGGGCTGCCGCGATCTCGCGGTAGCCCGCGTCGAGCCGGTCGCGAAGCCGCTCCCCGAGCGGGGTCAGCCGTACGCTGCGGCTGGTCCGCTCGAACAGCGCGCCGCCGATCCGGCGTTCCTGCTGCTTGATCGACTGACTCACCCGCGCCGACGACACGTGCAGGCGTTCGGCTGTACGCCCGAAATGAAGCTCTTCCGCCAGCGTCAGGAAGATCTCGATGTCGCGCAGTTCCACCGGGCCGTGTCCCCCTCCGATCGCCCGCGCGAAGTCTACGGCGGACAGTCCGGCCCGTGATCGTGACCTTGAGCGACGGTCGGCGGTGTGGGGCGCGCACGGCGTCGAACGGTAACCGGTGGCTAATCCGGCGGTTCGATCTTTTGCGTTGTTCCGCGCCGACGGCCTGGCGATCGTTGACGCCATGAACGAAGCCTTGATCGAGATCATCGCGGTGCCGGGTGGCCCCTCGGTCTCGCGATGGCAGGCCATGGCGCCGCGAGGCTTCGTGGCAGGGATGGCCACGCTACGACCGATCATCCCGTTCGGAGTCGATTTCCTCCTGCCCGCGGCCCCCGCGCTGAAGCCCGGCGCCGCCGGCCTCGGCCTGCACGTCGAGCCGGGGTGGCGGCGCCGCGGGATCGGCTCCCGGCTCCTGGCCGCCGTCCTGGCAAGGGCGGTCGGGCGCAGTCTGCTGACCGACGTGACCGCGGGCTCGCCCTGGGAGGCGTTCTGCCGGCGGTACGGCTTCCGGCACACCGGGTCCAGGCGGCATGACCTGCTGACCTACTGCGACGTCCACGAAGCCTGGCTGGGTGAGCTGGTTGACACCGCGCACCCCGGATACCGCCTGGTCCACTGGAGCGGCGACCTGTCCGACGTGTTCCAGGTCGAGACGCTGCTCCGCAGCCCGAGCCGTCCCGGTAACGCGCTGCTGACCGTCGCGGAGGCGGACGGCGACCTGGCGGCGTACGCCATGGCGGTCGTCTGTGCCCCGCCCCGGCCGCGCGCCCGCCAGTACGGACCGGCCGTGTCCCCCGGGCATCGCGGACGGCGGCTGGGCCACTGGGTCAACGCCGCCCTGATCCAGCGACTGCGCGAGGCCCACCCACACGTCAACGAGATCCAGACCCACACGGCCGAGGACGACCACGACCTGCTCGTCACGCGCGAGGACCTCGGCTACCACCCCGTCAGGCGAACTCACCTCTACGAGCTCGCCCTGTCATGACCCCTGGTGGCACGCCGAGCCGACCCGTGCTGTGGGAACGAGGTTCGCCGTGAAGCGTCACCGCGCACCGTCAGCGCCGCCGTGAAAAGCCGCGACCCGCCGAACGGCGTGAAACGCCCGGCAGCAAGGCCCACGAGCGGTGGATCGAACACCGAGGACAAGGAGATCGAGATGGGATTCGGCAATGGTGGCTTTTCCAAGTCGGGGCTGCACAGGCTGCGCGAGGTGCTCGAGCGGCATGTCGAGTCCGGGCGGATTCCCGGGCTGGTCGCGCTGGCCGGCCGGGGTGACGAGACGTACGTCGAGACGATGGGGACGATGGCCCACGGCGGTGGGGCGCCGATGAGCCGGGACACGATCTTCCGGATGGCCTCGACGTCGAAGCCGGTGTCGATCGCGGCGGCGATGGTGCTGCTCGACGAGTGCCGGCTGCGGCTGGACGACCCGGTCGAGCCGTGGCTGCCCGAGCTCGCCGACCGGCGGGTGCTCAAGCGGATCGACGGGCCGCTGGACGACACCGTGCCGGCGCGGCGGCCGGTCACCGTGCGGGACGTGCTGACCTCCACGTTCGGGCTCGGCATGGACATGACCGTGCTCGGCACTCCGATCATGGGGGCGATCTTCGAGCAGGGGCTCACCCCCAACCTGCCCGAGCCGATGCCCGAGCCGGACGAGTGGATGCGCCGCCTCGGCGAGCTTCCGCTGATGCATCAGCCCGGAGAGCGCTGGCAGTACCAGATCAGCAGCGACCTGGTCGGCGTGCTCGTCGCCAGGGTCACCGGCCAGCCGTTCGAGACGTTCCTCCGGGAACGCGTCTTCGACCCGCTGGGCATGAAGGACACCGGCTTCCACGTACCCGCCGACAAGATCGACCGGCTTCCTCCGCTGTACGCGCCCGACCCGCGGACCGGCGAGTTCCACGTCTGGGACGCGGCCGAAAGCGGCCGGTGGAGCCAGCCCCCGGCGTTTCCAGGCGGCGGCGGTGGTCTGGTCTCCACTGTGGACGACTACCACGCTTACTTCCGGATGCTGCTCAACCGCGGTGTGCACGACGGCGAACGGATCCTGTCCCGGCCCGTGGTGGAGTTGATGACCACCAACCGGCTGACCCCCGAGCAGAACGCCGCCCGAACGGCCCTGGCCCGTGACAACGTCCACATCTCGTTCGGCCAGGGGCAGCACGGCGGCTGGGGCTTCGGAATGGCGGTCCGCACGTACCGCGGCGACTACGCCCCGATCGGTCAGTTCGGCTGGGACGGCGGCAGCGGCGCCTCCACCTACGCAGATCCGCACAACGACGTCGTCGGCATCCTTCTCACCCAGGTCGGCACGTCCGCGCCGAACTCGGCGCACGCCTTCCACGACTTCTGGACCGCGCTTTACCAGGCGATCGACAACTGACACCAGCCCGCTCGTGACCGGGCGGACTCACCCTCGTCCGTTCAAGAAGGAGTACACCACCATGTCCCGCACCCTCACCCTCACCGACCAGGAGAAGACCACCGTGCGCACCGCCGCGTACGGCGCGATCACGCTTCTCGCCGCCGCGGAGGCCGCCGGCTCGCCGCACAGGGTCGCCGCCACCGGCTCCATCGCCCTGGCGTCCGCGACCGGCCCGATCGGGCACCTGCTCGCGGAGAAGACCAAAGTGCCGAATGTGGACGGCAAGTCCGTGGCGGAGATCGCCGACCACGTGCTACCGGCCCTGACGGCGACCATGACGTTGCTCGCCGAGCAGGACCCGGCGGCCGCCGAGAACTTCCGCAGCACCGTCCTGGTCGCTGTCGATGCTGCCGCCCGGACTCGTCAGAGCGAGCCCGGCCCCACCTCGGCGGAGATGATCCGCAAGATCACTCAGGCGCTCGACGCCGCGTGACCCGATGACCGGCCGCCGGCGACCGGCCACCGTGCCTGACCTGATGCAGCTCGCCATGACCGCGTTCATGGCGGCGGACGCTCCGCGCCCAGGTCGTTCGCCGGTTGACTGGTGATCAACCGCGGCGCCTGGCTCGCCGCGCACGGTTTCTCCGTCACCCGCGACGGACGGCGGTTCGTCTGGCAGAACAGCGGTCCGCTTCCCGTCCAGGACGACCGGCTGCGTTGGTGGTCACTCGCGGAGCTGGGCGAGGAGCCGTTCGTCGACCTGCTCGCCGACATGCTGGAGCTGGGCCACGAGCGGAACTGGTACGAGATCGGCTACGACCGGCAGGACCGGCCGGTCGCGATCAGCCTGCCCGCCCGTACACCGAGCTCCGCGGTGATCGGCCTGGTCGGCGTCGCGACGACCGGTCGCGGTCGCGGTTACGCCACCGCCGTCGTGGCCCGCGGGACGTACGTCCTCGTCACCGCCGGGGCAACGGAGATCCGCGGCGACTGCGACGCCGGGAACATCGGCATGGTCAAGGCCTTCCAGCGCGCCGGGTACCACAACTTCGCCAACCGCAAGATGTTCAGCCGTCCACTGCAGATCCTCAGCACCGGACCCGCCGGGCGGCACCGCTCGGCACCGAACTCGTCGCCCCTTCGGGTCGGCCTGGAAACCGGTCCTCGTTCGGCGAGCTTCCCTCGGGCACCTTGAGGAAGCCGATGGCAGAACCGCGGCCATCCGGGTCGATGACCGATGCGTTGTCCCGGCGCGTCGAACCGGACTCGCGACCACACGCACAACCGGCCGGCCGGGCGGGGACGTCCGCGCATGCCGGAGAAATCCGAAAATCGAATGCCGTGAGGACGTTGATCTGTGAGCCTGGAACGATGGCGGCATTCGCCCGCGGGACCTGCGGGGTGGTGGAGACGGTCGAGCTTGCCGGGGTCCCGTTCCAGGTGACAGACGGACCGCGCGCGACCATCCTCGTCCACCCGGACGACGTCCTGGGTTGTGGCGCCGAGATCGCCACCGAGCAGTCGGACTGCTGGGTCAGCCGGCACGATCTGCGGCTGCGTCCCGGCGCGGTCATCGGCGTGGTCGTCGGATCGTGCCCGCGCAGCAGAGATCGAGAGGAAGTTCTTTGAAGTCGGGAACCCGAGTTTTCGCGCTCATCACGTTCATCGTGTCCGTGGTCCTGGCCGGCACCACGCCGGCGTTCGCCACCGCTGCCCAGACCGTGCAGCTCGCCGCACCGGCCGGCAGCGGCCTCCCGCCCTACGTCGCCGTCATCAAGCCGGTCACCGCGAAGCGGCTCGCCTCCAGCTGGCGCGAAGGCTGCCCCGTCGGGCCCGACCAGCTGCGGCTGATCAGCCTGAACTTCGTCGGCTTCGACGGTGCGGTGCACCGCGGCGAACTGGTGGTCAACGCCGATCTCGCAGTCGAGGTCGCCCAGGTCTTCGCCGACCTGTACTTCGCCCGGTTCCCCATCCAGCGGATGGAGACGATCGAGAAGTACAACTCCGACGACGACGCGTCGATGGCGGCCAACAACACCTCGGCGTTCAACTGCCGGGCGATCACCGGCGGCACCGCCTGGTCCAACCACTCCTACGGACGGGCCATCGACATCAACACCGTGCAGAACCCCTACATCTCCCGCAGCGGCGCGGTCTACCCGCCCAACGGCGCGCCCTACGTCGACCGCACCCAGAACGTGCCCGGCATGATCCACGCGGGCGACGCCACCGAGCAGGCGTTCACCACCCGCGGCTGGACCTGGGGCGGCTTCTGGAACACCCCGATCGACTACCAGCACTTCGAGAAGCCCTGACACCGGCCCGACAGACCCTTAACGCACCAAGTAACACGAACAGCGCCCGGGACCGGCGGCTCTGTGTCCCGGACGACTGGCGAGTGCTTCAGGGGTGGTCCGAACGCGCCGTTGCGCCCACTCGCCCTGCCGGGCAGTTACGTGGATGAAGGGCGCCTTCATCCACGTCAGGTGGAGGAAGGCGCCCTTCATCCACCTCACCGGACGGCGAGTTGCGAACCAACCTCACGCCGCCTCCCCAAGCGCCCCGAGCGCACCCACGATGCGTGCGGCCACCAGCGGAGCCGACCCGAAACCCGAGCCACCGCAGGCCGCCCGCGCCCAGACCGCCGGAGCCACCTCGGTCAGCAGCGCGCCGCCCGTGACGGCGTCGGTGGCGTAGTGGCAGTGCTTCACCGCGACCACGGTGTACCTGTCCACATCGGACACGATGGACGCGGCGAGCAGGCGGTCCACCCACCGGTGGTCGAGCTCGTCGCCGTCGACGGACTGCACCTCCCGGCAGACCGCGTCCGAGCTGATCTTCAGCAGCGTGCCGTCACCGGGTGGCAGCAGCCACGCCCTGCCGTCACGACCGAGGCGTCCGGCGCCGGGTGCGTTCTCCCACCACCGCATGAGCGCCTCCGGCGGCCGCAGGTAGACCATGGTCTGGCGGTGCAGCCGCACCGGGACGCCGACCAGCTCAGCGGTCCAGGGGCCCTCGGCGACCAGCACCAGGTCCGCGCGGAGCGTGCTGCCGCCCTCGACCTCGACGCGTCCGGTGTCGACGGCGGTGACACGGCTGTTCGGCCGCAACGAGACCAGCGGGTGTTCGACCAGCCAGCGCACGGCCGCGACCAGCGCGCGGGTCGCGAGCAGCACGCCGGCGTCGACCTCCAGCACGCCGGCCGCGTCGTCGGGGAACACCAGGTGCGGCAGCTTCTCCGGTTCGAGCGTCTCGACCGGCAGTCCGCACGCCGCCGCCTGCGAGGCCATCTCCGCGGCCTGGGCGCGTGGCCAGGCCGTGACGATGCCGACTCGGCGGTAGAACCTGGTGTCCAGCAACGACTCCAGCTCCAGCCACCGCCGGTGGGCGGCGACGCGGGCGAGGGTGGCGTCCACGTCGTCCGGGACGAACGTCCGGAGCGCGCGGTGCTGGTCGAACGACGTGGACACCGGACTGGGGATGCTGCCGCGGTCGAGCACCGTCACGCGGTGCCCGGCCAGCGCGCACTCCACCGCCGTGACGAGACCGGTGACACCGGCTCCCACGATGACGACCCCGGCCATCACTCGGGGAGTTCCGGCAGCGGGCGGGGTGTGAACTCCTGCACGTCGAACAGCCCCGGGATCGTGGTGTCCGGCAACGCCGACGCCGCGAGGTCGGTCAGGATCGGCGCGGCGCAGCGCAGGAAGACGTCGACCTCGTGGCAGAAGTCGCCCGCGTTGTCGCCGGTGAGCGGGAAGGCGTCCAGCCGGGCCAGCTGCTCGGTCAGCGTGAACGCCGCCGCCGTCACGCTGAACCGCCGCACGTCGTAGGCGCCGGCGAAGCGCTCCACCATCGACCGGGCGGCGGCGCGGGATCGTTCCGAGACGGGCAGCGGCGCGGACGGCAGCGCGTTGACCTTGGCCGCGACCCGGTTCCACGGCGCCACGAGGCGTGACGACGTCACCTCGGCCATCGCGGCGCGGGTGAAGTTCGTGCGCTGGAACTCCGGACTGGTCGAGGCGAGGTAGAACCGGACGAGGTCGCGAGGGACGCCGGAGTTCAGCAGCTGCTGGCCGGTCACCAGGTGGCCGCGGCTGGTGGAGAACTTGTCGTTCTCCAGCTCGTAGAACTCGTTGGTGACGAACCGCTCCGGCAGCACGTACTCCTCCAGCGCGAGCAGCATGGCGACACCGGCGACGGCGAACGCGAAACCCGCGTCGGAGCCGAAGAAGTACACGACCTCGGTGTCACCGAGCCACAGCTGGTCGTCGCTCTCCAGCACCTCACCGCGGCGCCCGGCGGCGAGCGCGGAGGCGTGGATGCTCCACGTGATCGTCTCGGTGTCCGAGTAGATCACCTGGCCGTCGACCTCGGGGAACGGCGCGGGGATGCCCCAGGAGATGGGCAGCGTGATCGGGTAGTCCGGCAGCGGCCGCGCCAGCATCTCCTCGATCATCCTGGCGAGCCTCGGCCGCAACGTCGGCGCGTGCCGCGCGAAGAACTCCTCCAGGCCCGCCCGGTACTCCTCGACCGGCAGGACCAGCACCTCCGTCTCGCGCAGTTCGACCGCGGCGTCCGGGTCCGAAGTGGACCTGGGGTCGACGAGCTCGCCGGACGCGATCCAGTGGCCGCAGCCCTCGCACAGCCCGGCGCAGCCGTCGGTCAGGCACACCGGGCAACCGCCTCGCACGTACGCGTCGGTGAGGAACTCCCCCGTGGACGGTGAGTACGGGAACTTCACCGCGCGCAGCCGCAGTTTGCCCGCGCTGTGCAGGCGGTCGAAGAACGTGACGACCGTCTTGACGTACCGCTCGTCGAACCGCACGAAGCCGTCCGCCTCGATGCCCATCGCCGCGAGCGACGCCTCGACCTCGCTCGCCGACTTCTCGCGCAGTTCCTCCGGCCGCACGCCGAGGCGGCGCGCGGTGGTGACGATGTAGTTCTGGGTCGAGTGGATGCCCGTGCCGAACAGCACGTCCCGGCCCGCGGCACGGGCGTACCGCGCGCAGATGTCGGCGGCCAGGAACGGTCCGGCGAGGTGGCCGAGGTGCAGGTCGCCGTTCGCCGTCGGACCGGGGGCGATCACCAGCAGCTTGCCCATCACGCACTCCTCAGCTCGGCGGCGCCCCGGCGGGCGAGCAGGTCGTTGACGATGTCCTGGGAGCGGTGCGCGAGCACGCTGATCAGCGAGTCGGACATGCCGTGCGTCTTCTCGTTGACGCCCTGCAGGTACAGCGCGCCCCAGGCCGCGTCACCGATGTCGACGCGGTACTGACGGCTGACGGCGATGTCGTCGAGCCCGAGCCGATCGGCCAGGTCGCGTGCCATCGCGGGCATCCGCTGGTCGTAGCCGGTGCCGAGCACCACGAGGTCGCAGCGCACCGGGTCGACCTTGCCGGTTCTGCGGTCGCGCAGGTCGAGCACGATCTCGTCACCGTCGGCCCGCGCGGCGACGACCTCGGTCATCGACCGGACGCTGGAACGCCGCGGTCCCAGCACCTTCTGCTGGTACAGCATCGTGTAGAGCTCGTCGAGGAACGGCGGCGCGAGGCCCGCGTAGTTCGCGAACCGCATCTCGTCGAGGATCTGCGCGCGCACCTCTTCCGGCGTGTCGTAGAACTCGTCCACATAGGACGGGAAGAACGCCTCGTTGACGAACTTGCTGGTCTGGTAGTTCTGCAGGCCGATCGACCGCACCACCATGGTGACCCTGCTGTCGGGCAGGTCGGAGTGCAGCGCGTAGAAGATCTCCGCGGCGCTCTGCGCCCCACCGACCACGACGGCGTGCAACGGCCGATCCTTCGGCACGGCACCGATGCGGTCGAGGTACCGCGAGCTGTGCAGGACCTTCTCGGCCGGCAGACCCTCGAACACGGCGGGCACGTGCGGGTCGCGGCCACCGCCGACGACCAGGTCGCGGCACCGCACGACATCGCCGTTCGCGAGCGTCACGGACCAGCCCGTGATCACACCGTCCGCGCCGCGCACCGGCTCGATCCGTTGTGCGGCGGCGTTGTAGCGGACCGAGACCCGTTCCAGCGACGACGCGACCCACTGCAGGTAGTCGGACATCTCCCAGCGGTAGGGGTGGAACGTGCCGAGGTTGACGAACTCGTCGAGCCTGCCGTGGTCGTGCAGGAAGCTCAGGAACGAGAACCGGCTGGTCGGGTCGCGCAAGGTCACGAGGTCCTTGAGGAACGAGACCTGGCTGCGCGCCCACGGCATCAGCGTGCCGCGCTGCCACTTCACGTCCGCGTGCTGCTCCAGCACGAGCGTGTCGGCCGCGAGCTCGCGCGCACCGGACTCCTCGATCGCGACCGCGAGGGCCAGGTTCGCCGGGCCCGCGCCGATCGCCAGTACGCCAACGTCTTGGACAGTCACACGTCCCCCTCTGTTCATCCCCGAGTGGCGATCCAGAGGCTAGGTAGCGGCTCTTCCCAACAGGTAGGGGAACTGTTCCCGATCAGATGGGCAAACACGATTCCCTTATGGGGCAAAGAAGTGCGGAACCGGTTCACCGAGAGTGATCATGCACGTGCTCACCGTGCGTCACCTGTTGCCGCCGTCGATTGGACCGCTTCGCCGAACAAGCGTGTCGATTGCAGGCACGCCGCTACTCCGGTCGTCGTCGAGCACCGGCAGCATGTTGGGCCGAACGAGTGAAAACCGCGTTTTCCACATCGCGACTTCAGGCGAAGGAGCGATATACCCTACGGCCGGTGCCGACTCGTTGGGGGAGATCAGGTGGCCGCAATGGAATGACAGAACAGCTAATTCGGGGGCGGAGAACTGATGACCCAGCTGGAACAGACGGCCGTACCGCTGCGCCGCGGCCACGACATCGCGGTCCTGCACAGACCGGCGACGGTCACCGTTGTGCTCGCCGACACCCAGCCCGCCATCAGGCATGGAGTGCGTTCCTTGCTCGAACGCGTGGACGGCGTTTCTGTAGTAGGTGAAGCTTCTACTTCTTCCGGGGTCGTGACGGAGACCGCGCGATGCCGGCCGAACGTGTTGGTCATCGACGTCGACACCGTGGCAGCCGGAAACTGCCTATTGATAGACCAAATAGCGCGCGCATGCCCCGAAACGGGCATCCTGGTCTTCAGCGCCCGGGATTGCGACACGACCGTCGTCGACGCGATTCGGGCCGGCGCCCGCGGCTATTTGTTGAAGAACGCAGATCCGGACCAGATCGTGCGCGGCATCCAGGCCGTCGCCGCCGGTGAGTTCCTCATCGGGAAAACGATTGCCGCCCGTTTCGGGGCACTCCTGCACGCGGCGGCGGAACGGGCGCCCTACCCGTTCCCCCAACTCACCGGCAAGGAGCGGGAGGTGCTCGACCGGATCGCCGCGGGCCGGTCGAACGTCGCCATCGCGCGCGAGTTCGCGCTGGCGTCGAAGACCATCAGCAACCGGGTGTCCGCGATCTTCGCGAAGCTCGGTGTCGCCGACCGGGCCGAGGCGATCGTCCTGGCCCGCGATGCCGGGCTGGGGCGGTAGTTCCTGACGCAGAAGGGAAAACGTCCCCTGTCGGCGGGGAAACCCGTGAACCTACGCTCCGCGTCGTCGCCGAACGTCGATCGGAGTTGGGGATGCCGACAGACCACGTGGACTTCCGCAGGAGCGAGCCCGCGCACCTCGTCCGCGAGCACGGGCTCGACCTGAAGCTGCTGCACCCGTGGCCCGGACTGGCCACACCGTTCCGCGGCGCCTGGTGCGTTCTGCGCCCGGGCGACCGCACCGACACGCATCAGCACCGGGAGCAGGAGCTGTTCATCGCGCTGGCGGGACGTGCCGAGGTCGTCGTGGGCGAGCACACCCACGAGATCGCGGCGGGCGACCTGATGCTGATGCCCGGCGACGTGAACCACCACGTCCTGAACCCGCACGAGGAGGACTTCTCCTACTACGCGATCTGGTGGGACGGCGTCATGGCGAAGGAGTACCTGGCCGAGGAGCACCTGACGTGATCGACTACAACGGCCGCCGGTTCCGCAAGCCCGACAGCGACCCGCACACCGTCGCCGAGTACCACCAGGACGGCGACCTCGTCTGGGCCGACTTCGCCGGTGGTGCCGTCCGCCGCGGCTCGATCGCCGGGACGCGCGCGCCGGACGGCACCCTCCACATGGGATACACGATGGTGCTCACCAACGGTGACGTGATCTGCGGGCACACCGTGAACACGCCCGAGTTCACCCCGGAGGGACGGCTGCGGCTGCGGGAGGAGTGGGAGCGTTACGGCCCGCACGCCGCCGCCGGCACCTCCTACCTCGACGAGGTCGGCTGATCGCGGCGTCCGCGGTGGACCCCGTCCCCGGACGGGTCCACTGCGGAGCTACGCGTAGGGGTTGCGCCCGGACAGGCCGCCCACCTGGCAGGGACCGTTCGCCGCGTCACGGCAGATCACGACGCCCATGTAGGTGATCGTGTCGCCGCTGATCGACCACTTCAGGTCGTTGTAGGTCGTGTAGTCCTCCTTGTCGCAACCGGAGTGGTCGTACCGGTGCGTGGGCGTCGTGTCGGGGTGCAGCGACCCGTTGTAGAACAGGAAGTACGCGTAGACCGGCTTGGCGTCGCAGCCCCAGTCCGACACGATGAGGTCGATGTTGGACACCGAGCTCGGCCCGGTCCAGTCGAACGTCGCCCCGGCGTACCCGTAGTCCTGTGCCGAGTAGATGAACTCCTGCGCCGCGGCACCGGCCGGCGGCGTGGTCACGACGATCGCCGACAGCGCCACCGCGGCGGCCGCCACGACCCGTCTGAGACTTCCCCTGATCCTGATGGCGTCCTCCCCTGTTGGCCCCTGTGGAACGCAGGGAAGCTAACAGCGCCCGCCGCACCCGAAGAAGCTTTTGCGCGCAGGTGCAATACCTCTCCGCCCGGCCGGGTAACCACGGTCGGGCGCAGAGAGGACTCCCATGGTCGAGACAACCCGTGCACCCGCACGCCAGCTGCTGTTGACCGTCATGTGCGTCGGCATGTTCCTCGTGCAGCTCGACGTCACCATCGTCAACGTCGCGCTGCCCGAGATCGCGTTGAGACTGCACACCGGCGTCCAGGGCCAGCAGTGGGTCGTCGACGGGTACGCGGTGGTGCTGGCGAGCCTGCTGCTGGCGGGCGGCACGCTGGGCGACGTCTTCGGTCACAAGCGGGTCGTGCTGGGCGGGCTCGGCATCTTCGGCGTGGCGTCGCTGATCTGCGGTGCCGCACCCGGCATCGGCGTGCTGGTGGCGGGACGCGCGCTGCAGGGACTCGGCGCGGCGCTGCTGCTGCCCGGCACGCTGGCCGTGATCACCCGCGCGTTTCCCGATCGCGCCGAGCAGGCCCGTGCCGTCGGGGTGTGGGCCGGCGTCTCCGCGCTGTCGCTGCCGGCCGGACCGCTGCTCGGCGGCGCGCTGGTGTCGCTGCTCGGGTGGCGCGCGGTGTTCCTGGTGAACCTGCCGGTCATCGCCGTGGCCGTGCCGGCCACCGTCCGGCTCGTGCGGGAGGGCAGCGGTGCCACCACCCGGCGGCTCGACACGCCCGGTGTCGTGCTCGCCGCCCTCACCCTGGCCGCGACCGTCTACGCCGTGATCACCGCCTCCGCCTGGAGCGCCGCGGCGGTGGCGTTGCCGGCGCTGGCCGGTTTCCTGTGGTGGGAGCGCCGGGCCCCGGATCCCGTGCTGCCGCTGAGCTTGTTGCGCCGCCGGGCGTTCGCGGGCGCCAACCTCGTCGCCGCCGCGATGAACCTCGTCGGCATCGGCACGATCTTCGTCACGACCCTGTACCTGCAGACCGTGCAGCACCGCGCGGCGTTCGCGGCGGGCGCGATGCTGCTGCCGCTGTTCGTGCCGCTGGCCGCACTCGCCCCGGTCACCGGCCGCCTCACCGGCCGCTTCGGCCCGCGGCCGCCGATGATCGCCGGTCTGCTGGTCGGCGCGGCGGGGTCGCTCGCGTTCCTCGGCCTGCGCCCGGAGTCGAGCTACCTCCGGCTGCTGCCGGTCCTGCTCGGCCTGGGTGCCGGCATGGGCCTGCTCACCGCCGCCGTCGTGGCCGCGGCCGTCCGCTCGGTGCCCTCGGAACGGGCGGGACTGGCCAGCGGGGTCAACAACACCGCACGCCAGGCCGCCGGTGCGCTGGCGGTCGCGGGCTACGGAGCCGTCGCCGGCACGCCGTCGAACGGCGCCGCCTTCACCTCGGGGCTGCACACCCTGGGCGTCGCCGGCGCCGTGACGTGGTTGGCCGCTCTCGTGCTGACCGTGCTCACCGTCGAACAGCAGGCTTAGAGGTCTGGTGCGGAGGTCCCGGCCGAGACAGGACCAAGGTCCTCAATTCCGCCGGTTGAGCTGTCCGGGGTAACGGTGCGTGTCCGCCTTCCGACACGAGGACCGTATCTGCACCCGTACCTCGGACCGGTGACGAACATGTCGGAGAGACCCCGTAGAGGATTCACAGCGGTAGTCGTCGGTTCGCTGCTGGTGCTCGGCGCACCCGCCGCGTCGGCCACCACGTTCAGCGATCCCGCGATCACCTTCAGCGGTGACGGCATCGCGGCGAACGGGGTGTTCTACGCGAAGTCCGGCAAACAGATCAGCCTGGTGGTGCACACCGCCAACACGGCGAAGTGCGTCGAGGTCGCCGGACTGCCCAAGCAGACTTCCACCGCCGGCGCCTCCACCTGGACGTTCTCGCTCACGACCCCGAACGGCGCGGACGGTGTGCAGGCCAAGGCGGTCACCATCGGTGAGAACACCAACCCCCAGGGCAGCTGCACCACGAGGACCGCCACCGCGACCGCCTCGTACGTGCTGGACAACACCGGTCCCGCGGTCACGGCGTCGATCAACCCCGCCCCGAACGCCTCCGGGTGGAACAACACCGACGTCACCGCGTCCTGGGTCGCCAGTGACGGCACCGGGGTCGGTGGCGGCACGACGACCCCACCGACGACGATCTCGGCCGACACCGGAGGCCAGACGGTCACGGGCCACGCGACCGACGCGCTCGGCAACACCGGACCGGACTCGTCCGTCGTGGTCAAGCGGGACACCGTCAAGCCGTCGATCAACGGCACCCGGTCGCCCGCCGCGAACGCCTCCGGCTGGAACAACACCGACGTCATTGTCAGCTTCACCTGTTCCGACGCGTTGTCGCAGATCAAGAGCTGTCCCGGTGCCACGACGGTCACGAGCGAGGGCACGAACAAGTCGGTCGGCGCAACCGCCACCGACAACGCGGACAACGCGCAGAGCACGACCGTCGGCGGCATCAACATCGACAAGACGGCGCCCTCCGTCACCGCGACCACGAAGCTGCCCAACGGCACCCCGTACGTGCCGGGCACGTGGACCAACCAGAAGGTCACCGCCGTCTTCACCTGCGCCGACTCGCTGTCCCAGGTGGCCGAGTGCGCCTCCGACGCCGTGGTCAACGGCGAGGGAGCCGACCAGACGGCCCGCGGCGAGGGCAAGGACTTCGCGGGCAACATCGGCGCGGTGAGCGTCGCGCACATCGACATCGACCGGACGGCGCCGGTCACCAGTGCGACCGCGCCGCAGACGGCGTGGAACAACACCGACGTCACCGTCGCGTTCTCCGCGAGCGACGCGCTGTCCGGTGTGCGCGAGACGCACTACAAGATCAACGGTGGTGCGGTCCAGACCGGCGGCCTGCTGACCCTGAAGGCCGAGGGAACGTACGCGGTCGACTACTGGAGCACGGACAACGCGGGCAACACGGAGGCCGCGAAAACCGTCACCGTCAAGATCGACAAGACCCCGCCGACGATCACCCACACCCAGTCCCCCGCGGCGAACGCGAACGGCTGGAACAACGGCGCCGTCACCGTCACGTTCACCTGCGGCGACAGCGGTGGGTCCGGCGTGGCGAGCTGCGGTCCGAACAGGACGGTCAGCACGGAGGGCGCGAACCAGGCCGTCACCGGTACCGCGACCGACAACGCGGGCAACACGGCGTCCGACCCGGCCACGGTCAGCGTCGACACCACCGCACCGACCATCACGCCGACCGTCCACGGCACCGCGCAGAACGGCTGGTACAACCAGGACGTCACCGTGTCGTACGAGTGTGCGGACGCGCTGTCCGGTGTGGCCACCTGCACCGGGACGCCGACGCTGGGCGAAGGCGCGAACCAGACCGCGACCGGCACCGCGACCGACGCGGCGGGCAACAGCACCACCGCGAGCGCCACCGGCGTCAACGTCGACAAGACCGCGCCGGTGCTCACCGGAACCCCGAGCGCGACCGGCTGGAGCCGTGACGACGTCACCGTCACCTGGACCTGCACCGACGGCGGTTCCGGCGTGGCCGGCTCACCGTCGCCGAGCACCGTCACCGGTGAG
Source organism: Lentzea sp. NPDC004782 (assembly GCF_040609115.1). Lineage (NCBI taxonomy): Bacteria > Bacillati > Actinomycetota > Actinomycetes > Pseudonocardiales > Pseudonocardiaceae > Lentzea > Lentzea sp. NPDC004782. The sequence goes on from NZ_JBEXJN010000077.1 coordinate 21,514, forward strand.
GGCGACAACCTGTCCGTGTCCGCCACGTGCACCGACAAGGCCGGCAACACCACGACGACGACCGTGTCCGGCATCCGGATCGACCGCGCCGCGCCGAACACGACCGCGAGCGTCGCACAGCCGTTCGGCAGCGGTTGGTACGCCGACGGCGCCGAGGTCAAACTGTCCGCGGTGGACGGTCTCTCCGGCGTCGGCCAGACGCGCTACCGCGTCGACAACGGCGCGGACCAGCAGTACACGGGCCCGTTCACCTTCACCGCGAGCGGCAAGCACGTGCTCACGTACTGGAGCACCGACCAGGTGGGCAACCAGGAGAGCGCCGACGGCAACGCGCTGGCGCTGTGGATCGACACCGAGGCTCCGACCATCGCCGGCAGCCGCACGCCCGCCAACGGCCACGGCTGGAACAACACCGACGTCGTCGTCTCCTTCGCCTGCGCCGACAGCCAGTCCGGCACCGCGAGCTGCAGCGACCCCGCCGTGGTCACCGCGGAGGGCTCGGGCCAGAGCGTGACCGGCACCGCCGTCGACGGCGTCGGCAAGAGCACGTCCACGACGGTCGGTGACATCAACATCGACCGGACCGCGCCCGTGCTCTCCGGATCCCCGACGACCGGCTGGCACAACTCGGACGTCACCGTGCACTGGACCGCGATCGACGGACTGTCCGGTGTGGACGAATCGACCCTGCCGGCGGACAGCGTCATCACCGGCGAGGGCCGCAACCTCGCGTCCGGCGCCGTGACGGTGAAGGACAACGCGGGCAACGAGAGCGCGCCCGCCTCCGCGACCGGGGTGACGATCGACCGCACCGGTCCGGTCATCAGCGGCGGTCCGATCACCTCGCCGAACGCCGCCGGCTGGTACCGCGACGAGGTCGTCGTCGACTTCGCCTGCGCCGACCCCAAGCTCGCCGACGGCACCGACGGCTCCGGTGCCGCGACCTGCCCCGGCAGCGCGGTGCTGAAGACCGACGGCGCCGGCCAGTCCGTCACGAGTGGTGACGCGACCGACCAGGCGGGCAACGTCACCAAGGGCAAGACCGTCAGCGGCATCAACATCGACGGCACCGCGCCGAGCACCACCAGTGACAACCAGTGCACCAAGTCCAACGGCTGGTGCATCGGCTCGACGGCGACCGTCGTGCTGACCGCGACGGACGCGCTGTCCGGTGTGCAGGAGCTGCACTACAAGATCGACGGCGGCGCCGAGCAGATCGCCGCGGGCGCGAGCAAGAGCATCTCGGTCCCGCTCGACGGCAGCGGCGCGGGCACCGTCACGTACTGGGCCGTGGACAAGGCGGGCAACGCCGAAACCGCGAAGTCGGACTCGCTGAAGTGGGACAACATCGCCCCGGCGGTCACCCACACCACCTCGCCGGCACCCAACGCCGACGACTGGAACAACAGCGACGTGACCGTGCACTTCAGCGCCAAGGACGACGACGCCGGTTCCGGTCTGGACAACGGATCCGTCACGCCCGACGTCCTGATCACCACCGACACCAACGGCCAGACCATCACCGGTTCGGCGAAGGACCTGGCGGGCAACGTCGGCACCGACGCGGTGACGATCAAGCTCGACAAGACCAAGCCGACCATCACCGGTGAGATCGCCGGCGGCGCCAAGCCGTGGTTCACCGCGCCCGTGAAGGTGCACTTCACCTGTGCGGACACGGGATCCGGCATCCCGGCGACCGCCTGCCCCGACGACGTCGTGGTGAGCGCCAACGGCGCGAACCAGTCCGTCACCGGCACGGTCACCGACCGGGCGGGCAACAGCCAGAGCGTCACCGTCGGCGGCATCAACATCGACGCGGAGGCTCCGGTCATCGAGTCGGTCAGCGTGGCCGACGGCGCGGTCTACCGCTTCGCCGCACCGGCTCCCGCCTGCACCGCCAAGGACGCCGTGTCCGGTGTGGACAGTTGTGTCGTCGTGGTCGCGGCGCTCGCGGATCCGGGCGCGTGGTCGTTCACCGCCACCGCGAAGGACAAGGCGGGCAACACCAGCACGCGGTCCGGCAGGTACCAGGTCCAGCTGTACGACTTCAGCGGGTTCCTGCAGCCGATCAACGCCACCGGCCCGACGAGCGTGTTCAAGGCGGGCAGCACGGTGCCGGTCAAGTTCGGGCTGCGTGACGCGGCCGGAGCCCCGGTGGCGTCGCGGACCCTGCCGCAGTGGGTCGTGCCGGTGCGCGGCGGTCTCCTGACCTCCGCGGTCAACGAGACGGTCTCCTCCGACGCGCCGACGACCGACGGCACGTTCCGCTGGGACGCCACGGCGCAGCAGTACATCTACAACTGGCAGACCAAGGGGCTGGCCGCCGGGTACCTCTACCGGATCGGCGTGAGGCTCGAGGACGGCCAGACCTTCTACGTCACGGTGGGGCTGAAGTAGCCGTGACCTGTGCGGAGGCGGGCGTCCGGACCGGGCGCCCGCCTCCGCGTCAGTGCCGGCCCGCGTCCACCGGGTCGTTCCTGCGCAGCTGCCCCAGCCGGTTCTCCGCCCAGGCCACGCCGAGAAGCACCACCAGGCCGCCGGCCAGGAGGTTCCACGTCACCGGCTCGCCGAGGAACAGCACGCTGATCAGCACCGCGAACACGGGCACCACGTAGTTGACCGCCGACGCGGTGGTGGCACCGACGTCACCGATCAGGCGGAAGTACAGCACGTAGGCCAGACCGGTGCTGACCAGCCCGAGGACCACGACGCTGAACGTCACCGGGCCGGTCAGGGCGGGCACGCGCCAGTCGAGGAACGGGGTCACCGCCGCCTGCAGCACCGCCGCCGAGACGAGCTGCGACGCGGCCAGCGACAGCGGGGCCAGGCCGAGCGGCGAGAGGAACTTCCGCACGTACACGAACCCGATCGCGTAGCTGACGGCCGCGCCGAAGCAGGCGAGCCGGCCGCCCAGCGAACCGAGCGACTCGTGCCACGGGCCGATCAGCAGCACCACGCCGGCGAAGCCGATCCCCAGACCGACCGCCTTGCGCACCGTCGCCCGTTCGGTCGGCAGGACGGCCGTGGCGAGCGCCAGTGTCAACAGCGGGCTCGCGCCGATCAGGACGCCCGCGATGCCGGCGCCGGTCGTCTTCTCCCCGTATGACAGCAGCAGGAACGGGATCACATTGCCGAACAGGCCGGCGGCGCCGATGTGGCCCCAGACCTGCGCGGACCGCGGCAGCGCGACCTTGCGGACGGCCACGATCGTGAGCAGCACCGCCGCGCCCAGGACGAGTCTGCCGAGCACGAGCTGCCCCGGCGCCAGTCCTTCGAGGGACACCTTGATGAAGGTGAAGCTGCTCCCCCACAGCAGGGCCAGCAGCAGGAACCGGGCGACGGATGCCTTGTCCATTGCATCTCGATTCGGGTCGTCAGCCAGTGATCCGACCAGTTCAGCAGGTGCGGCCGGGGCCTGGTAGAGCCGATCGCGCAGTTGCCCGCCGGGCACCACCGCCGATCTTGGTTAGGCTGGCGGTCGTGTTCGGGAAGAAGAAGCACGCGGGTGCGCTGCCGCGCTGGGCCGGCCCGTTCTACCTGGCCGCGGGCGCGATCACGGTCGTCTGGGCGGGCGTGCTGTTCAACGACTTCCTGAGCGCGCCCACCCGTTGTCCGGACACCAAGGCGCGCTGTGGCGCGTTCCTGACCACCTCGCTGCGGCAGTACACGCTGTCGTGGGTGGTGTTCGACATCGCGCTGGCGGCGATGCTGGTGGTCACCGGCTGGCTCGCCATGCGGCGCCGCGACCACGTGCAACTGCCGGCCGCGGTCACCGGTGCGCTGCTGTTCGTCGACGCCTGGTTCGACACGATGTCGAGCCCGCGCCGCGACCGGCCGCTCGCCTGGGCCCAGGCGTTGTTCGTGGAACTGCCGCTCGGCGTGCTGTGCCTGTGGATCGCGGGACGGGCCGAGCGCAACCGCAGGCAGCGCCTGGAGAACGCGCTGCGGCGACTGGCCGAGGCCGAGCAGGACGAACCGAGCGCGGACAGGTCCTGACCTCACCCGGACCGTTGCGCGATGCGGTCGGCCGCGTGGTGGAGGTTCTGCCCGCGGTAGCGGTCGATCGCCTCCTGCCAGCACTCCTGGGCGCGCTCGTGGTCACCGAGGTCGCGGTGCGTGTCACCGAGCGCGGCGAGCGTGCCCGCCTGCCGGTAGGTGTTGTCGAGGTCGCGCCACAACGCCAAGGCGCGCCCGCGGTGGTGCAGCGCCTGGCGGTGGTCGCCGGTGTTGCCCGCGATCGCGCCGAGGCTGTCCAGGCTGTCGGCTTGGCCGTAGACGTCGTTGTGCCGCACGCACAACGCCAGGGCGGACTCGCAGAAGCGGCGGGCGCGGTCGTGGTGGCCGAGCCGGGTGTAGGAGGCGCCCATCAGGCTCAGGACGCGGACCTCCCACTGCGTGTTGCCGAGGTGCCGGTACAGGTTCCTCGCCTCGGTGAGGTGCGCGAGCGCGGCCTGGTCGTCCTTCTGCCAGTTCAACGCCATCCCCAGCACGAGGTGCGCGCCCGCCTCGCCGAGCGTGTCGCCGATCCGCGCGGACAGCGCCAGCGACTGCCGCAGGTGGAGCAACGCCTCCTCGTCGCGGCCCAGCGGCGCGTACACCAGGCCGAGCCGCCGGTGCGCGCGGGCCTGCACGGCGAGGTCGCCCAGCCGTTGCGCGGCGGCCAGACCCGCCTGCCAGGAAGCGATGTTGTCGTGCAGGTGCCCCCGGCGGTAGTGGTAGTTGTCCAACGACCAGGCGAGCTGCCACACCGCCGTGTCCCAGCCCGCTTCCCGCGCCGCGGTCCGGGCGGCCAGCACGCAGCGGTGGTTGGCGTCGAACCACGTCATCGCCGCGGTGCTGTCGGCCAGCGGGTGCGGGACGCAGTCGGCCGCGTCGAGGGTGATCGGCGGGTGTTGCTGGTCGAGCAGCCTGCTGCCGTTGTGCGCGGTCCGCAGGTAGTAGTCGACCACGCGGCGCAGTGCCTTGTGCCGCAACGCTTCCGGCTCGTCCGTCAGCGCGACGGCGTGGGCGTGCTGACGGACCAGGTCGTGGAAGCGGTAGCGGCCGGGCGCGGGTTCCTGCAGCAGGTGGTCGTCGACGAGGCTCTCCAGCAACCGTTCGGCCTCGGCGAGGCCGACGGCCGCCAGCGCCGCGGTGGCGCAGGCGTCGAAGTCCGGGCCGGGGTGGAGGCCGAGCAGCCGGAACACCCGTTGCTGCGGCGCGTCGAGGTGCTCGTAGGACAACGCGAACGCGGCGGCCACGCTGCGGTCGCCCGCTTCGAGCTCGGCGAGCGGGAAGTGCGCCTGGCGCAACCGGTTCTCCAGGTACCGCACGGTCCACGCGGGGCGGGCGCGCAGCCGGGCGGCGGCGATGCGGATCGCCAGCGGCAGGTGCCCGCACAACGCGACGACCTCGTGCACGGCGCACGTGTCGCGATCACCGCCCGCGACACTGGTGAACAGGGCGACCGCGTCCCGCACCGGCAGCACGTCCAGCGACACGACCTGGGTGGCGTCCAGGTCGACCAGGCGGCGACGGCTCGTGATCAGCGTCAGGCTGCGCGACGTGCCGGGCAGCAGCGGGCGCACCTGTGCGGCGTCGGCGGCGTTGTCCAGCACCACGAGCACCGAACGCGTGGCCAGTTCGGCCCGCCACAGCGCCGCCCGCGCGTCCGGGTCCTGCGGAATCCGCTCCGGTGGCACGCCCAGCGCCCGCAGCAGCGTGTCCAGCGCCGTCATCGGTGAGACGGGCGGCTGGTTCGACGCGTGGCCGTGCAGGTCGATGAACAACCGGTCGTGGTAGTCCTGGGCGAACCGGTGCGCCGCGTGGACGGCCAGGGTCGTCTTGCCGACCCCGGCCATGCCGTCGATCGCCTCGATCACCACGGCAGGCCGTCCCGTGGCCCGCGCGTCCGCCAGCAGGGTGAGCTCGGCGTCGCGCCCGGCGAAGTCCGCGATGTCGCCGGGGAGGTCGTCACGGGCCGGCTCGCCGGGTGCCGCGGCCGGCACGCCGAACAACCGGGAGTCGTTGTCCAGCACCTGCTGATGGATCTCCGACAGCCGCGGTGAGGGGTCGAGCCCGAACCGTTCGACCAGCGCGGTCCGGGCGCGCAGGTAGACGTCGAGGGCCTCGGCCTGCCTGCCCGCCCGGTACAACGCGGTCATCAGCTGGCCCCACAGGCGTTCCCGGCCGGGGTGCTGCTCGGTGAGGGCGGTCAGCTCCTCGACGAGCACCCCGCCCGCGCCGGTCGCCAGGTCGGCGTCGACGCGATCTTCGACGGCGGCCAGCCGCAGGCTCTCCAGCCGGGCGGCCTCGGTGCGCAACACCGGCGTCGCGGTGAACTCGCCGTACGCGTCACCCCGCCACAGCGTCAACGCCAGCGACAGCTGCTCCGCGGCGTTCGCGGGCTGCCCGGCGGACAGCGCGTCCCGTCCCGCCTCCACGAGCCGTTCGAACCGGCGAGCATCCACGACGTGCGGCTCCAGTCTCAGCACATAGCCCGCTGGATGCGTGACGATCAGCCGGTCGAACGCGAGCGCGCGACGCAGCCGCGAGACGTAGCTGCGCACGGTGCGATGCGCGTCGGGTGGGGCTTGCGGGCCCCACAACGCCTCCACCATCGTGTCGACGCTCGTCACCCGGCCCGCGTTCGCCGTCAGCAACGCCAGCAGCGTCCGGATCCGCGGGCCGCCCACGTCGAGCACCTCGTCGCGCACGCGCACCTCGAACGGGCCCAGCACCTGGAACTGCGGCTGAGGTGCGGCGAAGTCCGTTTCCACGCTGTAGAAGGAGATCGTCGCGGCGGCCGGGATACGGCATCCGTCCCGCTGCGACGAAACTGCCGGTCCGGCAGCGGGCTGCTGCACCGCGTCCGACGTGGATGAAGGGTTCCTTCATCCACCTCAGGTGTAAGAAGGCGCCCTTCATCGAGCACCATCACGGCACCATCACCGCGCGGCTGGCAGGATGCAACCGTGGTTGCACCGCCCGGCAGAAGGAGTGCCCAGATGCTCGACTGGTCCACCGTCGCCTACGGCGCCGCGCTGTCCGCGGTCCTGGCCGCCGTCCTCGTCGCACTGCTCGTACCGCCACGCCGTGTCGGCGTCGTGGTGACCGCCGGTCTCGCCGCCGGGCTCGGACCGGCTGCCTGGAACGCGATCCTCAACACCGTGCACGCACCCGGTTTCTTCACCGACGCGCCGATCGCGGCGTTCCCCGTCAGCTGGCAGGACACCGGCAGCGGTGTGTTCGCCGTCGCCACCGCCGCACTGCTGCTCGGGCTCGGCCCGCAGGGCGGCGACTCGGGCAGGCGGGTCGCCGTCGCCGCCCTGCTCGCCGGGATCGCGGCCCTGGTCGTCGACGTCTACCTCTACTGAGGCGGCACAAACGTGATTCTGCACCGGGTTTGCCCTGGCCCCGCCGGGCTAACTCCCGACCATGAACCTGCAACTGCTGGCCCGCGAACACGTCGCCGTCGCCGCCCTCACCATCCCGCGCCTGCTGCGTCACGCGGTGTGGCGGGACGCGAACCCCCACGAAGGCGCCGGTCTCGGTGTGGTGCTGGCGCCCGGCTTCGGGGCGAACGACTTCAGCCTCACCTTCGCCACCACCTGGTTGCGCGACCGCGGCTACGTGCCGACGGGGGCGGGCGTCGGGTTCAACGTGGGGTGCACGTCCGAGCTGGTGGACCGGATCGAACGGCGGTTGGAGGAGCACGCGGAGGCCACCGGTGGCCCGGTGGTGCTGCTGGGGCAGAGCCGGGGCGGCGGGCTCGCCCGGCTGGCCGCCGCGCGCCGGCCGGACCTGGTGTGCGGGCTGGTGATGCTGGGCAGCCCGGTGCTCGACCCGCTGGGCGCCCATCCGCAGGTGCTGCTCGCCGCGCGGGCGCTGGCCAGGCTGTCCGGGCTCGGTGTGCCCGGGCTGATGAACACCGACTGCCTGAGCGGCAGCTGCTACGAGGACAACGTCAGGGCGGGCACGGCGCCGCTGCCGGCCGAGCTGCCCGCGTTGTCGATCTATTCCAAGTCGGACGGCATCGTGCCGTGGCGGCTGTGCCTCGACCCGTCCGCCGAGTGCGTCGAGGTGCACAGCACCCACACCGGCATGGGTCTCGACCCCGACGTCTACCTCGCCCTGCGCCCGCGCCTCGCCGCGTGGGCCGCCCAGCGTTACGACCTGCGCCATGCGGGATGACGACGAGCTGCTGAGAACGGCGGAGGAGGTCTTCGGCTGGACCGAGCTGCGCCACGAGCAGCTGCTCGGCATGCGGCACCTGCTCGACGGCCGGGACGTGCTGGTCGTCATGCCGACCGGTGCCGGGAAGTCCGCCATCTACCAGGTTCCGGCGATCCTGCTCGACGGGCCCACCGTGGTCGTGTCGCCGTTGATCGCCCTGCAACGCGACCAGGTCACCTCGCTGCGTGCCACCACCGCGCCGCCGGCCGCCGCGATCAACTCGGCCCAGCCCGCGCAGGCCAACGAACGGATCTGGCGGGACTTCACCGAGGACCGCACCGAGTACCTCTTCCTCGCACCCGAGCAGCTCGCGAACGCCGACACGCTGCACCGGCTGCACCAGGCGCGGCCGTCGTTGTTCGTCGTGGACGAGGCACACTGCGTCTCCGCGTGGGGACACGACTTCCGGCCCGACTACCTGCGGTTGCGGCACGTGATCGAACGACTGGGTCATCCGCCGGTGCTCGCGCTGACCGCCACCGCGAGCGGTCCGGTTCGGGCCGACGTCGTCGAGCACCTCGGTCTGCGCGACGCCACCGTGATCGTCGCCGGGTTCGACCGGCCCAACCTGCATCTGAGCGCGCGGTTCTGCACCGACGCCGACGAGCGCAGGCGGACGGTCGCCGACTGGGTGGCCGAGCGGGCTGGACCTGGCCTGCTGTACGTGCCGACGCGCAAGGACGCCGAACGGTACGCCGCCGACCTGACCGCACGGGGCGTGGCCGCGGCCGCGTTCCACGCCGGTATGAAGGCCGACGACCGAAGACGGGTCCAGGACGGCTTCACGCGCGACGAGGTCGGCGTCGTCGTGGCCACCTCCGCGTTCGGCATGGGCATCGACAAGCCGGACGTGCGGTTCGTCGCGCACGCCGCCACACCGGGCTCGCTGGACGCGTACTACCAGGAGATCGGCCGGGCGGGCCGGGACGGGGAACCTGCCGAGGTGGTTCTGTTCCACCGCCCGGAAGACCAAGGGCTGCAACAGTTCCTGGCCACCCGCAGACTCGACCGCGAGTGCGTGCGCGAGGTCGCCGCGGCGGTGCGGCGCCGGCGGGCCGGGCTCGCGATCACCGATCTGGCGCGGCGGCTGGACCGCTCCCGCCGCAAGGTCACCGGCGTGGTGAACCTGTTGGAGGGCGCGGAGGTCGTGCGCACCGACCACGACCGCGTGTGGTACCGGGAAGGCGCTCCCCCGTCGGCGAAAGCCGTTTCCGCGGTCGCCGAGGAGGCGGAACGACAGGCCCGGCGCGACCGTTCGCGGGTCGAGGTGATGCACCGGTACGCCGAGGCCCGGGACTGCCGCCGCCGGTTCCTGCTCGGCTACTTCGGCCAGGAGCTCGACGAGCCGTGCGGGAACTGCGACATCTGCGACGAGGGCGGGTCGACCACAGGTGGTGGTCACTCGTCGAACTCCGTGGTGCGCCACGAGCAGTGGGGCCGCGGCACGATCGTGCACCAGGAGGCCGACCGGCTGATGGTGCTGTTCGACGACGTCGGCTACAAGACGCTGTCCCTGGCCGCTGTCAGCGAGACCGGTGTGCTCGTGCGAGGTGATGGCCGGCCGTTCCCCGGCTGACTGTCCGGTACCGGCCATTGGCCGGTAGTTCCCTTATGTGGCACCGGATCCGCTGCCTAACGTCAGCGGCGTCCCAGTCGGGGGAAACATCCACAGCAGTTGGGAGTGCCACGCATGCTCACCAGACTCGCCCGCGGCGCCGCCGTCGCCGGCCTCACGATCGCCGCGCTCGCCGCGACCATCGCACCGGCCTTCGCCGCACCGGGCGCGTTCTACGCCGAGATGATCAACCGCAACAGCGGCAAGTGCGCCAACGTCGCGCACGGCTCGGACGACAACGGCGCCTGGATCCAGCAGTACCACTGCGACCACACGCCCGCGGCGAAGTTCCTGTTCATCCAGAACCGCGACGGCTACTACGAGATCCAGAACCAGAACAGCCACCGGTGCATCGACACCGAGTACGGCTGGAACCACAACGGCGCGCGCACGCAGCAGTTCAACTGCAACGGCAGCTTCACCCAGCAGTGGCAGCTCGTCGACCTCGGCAACGGCTACCACAACATCGTCCAGCGTTCCGGCAACCGGTGCATCGACGTGCCGTTCGGCACCTCGGACGACTGGGTCCCGCTGCAGCTGTGGGAGTGCGTGCCCGGCTCGGCGCAGGAGCAGTGGCGGCTCAACATCGGTTGACCGCACCGGAAGCGCCGCGCACAGCTGTGCGCGGCGCTTTTGTCAGGTGACTACTGGCCGCCGGGGCGGATGCCGGTGGTCTGCTGGATCCACGCGGCCCGCTGCGGGATGTTCTGGTACGCCACGGTCAGCCGCGACGGGTCGCCGCCACCGCCGACCGGTCCGGTGCAGGTGCCGATCTCCTGGCCGTTGTACGTCATCGGGCCGCCGGAGTCGCCGAAGTAGGCCTGGCCGTTGATCGGGGCGCCGTTGATCGTGCCGCCGGCCGCGACCACGCGCAGGTTCGCGGTCTTGATCGACTGCGCGAGCGGGCCACCCGGCGCGGAGATGCCTCCCCAGCCGTAGATCTGCACGGTGGCGCCGACCGGCGGGGGTGTGGCGGCGTAGGGCAGGTAGGCGCCGAGACCGGCGGACGAGGCCAGCTTCTTCAGCGCCACGTCACCGTTGGTGTAGTCGGACACGACCCGGATGCCGCGGCCCTGGCCGAGCCGCTGGCTGCCGACCCGCACGCTGCCACCGCGGCCGCAGTGGGCGGCGGTGAGCACCCACAGCGGGCCGATCACCGAACCCGAGCAGAACCCGCCGTCGACGCTGACCTGCGCGCCCCAGGGAGCAGCGCCCTCCGGCACGGTGCCGCCTCCGATGATGTCCGGCTGCACGTCGCTCGCCTGGGACTGCGGGACGGTACCGAGGCCGGCGAGCAGGGTGGCGCCGACGATCACACTCAGCAGTTTGAGCCGCATTTGCCTTCTCCTAGAACAGGAAACGGGGGCAGGGACACCGCGGCGAACGCGTCCGGGGCACCATTGTGCGCGCAGGGCGACAGGCGGCGACCGATCCGAAAATCCGAGAAAGCCCGTACGCCCGAACGGCCTCATGCCCTCACGGCCGCACCACCAGTACCGTCCCGGATATGAGACGACTGCTCAGTGTCGCGTTGTCGTTCGCTTTGGTCATCGCGGCCGCGCACCCTGCCACCGCCACCGACGACGAGTCACCGCTGCCGGGCTACACGATCAGCAACCCGCCACTCGTCCCGGCGGTGGTCGGCGGCAAGCCGACGAGGGTCATCCAGGGCGTGCACAGCCACGCGGGCTACGTCGTGGAGGTCCCACCGAACTGGAACGGCCGGTTGGCGCTGTGGGCCCACGGCTATCGCGGCACGGGCAAGGTGCTGACGGTCGACACCCCGCCGTTCGGGCTTCGGCAGCGCTGGCTCGACGAGGGTTACGCGTGGGCCGCGTCTTCCTACTACGACAACGGTTATGACGTGAAGGCAGGCGTCACCACCACTCGCGAGCTCGCGGCGTTGTTCGGCCGGAAAGTGCAGCGGCCCGAGAAGGTCTTCCTGGCCGGTGTGTCCATGGGCGGCCACGTGATCGCCCGGTCGCTGGAGCAGTACCCGGGGTTCTACGCGGGTGCCCTGCCGATGTGCGGCGCGCTCGGCGACCACGAGCTGTTCGACTACTTCCTGAGCTACCACCTCGTCGCGCAGGCGTTGACCGGTGTCCACGCCTACCCGCCGCCGGCGGACTACCTGACCGCCGTGGTGCCCCGCATCCAGCAGGCGCTGGCCGGGCACGACGACCAGTTCCGCGCCATCGTCACCACCCTGTCCGGTGGCGCCCGGCCGGGCAGCGCGGCGGCGTACGCGTACTGGCAGAACTTCCTGTTCAACCTCGTCACCGCACCCGCGAGCGACAGCCTGGCCGAGAACCCGCTGCAGATCGCCACGAACGTCACCACCCGCTACCGGCCGAACTCGCCGGTGAACGTCGACCGGGCGGTGCAACGCGTCCGGGTCGCGAACCCCGTCGCCCGCTACACCCCCGCGCTCACCCAGATCCCCGCCGTGCTGGGCCTGCCGAGCGCGCCGGTCGTGACGTTGCACGGGGTCGGCGACCTGTTCGTGCCGTTCTCGATGGAACAGGACTACCGCGCCGACGCGGCCCGGTTCGGCCGCGCGGATCTGGTGGTGCAGCGGGCGATCCGCACGGTCGCCCACTGCGAGTTCTCCCCCGCCGAGGTCGGCGACGCGTGGCGCGACCTGACGTCCTGGGTGGACCGGGGCAGGCGGCCGGCCGGTGACGACGTCCGCCGCACCGACGACCCGAAGTTCGGCTGCCGCTTCACCGACCACACCGCCACCGGCGGCACGAGGGCGCTCTTCCCCGCCTGCTGACAGAGGTCCACGCGCTACCCCTGCGAAGTTCGGCGTGTCACGATCTCGGTCCCGCTCGTGTTCTGACAACGTTGTCTGCCCGAGAGAGGAAGGTCATGTTCGGCTCCCTGCACCGATCGGCCAGACGTTCGTTTCCGCTGCTCGCCGTCCGGTGAGGTGGATGAAGGGCTCCTTCCTCCACCTGGTGTGGATGAAGGAGCCCTTCA
>NZ_JBEXJN010000078.1:0-33176 GCF_040609115.1 Lentzea sp. NPDC004782
AGTTAAGCCCTTCTGCGCCGATGGTACTGCACTGGTTACGGTGTGGGAGAGTAGGTCGCCGCCGAACTTAATTTAGCCCTGCGGGTTGAGCGCCACAAGCGCTCCCCGCAGGGCTTTTTCACGTGCTGAGGATGATTTCCTTCAGTTCCGCCAGGGTCTGGATCCGATAGCGGGCTCCGGAGAAGTCCTGTCCTTTGGTGAATTCATTGTGGACGACGGCACAGTCGACGCCGGCCGCGACTGCCGAGCGCAGCCCCCTGGCCGAGTCCTCGACGACCAGAGTTTCCTCCCTGCTCGCCCCCAGCCGATCGAGGCCGGTCAGGTACGGCTCCGGGTGTGGCTTGGCGAGCGTGTAGTCCTCGCGCGCAAGAACGAAGTCCATGAACTGAGTGATCCGGCGCTTCTCGTGGATGATGTCGAAATCCGCGCGCTTCGCGGTGGTCACGATCGCCAGGCGGGCGAACTTCGACAGTTCGGCCAGGGCTTCGACGACGCCTTCGATCTCGATCGACTCGGTTCTCAGGTACTCCTGGTAGTAGGCGTCCCGGACCGCGCGCTGCCTGCCGATGGTCTGCTCGTCGACACCTGCTGCCTTGGCCTGGGTCCAGGTCCCCAGTCCCTGGCCCATGTCACTGAGGTACCGGTCCTTGTCCAGGGTCACACCGATCTCGGCAAGAGCGCGTGCTCCTGCCTGGAAGTACCAGTATTCGGTGTCCACCAGAACGCCGTCGTGATCGAACAGTATGTAGCGCTTCACTGCGCTCATCCTCGTCCATGTGAGCCGGCAAGCGGAACCCGATGCGCCGCACATGGTGCGCGTGCCCGGTTGGAAGCGGGCGGGGGTCGGGCACGGTCGTGAAGATCCGCCTCTGAGCAGGTAGCCGGGAGTCGTGTTCGCAACTCGCCGTCCGGTGAGGTGGATGAAGGGTTCCTTCCTCCACCTGGTGTGGATGAAGGAGCCCTTCATCCACGTAACTGCCCGGCAGGCGGGTTGCGGACAAGACCTCTGGCAAGGCGCTCAGAACACCCTGTTCGCGAGCGCCGCAACCGCTTGCGCATCGCAGTCGCGCAGCAACTGGCGCAGGTTCGCCGCGGCCTTGCGATCGGAGTGGGCGAACCCGAGCCGAGCGATCGTCGCGCCCCACCGGACGTCGTCGTGGACCGTGTCGGCCAGGTCCTGCCACGCACCGCGCAGCCGGTGCAGGTAGGCGGGCCACCTGACCGCGATCTCGGCGACGGCGACCAGGTGGCACGCCTGCTCGACGTCCGCCGAGCCGAGCATGCGCAGGTAGAACTGCCACACGTTGAGCAGCCGCTTCTCCTCGCGCACCGACTGCTCCGGCTGGGCTCTGAGCCGGTTCCGGAGCTGCGAGCGCACTTCGCCGTGGCGCTCGATGGCGATGACCAACCGCTCGACGAACGGCTCGGTCAGGGAAATTCCGCCACCGCCGGCGCCCATGACGATGGCATGGACAGGTGTCCCTTGATGGACCGGTCCGAGTTGAGCGAGCAGGATCCGGTCGACGTTGTCGGCAGTGGTGCGTGGCAACCGCACCGGTAGTTGGACGAGCTTGCGCAGGAACGTCCAACCAGGACTCGGGTCGTCCGGGTGCGTCACGATCTTCGCGTCAGCGAGCTCCTTGTAGGCGTTGTCGACGTGTGCCGCGACGACCGCGGTGTCGAGGCCCAGCACGAATCGCGTGGCCGGGAAGTCGTCGGACAGGAACACGTTGATGGCTTCGAACACCTGGGCCGTGGTGCGCGGTGTGCACCGGTCGAGGTCGTCGATCAGCAGGATGAGCCGGTACCCGTGCGTGTCCAGGTCTCGCAGCAGCGCCCTGACGTCGTGCTGCACGAGGTAGAGGTAACCGGATCGGGCGTGGTAGTACGGGTCTCGGATCAACGGATCCGTTGTCGCGCTGGAGAAAGCGTTGCTGGACACCGGTCCGGCGAACAGCTCGCCCGGCAGGAACGCCGAGGCCTTGCCGAACAGGTACCGCAGTCCGGTGTGCAGCAGACCCGCCGCGGCCAGCCCGGCGGTGGCCCACCAGGCCCAGCCGACGTTCAGCTTGGTGAGCGCGCCGAGCAGCGACAGCCCGAAACCCAGGCCCGCGAACGACAACAGCGGTGAGTAGATCCGCTTCCACAGCTGACGCTGGAGGTGTCGCCGGTCGACACGGCCGGCGTTGCGGGCGAACCAGTACCGCTCGCGGTTGTGCTGGTGCGGCATGATCGCCGCTTCGGCGGCCTCGCTGATGGCTTTCGCGAGTCCGGCCCACACCTGTTCACTCGACTGGTGCCGCCAGGGGTTGAACGACACCACCAGCGGCTGGATCGTCATCGGCCGTTTCGGCGGCTTCGTCTCCGCCGGGGGCCGGTACAGCATCCAGTCCGCCTGGGCCACGGTGAACCTGCGCTGCCTCGGAACCGTGGCCGGCGAGGCGGTCATCCGCTGCTTGATCAGCTCCAGCAGCGTGCTCTTGCCGGAACCCCAGGCACCTTCCACCGTGATCACCGTCGGCCCGTCGTCGTCACCTGGCCGGAGCACGTCCGTGAGCGCGTCCACCAGTGCGCCGCGGTCGAGGAGGTCCTCCGCGGCCACCCGGTCGCTGAACCCGCGCGTCGACACGGGGCCGGTCCTGAGAGTCAGGGCCAGCTGAGGATCCCAGATGTGCAACGAGCCGTGCGGACCGCCAGACGCGATCTTGGGCCGACCGCCCGTGCCGACGAAGCCGAGCAGCACGGTCGTCCGGCCGCCGGGGAGGCCCATGCGCAGCAGCTCGCCGGTTCGGATGTCCCAGAGCTTGACGGTGCCGCTGCCGCTCACGAGCAGTGGTTCTCCGGTGGCCGGGCACAGGCTGAGTGCCCCGATGTCGTCGCGATGCCCCCTTATCGTGCTCGTGTACCCGGTGCCGGTGATGAAGATGTCCGGGCCCTGGGCGTTCACGGTGTAAGCGTTGATCCGCAACGACAGCTGGCCCGCGGGCGTGCCCGGCCACAGCTCCCTGGGCTCGCCCGCGTACTGCTCGCCCGTGTTCGCGTGCACGACGACATCGGGCCGGCCGTGCAGCGAGACCTTCAGCAGCGGGTCCTCCGGGTCCGCCCGGTTGACGGCGATCGCCGTGATGGGTGCACCGAGCTCGATGACCCGGTCCAGGTTCATCCGCGGTGTTCGGTCGGGAGAACTCACGCCTGGAAAGTACCGAGTTTGGTTTCCGCGAGGTTTCTTGTCCGGTCGGACTAGTGCAAAAGCAGCACCAACAGGGTGAAGATGTGGACCATGGAACGCCGAGCCCGCACCTCAGGACTGCGCCGCAGCCGCACGGTCACCACGCCGAGGCTCGGTGAGCTGTTCAACGGCTATCTGAACCCCGACCGGCCGCACGCCGACGCCTACGACGAGATGTTCTCGACCGACAACGGTGTGCGATCGGCCTACCGCGCGCTGTACGAGTCGGTGGCGCCGTCGCAGGTCAACGAGTTGAACGCGCGGAGTGAAGCGCTTGGCAGGGCGTTTGTCGACCAGGGGATCACGTTCAGTCTCAGCGGGCAGGAGCGGCCGTTCCCGCTCGACCTGATTCCGCGCATCATCACGGCGAGTGAGTGGGCGAAGCTCGAACGCGGCATCGTGCAGCGGGTGCGGGCGATGGAGCTGTTCCTCGCGGACATCTACGGCGACGCGCAGATCGTCCGGGATGGAGTGTTGCCGCGGCGGCTCATCACGTCGTGCGAGCACTTCCACCGGGAGGCGGCCGGCATCAACCCGCCGAACGGGGTGCGCATCCACGTCGCCGGTGTGGACCTGGTGCGGGACGAGCAGGGGACGTTCCGGGTCCTTGAGGACAATCTTCGGTGTCCGTCCGGCGTCTCCTACGTCATGGAGAACCGTCGGACGATGGCGCGCGTGTTCCCGGACTTGTTCGCACGGCATCGTGTGCGCGCGGTGGGTGATTACGCGGTGCATCTGCTGAGGTCGCTGCGGAACGCGGCGGCGCCCAATGCGGCGGATCCGAACGTGGTCGTGCTGACGCCGGGTCTGGCGAACTCCGCCTACTTCGAGCACTCGCTGCTGGCGCGGCAGATGGGTGTGGAGCTGGTTGAGGGACGGGACCTGTTCTGCCGCGACAACTTCGTGTACCTCCGTACGACCGAGGGGGAGCGCCAGGTTGATGTCATCTATCGGCGCATCGACGACGACTTCCTCGATCCCGTGCACTTCCGACCGGACTCGGTGCTGGGCATCGCGGGGCTGTTGAACGCGGCGCGGGCGGGCAACGTGGTGATCGCCAACGCGGTCGGCAACGGGGTGGCGGACGACAAGCTCGTCTACACCTACATGCCGGAGATCGTGCAGTACTACCTCAACGAGAAACCGTTGCTGCCCAACGTCGACACGTTCCGGTGCTGGTTGCAGGACGAGCGGGCGCACGTGCTGGACCACCTCGACGAGCTGGTCGTGAAGCCGGTCGAGGGGTCTGGCGGGTACGGGATCGTGTTCGGGCCCGACGCGAGCGCCAAGGAGCTCAACTCGCTGCGCAAGCGGATCCGGAACAACCCGCGCGGGTGGATCGCGCAGCCCGTGGTGCAGCTGTCGACCGTGCCCACCAAGGTCGGCGACCGGCTGGCGCCGCGGCACGTCGACCTGCGGCCGTTCGCGGTCAACGACGGCAACTTCATCTTCGTGCTGCCGGGTGGGCTGACGCGGGTGGCGTTGCCGGAGGGCAGCCTGGTGGTCAACTCGTCGCAGGGCGGCGGGTCGAAGGACACCTGGGTGCTCGCGCCGAAGTCGTCCACCGTGGAGCGGGAGCTGGCGGAGCCCGGGCTGGCCGGACCGTCCGAAATGGAGTCACCGGCGGCCGAACAGGGGCCGGAGCTGACCACTTCCCAGCAACAGCAACAACAGCAGTAGGGAGGCGCGCGAAGTGCTGGCACGCAACGCGGAGTCGCTGTACTGGATCGGCCGCTACGTCGAACGAGCGGACGACACGGCGCGCATCCTCGACGTCTCGGTGCATCAGCTGCTCGAGGACGCGACGGTGGACCCGGACGCCACGTCACGGCAGCTGCTGACGGTTCTGGGAATCAAGCCGCCGGTCGGAGCCGACGATTTCGACGTCTGGTCGTTGACGGAACTGGTGGCGTACAACAAGGACAACCCCAGCTCGATCGTCTCGTCGGTCAACAGTGCGCGAGAGAACACGCGCGGCGCTCGTGAGGTCGTGTCGACCGAAATGTGGGAGTGCCTCAACGCGATGTGGAACGCCGTCGCCGAACGGCAGACCTACGCGCGCACGATGGGGCCACACGCGTTTTTCTCGTTCGTCGAGGAGCGGGCGGCGATGTTCGCGGGGCTGGCCGACTCGACGATGTCGCGGGACGACGGGTGGCGGTTCCTGGTGCTGGGCCGGTCGGTCGAGCGTGTCGACATGATCGTGCGCTTGTTGTTGGCGCACGTTCGTGACCGGGCGTCGTCTCCTGGCTGGGTCACGGTGTTGCGGTCGGCCGGCGCGCACGACACCTATCTGCGGACCTACCGCGGTGCGCTGGACGCGTCGCGGGTGGTGCAGTTCTTGTTGCTGGACAGGCTGTTCCCGCGGTCGGTGTTCCACGCGCTGCGGCAGGCGGAGTCCTGCCTGGAGCAGCTGGACCACCAGCCGTCGGTGCGGGTCGGGGCGCGGGCGGAGGCGCTGCGGTTGCTCGGCAAGGCGCGGAGTGAACTGGAGTTCCTGCGGCCGCACGACCTGCTGGACGACTTGCCGAAACGTCTTGCCGCACTGCAGAAGACGGTTCGTGACGTCGGTGAGGCCGTGTCGCAGCAGTACTTCCACGTGGCGCCGTGGGTCGCCTGGACGAACACCGAGGTGGGCTGACCATGAGCTGGCGCGTACGCGTCGTGCACACGACGGGCTATGTGTACGAGGCACCGGTTGTGCAGTCGTACAACGAAGCACGGCTGACTCCCCGTGGCGACCGACGGCAGAACGTCGTCGTCTCGCGCGTGGAGACCAACCCGGCCACTCGTGCTTATCGCTACACGGATTACTGGGGTACCGAGGTCACGTCGTTCGACCTGCACGCACCGCACACGGAACTGAAGGTCGTCGCGTCGTCGGTCGTGGAGACCAGTTCCGAGATCGAGCCGGTGACGTCCGGGACCTGGGCGGATCTCCGCGAGGAGAACCTCGTCGACCGCTACACGGAGTTCCTGGAGCCGACGCGCTACACGCCGCGCAACCGCGAACTGCTGGCGGTGGCGCGTGAGCTGAAGAAGGGGCGGTCGCCGTCGGATGCGGTGCTGGCCGCCTCGCAGTGGGTGTGGGAGCAGCTCAAGTACCAGCCGGGGTCGACGGGTGTGCACAGTTCGGCCGTGGACGCGTGGCAGGAGAAGAAGGGCGTCTGCCAGGACTTCGCGCATCTGACGTTGGTGTTGTTGCGCGGCATGGGGATTCCGGCGCGTTATGTGTCCGGATACCTGCACACGAAGAAAGACGGTCCGCTGCGAGAGACGGTGCGCGGTGAGTCGCACGCGTGGATCGAGGCGTGGACCGGTGGGTGGTGGGGGTACGACCCCACGAACGCGATTCCGGTCGGGCCGCGGCACATTTGGGTGGCGCTTGGCCGCGACTACTCGGATGTTGCGCCGTTGAAGGGGATCTACTCCGGTGGGGCGGCGACCGCGCTGGAGGTGACGGTCGACATCACGCGCCTCGCCTGACGTTTTTCACCCGAACGAGCCTGTTCATTTGAGCCGGGGCAAGACCTAGCGTCGGGTCCATGACTGTGATCACGGCGACGGTGTGCAGCAGGGCGTTGGGCGACGAGCTGCGACGGCTTCGGGAGACGTGCGCCGACCTGCGTGGTGGCCAGATGGCCATGCGGCTGGGATGGCATCCGAGCAAGGTCACCAACATCGAGAAGGGCAAGGCGCGGGCCAGCGAGATCGATCTCGTGCAGTACCTGACGATGTGCGGCAAGGACATCGACTTCTTCGAAGACTTCCGGCGCCAGTACAAGGACGCGTTCGACGAGTACATCGTGCAGGTGTCGGGCAACCTGCGGACGCTCGCCTTCGCCGAGTCGACGGCGAAGAGCATCACCAGCTACGACATCCACACGGTGCCAGGTCTGGTGCAGACGCCCGAGTACGCCGACGCGCTGTATCGGCTGGGTGGATTCGTGGCCGAGGAACGGATTCCGGCAGCTGTCCGGTTTCGAACGGATCGCCAAGCAGTTCTGCAGCGACGCAATCGGCCGACTTGCCGATTCTACATCCATGAGTTGGCGCTGCGGCAACGAGTCGGTGGCGACCGGATCATGGAAGATCAGTACGCCCGGCTGATGTTCAACACGGACATCGTCAGGATCGTGCCTGCGGACGTGGTGGTTCCGTCGTCGGGTTGTGTCCTGTGGGAGTACGAGAAGTCGTTGCCGGTGGCCTTCACCGACACGGACCTGGTCAACGTGTTCGTGCAGGATCCTGGCGCCATCGCGCGGACCCGGCTGCTCTTCAATCACCTGGAGCAGGTTGCGTTGAATGCGGGACAATCGCGGACGAAGTTGGCGGAGTACGTCAGCCCACCGCGAGAGGAATACGATGGCCGGGGACCGCGTCTGGCGTAAGAGCAGCTACAGCAACGCGACCGAGGACGGCAACTGCGTCGAAGTGTCGGTCTCCCAGGACGTGCGCGTTCGTGACTCCAAGAACGCCGATGCGGGCACGCTGACGTTCAGCGCACCCGCGTGGCGTGCGTTCGTTCAGCGCCGGCCGTAGCACTGGGGCCGGTCAGGTCGATTCATCTGGCATGGCGACCGAACGCTTCCGGGACAGCGGGCGGACGGGCGTGTTCGGCGCCCATGGTGGTGCCGCGACGTTCGGCCGCCTTGCGGTGGTGGCCGCCCTGGCCGTGGTCGTCTGGTTCGGGTCTTCGGGCTTCAACGCCTGGTGGAACCCGGTTTGGTCGTGGTTGCAGCGCGTGTGGCCGTTGATGGCGGCAGGTGTGCTGCTCCTCGTCGGTGTGCCCGCGCTGAGGGGGCGTTCGCCACGGCGGGCGGACGACATGCGCACGTTGTCCAGCCGCAGCATCCTCTTCGGTGCCGTGGTGGTGCTCGGCCTCGGCGTCACGGCCGCCGGGTTGTTGCTGAAGACCTTCGGTGGCGGGACACCGTCCGAACGCCTGGACGCCATCAGGACCGCGGGCTCGATCGTGGTGGGCACGGGTGGAGCAGTGGCGTTGCTGCTGGCCGCTCGCCGGCAGCGGTCGACCGAACTGACGCTCGCTCACCAGCGTCAAGTCGCGGCCACCAGCGAGTACGACGCGAACGAGCGCCGAATCACCGAGCTCTACACCAAGGCGGCAGACCAGCTCGGCGCGGAGAAGGCCGCTGTCCGGCTGGCTGGGCTCTACGCCCTGGAACGTCTGGGCGAGAGCGCACCCGCGCAACGGCAGACCATCGGCAACGTCGTCTGCGCCTACCTGAGGATGCCGTACGAGCCGGTCGCACCCAGCGAGAACGCCACGGACGACGAACGGCAACGGCGCCGGGAGGCGGTCGAGGAACAGCAGGTCCGGCGGGCGGCGCTGGACATCCTCGCGCGTCGCGCCGACCAGGGCACCGACGGCTACTGGGACTCGTTGCGGATCGATCTCACCGGTGCGGCGCTCGCTGACGCGCTGCTCGCAGGTGCTCATCTGGGCGGAGCGAACCTGTCGGGCGCGAATCTCACCGGAGCGAATCTGGTGGAGGCGAAGCTGGCGGGCGCTGTGCTCGACGACGCAGTCCTGGTCGGTGCGGATCTGACCGAGGCCAACTTGACCGGTGCGAGTCTGCGAAACGCTGATCTCACGAGGGCTTGGCTCTCCGGCGCTCGCATGATGCAGGCTGATCTGCACGGGGCCAGGCTGGTGCGTGCTTGCCTGGACGAGGCTGCGATGTACGGTGCGAACCTCCGTGAAGCCGACGCACGCAGTGCTCGGCTGCGGTGGGTGAACCTGAGACACACCAAGCTCGAAAAGGCGTCCTTTGTGGATGCGTTCCTCGAGAGGGCGGACCTCAACTACGCGGATGGTCCCGGTGCCGACTTCACCAGCGCGTTTCTCGGCCGGGCCCGACTGGTCGGGGCCTCGCTGGTCAAGGCGAAGTTCACCGATGCGACGCTCACGGGCGCGCACTTCGGCACCGCGAACCTGGAGGGTGCGGACTTCACCGGAACCTTTGTGAAGGACGCCAACTTCAAGGATGCGAACCTCGACGAAGCCGTCCTTCCCGACGAGTGAGTCAGCGCCAGCCGTGACGTTCGCGCAGGGCGTCCACGACCTGGCCGAAGGCGGCGGGGGCCAGCACGGCACCCTCGCGCCGGATGTCGTCGTCCGAGTCGAGGGCGAAGACCCGGTCCAGGCGCAGATAGGACGGGCGGCCTTCGCGGTCCCAGGCGCCCGCGCCCAGCTCCAGGTAGTCGTCGCGCGGCTCCTTCGACGAGAGCATCAACGCGATCAGCTCGCCGTTCGCGCGGCCCACGACCAGCAGCGGGCGGTCCTTGCCGCGCGAGGCGTCCTCTTCGAAGGGCACCCAGGCCCAGACGACCTCGCCGGGGTCCGCGTCGCCGTCCATCGAGGGCTCGTACTCGAGCTTGGCGGCGTCGGCGGCGTCGAAAATCTCTCGCACCGCACCGTGGGCCGGGCGGGGGTCCTCACCGTTCATCAGCACGGACGAACCTTAGTGGCTCTCCGGGGCGGGGCCGGCGTCCGTGGTGCCTCCGTCCTCGGCGAGTGCGGCGGGCGTGGCGGCGGCCGGGCCCGCAGAGAGCGCCTCCGGCCCGGCGGACCTGATCACCTCCGCCCTGCCCTCCCGGTTGATCTTGATGACGATGTCCTGCTCGGTGTCGTCGAGCTCGATCACGATGCGCACCTCGGTGCCCCCTTCACGTGGTCAGGAAAGGACGGCGAACCGTCCGTCGAAGGTGACCGTGGCGCCGGTCAGGTTCTTGACCGTGATCCAGTACGTGCACTGGGTCGAGCTCGCCCGCTCGACGGCGACGTCCCAGTCCACCTGCGGTGCGCCGGACACCGCGGACGTGGGCATCACGTACCAGACGACGTGCCACCCGACCGGCCATCCCCAGGTGAACCACCGGTGGGAGGTGTTGGGGGCGAGGCTGGCGCTGAACTGCGTTCCGGTCCACATGGCGGTCCCCGATCAGGTGCTGAGAACGTCGTAGCGGCCCTCGAAGCGGACCGTGTGAGGGCTGGAGTTGGTCACCGTGATCCAGTAGGTGGCCTGGGTGGAGCCGGCCCGTTCGACCGCGACCGACCAGGAGAGCGTCGGCGTGCCGGGGCAGATCAGCGTCGGCATGATCGTCCACACCACGTGCCAGTTCGCGGGCCAGCCGAAGGTGAACCACCGGTGGCTCGTGTTGCCCGCGATGGTCCCGAACCACTGCGTGCGCGGCGGCAGGGCCAGGCAGTTGGAGTACGGCGGCGGCCCGCTCGAACTGGCCGCCCTGAGCTGCAGCTGCGTGCGGTAGGTGGCGAGCACCGTGTTCGTCTGGCTGTACGCCGGGTCGAAGGTGAGCGTGCCGCCGGACGACCGGTGGAACACGTCCGCGCCGGTCGGCACCAGGCTCGCGGCGGGGTCGCCCTGCACGGACGCCCAGGTCGCGCGCGGTACGGGGTTCGGGAAGAGCGCCGGGTCGACCACGTACGTCTCGCCGGTCGTGAGCGTGAGGGTCGGTGCCACGTGCCAGCCCCAGTACACGTTGCAGTCGGGCTTGTTGAAGCTGACCACGTGCAGGTTGCCGTAGATCCACACCTTGTCCGGCTGCACCCCCGCGCCGATCATCAACCGGCACATCTCGTGCGCGCGCCCCCAGCACCCGTCGTCGGGATAGGTGAACGGAATTCCGGGCGCGATCGGGTTCGCGGAACACGCGGTGCGGTTGTTGACGAGGGTGAACATCTCGTTTGCCTGAGCGAGTGTCACCGGTGTGCCGAGAACACCGACCTCACCCGTTTCCGCGCTTTCCGCGCGCGCTTTTGGGTCGGGCCGGACATCGATGATCTCGTGTTCGTCCGGGGTCTCCGTGACCAGTACCGGCTCCCGGCTCTCCCGCGCCCTGCGCAGCGCCGCCAGCAGCTCGTCGAACTCCGGGTTGTCGCGCGACAGCCGGTGCCGCGCGTGCGAGACGACCAGCTCGACGTCGACCCCGTCATCGCGTTCTCGCAGGTCATCGACCACGACCGGCAGCGGGCAGAGCACCTCGACGATCACTCCCGTGCCGGGATCGACCTCCACGTAGGCGGTCAGTCCGGCCGCGCGCATCTGTTCCAGTGCGGCCAGCCAGCCCGTCGCCCTGGAGTCCTCGAGATCCAGCCGGGCACTGCTGCCGCTCGCGAACACCACGGCGCGATATCGCGTTTCCGCGGCCGCCACGGCGGTCAGCTCGGTGACTTCTTCGACCAGAACGTTTTCGCGCGGCATCGCACGACCTCCCCTGCCCGCGATCTTTCCCCCGGTGCGGGCCGGTGAATTTTATGGTGCGAGCGCATTACGCACACAGAGCCGAAAGCCCATGTCATTCGGCTATTCGTTCGGCCGTCGGAGTGACGTGCCGCCGACAGGGGGTGCGGGCCAGGCCCGGACCAGTGGTGCAGAGCAGGTCGGCTGCTATGGGACCATAAGGGGACACCCGTCCGATTTCCTGCTGAGGACCACCTTGACCACGTTCGCCGACACGACGTTCACGTCGCCGGAGCTCATCCGGAACTTCTGCATCATCGCGCACATCGACCACGGCAAGTCGACGCTGGCCGACCGGATGCTGCAGCTCACCGGCGTGGTCGAGGAGCGGGCGATGCGCGCGCAGTACCTCGACCGCATGGATATCGAACGAGAGCGCGGCATCACGATCAAGGCGCAGAACGTGCGCCTGCCGTGGCAGGTCGACGGGCAGGACCACGTCCTGCACATGATCGACACGCCTGGCCACGTCGACTTCACCTACGAGGTCTCCCGCGCGCTGGAGGCGTGCGAGGGCGCGATCCTGCTGGTCGACGCCGCGCAGGGGATCGAGGCGCAGACGCTCGCCAACCTGTACCTGGCGATGGAGAACGACCTCACCATCATCCCGGTGCTCAACAAGATCGACCTGCCCGCCGCGGACCCGGACAAGTACTCGAAGGAGATCGCGCACATCGTCGGCTGCGAGCCGGAGGACGTGCTGAGGGTCTCCGCGAAGACCGGCGTCGGCGTGGCCGAGCTGCTCAACGAGGTCGTCAAGCAGGTCCCGCCGCCCGTCGGCGAGGCGGACGCCCCGGCGCGCGCCATGATCTTCGACTCGGTCTACGACACCTACCGCGGCGTCGTGACGTACATCAGGGTCGTCGACGGCAAGATCACGCCGCGCGAGCGCATCAAGATGATGTCGACGGGTGCGACCCACGAGATCCTCGAGGTGGGCATCGTCTCGCCGGAGCCGAAGCCGTCCCGCGGCCTCGGCGTGGGCGAGGTGGGCTACCTGATCACCGGCGTGAAGGACGTGCGCCAGTCGAAGGTCGGCGACACCGTCACGTCCGAGAAGAAGGGCGCCACGGAACCGCTGGCCGGCTACCGCGAGCCGCGCCCGATGGTCTACTCCGGGCTCTACCCCGTGGACGGCTCCGACTACCCGGAGCTGCGCGAGGCGCTGGAGAAGCTGCAGCTCAACGACGCGGCCCTGACGTTCGAACCGGAGACGTCGGCCGCTCTCGGCTTCGGTTTCCGCTGTGGCTTCCTCGGGCTGCTGCACCTGGAGATCACGCGTGACCGGCTGGAGCGCGAGTACGGCCTCGACCTCATCTCGACGGCACCGAACGTCGTCTACCGCGTGATCATGGAAGACGGCACCGAGCACGTCGTGACGAACCCGTCCGACTGGCCGGAGGGCAAGCGCGCCGAGGTGTACGAGCCCGTCACCAAGTGCACGATCATCGCGCCGTCCGACTACATCGGCGCGATCATGGAGCTCTGCCAGTCCAAGCGCGGCCAGCTCGGCGGCATGGACTACCTGTCCGAGGACCGCGTCGAGCTCCGCTACACCATGCCTTTGGGTGAAATCATCTTCGACTTCTTCGACTCGCTGAAGTCGCGCACGCGCGGCTACGCGTCGCTGGACTACGAAGAGTCCGGCGAGGCCGAGGCGGACCTGGTCAAGGTCGACATCCTGCTGCAGGGCGAGGCCGTCGACGCGTTCTCCGCCATCGTGCACAAGGACCACGCGTACGGGTACGGCACGCGCATGGCCACGAAGCTGCGCGAGCTGATCCCGCGGCAGCAGTTCGAGGTGCCGATCCAGGCGGCGATCGGGTCGCGCGTGATCGCCCGCGAGACGATCCGGGCGATCCGCAAGGACGTTCTCGCCAAGTGCTACGGCGGTGACATCACCCGTAAGCGCAAGCTGCTGGAGAAGCAGAAGGAAGGCAAGAAGCGCATGAAGATGGTGGGGCGCGTGGAGGTGCCGCAGGAGGCCTTCGTCGCCGCACTGTCCACTGAGGAGCCGAAGGGCAAGAAGTAGGCGCGGTGACACGTCTTCAGGTCGGCTGCGCGATGTGGAACCACAAGGCGTGGCCGGGGCGGTTCCTGCCGCAGTCGCTTCCCGCCGGGGAGCGACTGCGGGCCTACGCGGGCTGGTGCAACGCCGTCGAGGGCAACACCACGTTCTACGCGACGCCCGCCCGCAAGACCGTCGAGACCTGGGCGCGGCAGACCGGCCCCGGCTTCCGGTTCGTGGTCAAGCTGCCCAAGGTCGTCACGCACGAGCGCCGGCTGGCCGGAGTCGAGACTGAGATGCGGGCGTTCCTGGACGCGATCGAACCTCTCGGTGAACGTGCGGTCCTGTGGACCCAGTTGCCCGGCTCGTTCGGTCCTGCGGACGTCGACGCCCTGGGGCGCTTCCTGCGCAGGCTGCCCGCAGGTCTCCGGCGTGCCGTGGAGGTGCGTCACCCGGTGTTCTTCACCGACGCCAGGGCGGCGTCGCTGCTGGAGGGGGCGCTCGCCGACGCGGACGCCGAGTGGGTGCCGTTCGACACCACGGTGTTCTTCCAGAGTCCGCCGACCAGTGACGCCGAGCGGGAGGCCTGGGGCAGGAAACCGAGGTTGCCGCGGCGGACGCGGGCGCTGACCGACCAGCCGATCGTCCGCTACCTGGGCCGTGACTCGGTGGAGGAGACGGTCGAGGGGTGGCGGCCGTGGGCCGAGGTGGTCGCCGAGTGGCTGCGGGAGGGCCGGACGCCGACGGTGTTCGTGCACACCCCCGACAACGACGACGCGCCGGCGCTGGCCCGCCGGTTCCACGACGACGTGCGAGCGCTCGTGCCCGGCCTCGAGGCATTGCCTGAGCCCGAGCCGGTTGAGCCTGCGACCCTGTTCTGAATAGCCCTGGTGTTCGGTGGCCTCACACGAACGGGTGGTGCCGTCGTTGAGGCCCGGATTTGGGCCGAAACTGTCAGACCCCTCTGAGATGGTTGGCAGGACAACCGAAAGGAGGGGAACATGACGGTCATGGCGATTGACATGAGCGAGCGTCCCTTTACGGTCAAAGACCTGGAAGGAATGCCTGATGACGGCCGCCGTTATGAGCTCATCGATGGGACGCTTCTGGTGACCCCCGCGCCGACCCCGAGACACCAGAAGATCTCGATGAAGCTGGGGAGCAGGCTGGACGCCGTGTGCCCTGACGACCTGCATGTGTTCGCGGCACCGATCGCTGTACGGCCATCAGACATCCTGGAAGTGCAGCCGGATCTCCTGGTCTGCCGTGACAGCGATCTCACGGACAAGCTGTTGCCGGTGGCGCCGCTGCTCGCGGTGGAGATCCTGTCGCCGAACACCGCGCTCAACGACCTCAACACCAAGAAGGCGGTCTACGAGCGGCTCGGTGTGCCGACT
This sequence comes from Lentzea sp. NPDC004782, assembly GCF_040609115.1. Lineage (NCBI taxonomy): Bacteria > Bacillati > Actinomycetota > Actinomycetes > Pseudonocardiales > Pseudonocardiaceae > Lentzea > Lentzea sp. NPDC004782. The sequence continues at coordinate 14,920 of NZ_JBEXJN010000078.1, forward strand.
TACTGGGTCATCGATCCGGAGGAGCCGATGCTGACCGTGTTCGAGTTCGGTGCCGACGGTCTGTACGAGCAGACGGCCGTGGTCAAGGCCGATGAGGTGTTCGAAGCGACGGCGCCGTTTCCGGTGCGGTTCTCGCCTGCTGAACTGCTGGGCACCCTGAGGTAATTTCTCGCCTCTCGGCGTTTTGCGGTCGTATGACGATGACGGCACACGAGCTCTCGGAGATGCAACTCCGATCGGGACCTTGTCAGGTCCGAGCCGGCCGCTGCTGGTCCGCGAAACAGCCGAAGGAAGAGCAAGAGCGAGCTACTTGTCCACGCGGTAGGTGACGTGCGTGAAGCCGTTGCCCGGTCGCGACTCCACCTGCTTCAGGCTGAGCGTCGGCACGCCGTCGAACAGCCGCGTGCCCGCACCGAGCGTCAGCGGCACGATGCGCAGCCGCAGCTCGTCGATCAGGCCCTTCGCGAGGTACTGGTTGATCGTGGTCGCGCCGCCGTGGATCGAGATGTTGCCGTCGCCGGCCGCCTCGCGCGCGAGCTCGAACGCTGCCTCGATGCCGTCGGTGACGAAGTGGAACGTGGTGCCGCCGTCCATCGGCTGCGGGTCGCGCGGGTGATGCGTGAGCACGAAGACCGGGGCGTGGTACGGCGGGTTGTCGCCCCACCAGCCGTTCCACTCGCGATCCCAGTCGCCGCGGATCGGGCCGAACATGTTGCGGCCCATGATGAACGCCTTGGTCTCGGCCAGGAGATCCAGCTGCAGCCGCATTTCCGCGGGGTCTTCCATCCAGGCGTGGAGCTTGCTGCCCCAGCCGTCGCCACCGTCGTCGCCGAACGGGCGGTCCTCCGCCTGGTTGAGCCCGGCGCTGTAGCCGTCGAGTGAGATCGTCAGGTCGCAGGTCACCTTGGTCATGTGTTCATCATGCCGTACGGAGCGTTGCTGAACCGGCAACGAAAGTTGCCGTTACAGCACAGCGGCGCGCATCTCGGGAGCATGTCGACTGCGCAGGAGTTCTGGGGGGACCTTCTACTCGGAGCGGGACCAGAGGTGGTCGCTGGCTGGCTGCGGGAGGGCCAGTCGCCGACGATGTTCGTGCACACCCCCGACAACGACGACGCGCTGGCGTTGGCCTGCCGGTTCTACGACGACGTGCGCACGCTCGTACCCGGCCTCGAGGCACTGCCCGAGCCGGAGCTGGTCAAGCCTGCGACCTTGTTCTGAGCGAAGGTGTGTTGCGCGCTCGGCTCGATCAGCGCGACATCACCCGCAAGCGCAAGCTGCTGGAGAAGGACGACAAGAAACGCATGAAGATGGTGGGCGCGTGGAGGTGTCGCAGGAGGCCTTCGTCGTTGCGCTGTCCGCTGAGAAGTCGAAGGGCAAGTAACCTTCAACTGATCACGGTCACGTTCCAGCGGTACTGCGGAACGTGGCCGTTCGGCATCTAGTGAACGTTTCGGTAACGCGCGATGCGTGCCGGACGGGCATCGCGATTACTCACCAGCAGAGGTTTGACCGCGAACCAGAGCCGAGGTGGGGATGATGGCGATCGTTTATCGGGGTATGTGGAGCGATAGCGATGTCGGCGTGGGAAGCCGTTTACGAGACGCTCTGACGGGATGGCTGGGGTCCAAGAGCAAAGGCCAGCTCGGGCTGGCGGACGGCACGTTCGCGAACGGTGCGATGCAGGTCAAGGTCAAGACGGCTGAAGATAGCGGCTCGGGTGAGTCAGCCTTCTGGTTCTCATTCGTGGAGTCTCGTGGTGACGGAACCAGATGGACGACAACGGTGCGTCACTGGTTCGGCCCTGCTGTCACCGAAGAGCTGGGACGGGATGGCAGCTGGATTTGGGTCGATCTCGACGTTGTCGCGCACGATGAGCTCGATCGGGTATACGTGGCCGCGCCCCGGTTCGTCCGCGAACTCCTGGAGGGCAGCCATACCGCCCGGCGCCGTTGTGTTCCGCTCGTCGGTGCTCCCATCACCTATGAGGGGGAGTCAGGTGCGGAGCAGCTTGCCGAGATCGTGACCGATCCCGAACGGGACATGCCAGTCGTGGTGTTCGCCCCGCTTCCTGCCGACTACGTGTTGAACTGGGCGCCCCCGGACTTCTCCGTGTCAGAGGCGTATGCGCGCTCGGTGAAGCGTGCGGTTGACGTCAACGCGGGCATCGCACAGGTGTGCCTGCTCGACGAGGACGCGATGCTCACCTTCGGAGAGATCCTCGGGGACGACTACGGCGTGCGCGATGGTGCATTTCGCATCTACCTTCCTGGCACAGATCCTGCGATGAGAGACGCGTGGAGGCATCGGTACACCGTTGCCTCCAGGTACCTCAGGAATGAAAGCGCTGGCGCTCAGATCAGCCGTGTGGTCTCACCGCGCGCCGGGGTCCGGCGGGCGCCGGCGAGCTATGAGACCGCCGCTGCCCTGCTGGAGTCAGGAGCGTCCAGCGAGGACCGGGAACTGCTGGAGATGGCGCTCGCAGTGGCAGACGATCTCGAACGCCGCCATGCGGACCTTGATCAGCGGTACCAGAACCTGGTGGAAGAGCAGCAGTTCCTGGAGGAGGAGAACAACCAGCTGCGGCAGCGGCTCAGCATCGTGTGGAAGGAGAACGCGTTGCTGCAGCGCGGTTCCTCGGCCGTCGCGGCAGAGACGAGCGAGGCAGTCGACCCTGCCGACATCGACTTGCCGAGCACTGCGGCCTTGCTGGCGCAAATGCAGCTTTCCGAGTTTCTCAGCTTTCCCGACGGCGCATGTATCGATCTTGGCGTTCTCGACACCGCAGTGGAGGCGAAGGCGTGGGGGCAGAGGTCGTGGCGGGCCTTCCTGGCTCTGTACGCGTACGGTGAAGCGTTGCGCAACTTCAGTGATACGGCTGACTTCTGGACTTGGTGCGTCAAGTCAGGCGATCCCCGCGTATGGCCTGCCAACACAAAGAAGCTCGCCATGTCGGAGAGCGAGACACTGATGAAGAACCCGAAGTTCGCGGCCAAGAGAAACTTTCCTGTCGACTTCGCGGTTCATCCGTCTGGCCGGGTGGAGATGCAGGCACACATCAAGATTGCCGAAGGTGGCGGTTCGCGCGCCCCGCGCATCTACTTCCTGCCGGTGCGGGAGCACGGCAAGGTCTACGTCGGCTACTTCGGGCCGCACAAGAACGTGCCGAACAGCCAAGCCTAGGGGGCCGGCTTGAGGGAGGCATGACATTCTGTGTTGCCGAAACGGCAACGGAAGTTGCCAACCTGGCACGGCGGCGCGCATCTTGGGAACATGACGACTGCACAGGAGTTCTGGGAGTCCTTCTACTCGGAGCGGGACCAGGTGTGGTCCGGCAAGCCGAACCCGTTGCTGGTGCGGGAAGCCGAGCACCTCACGCCCGGCAGCGCCCTCGACATCGGGTGTGCCGAGGGTGGGGACGCGGTGTGGCTCGCCAAGCGGGGCTGGCGGGTGCTGGGCGTGGACGTGTCGCAGGTGGCGCTGGACCGGGCGTTGAAGCACGCGTATGACGCCGGTGTCGAGATCGCGGTGGAGCGGCACGACCTCAAGGAGACGTTCCCGGACGGGCTGTACGACCTGGTCAGCGCGCAGTTCCTGCACTCGCCGGTGGAGGAGGACGGGGAGCGGAACAGCATTCTCGAGCGGGCCGCGGAGGCGGTGGCTCCCGGCGGGTACCTGATCATCGGCGGGCACGCGGGGGCGCCGTCGTGGTCGGAGCACCAGGACCACTACTTCCCGACCACCAAGGACGTGCTCGACCACCTCCAGCTCAGGGACAACTGGATCGTCATCACCGACGAGGTGGTCGAGCGGGCCATCACCGGGCCGGACGGTCAGGAGGAGACGCGCAAGGACAACGTCCTGACCGTCAAGCGCCTCTACTGATTCACCACGTACCCGTGCTCGGTCTTCACTGTGCGCTGGTAGAAGCGGCCGTCCACCGCGCCGCGCCAGCGTTCGCTGGACGAGCCGTCCGCGTAGGAGAGCACCCCGTTGGTCCGTCCGAAGCCGCCCTGCGTGTCGATGGTGTCATCGCTGAACTTCGCGCCGTCGCCGACCGTCCACAAACGACGTCCCATGTGGACTTTCGCGTCGATGCGGTAGTTGTTGTCGTTCACGATGTTCTGCGTGACGTCCACGTTGAGCGGGAAGTCGAACCCGTCGACCCGCCCACGGGACGAGTACGCGCCGGTCACCTTCTGGTCGGTCTTCTGCTTGGTCGCCTTCTCCGCGAGCGAGGTCGTGTTCTCGAACGTCCAGGCGCCCTGGGAGAAGACCTGCTGGGTGCCGTGCGAAGTCCTGATCACGCCGCTGGTCCGCCAGGCCCGCCGGACCTGCGTCCTGATCGTCACGTCCAGGTCGGTGCCGGTCGTGGACGTCTTCACGTCAGCGGCAGGCACATCCGCGAGGGTCAGCGTTCCGGTCACCCGCTGGACGTGCGGATCCGTGGTGGCGAAGAGGTTTCCGCCCAGCGTCCAGTCGTCGACGATCCCGCGCGGCGGCACCAGGTCGATCGTGTGCGCCTTGCCGTCGGTCAGCGTGCCGATGAACGGGCTCAGGTCGATCGTGTACGGCAGCGTGTCGATGGCGTCGACGGCCGAGATCGGCCGCCACAGCATCGGTGCGACGCCGCCGGTGTAGATCACCGAGTACGGGGCGACCACGCCGGCGGGGCGGCCGTCGACGCGCACCTCGACCTCGCGGTACGTGCCGCCGCCGCACAGTCCGGCGTCCGGGAACTTGGCGGCGAGGTCGCTCGGCACGTTCGACCACCAGAACTCCTCACAGCCGCCGCCGCGCGCGTAGATCTCGGCGGTCAGCTTCGCGGTGTTCGGCGGAACGGTGACCTGGCGCGTGAAGTTCTTGCCGTCCTTGAGGAACTGCCAGCCCGGCTGCTGAGCGTCGGCGGACAGGGGCAGCACGACGTCGGCTTGCCGAGGTGCGGGGTACTTCTTCGTCGCCTGGTAGTAGGTGACGGTCACCTCGATGTCGAACGGGCCGGTGTAGGTGTCGTTGACGACGTTGCCGAGGTCCACCACGAACGGCTGCGTCTTGGTCAGCAGCGGCGCGAAGGCCGTGATGTCCCGGTCGAAGTGCCACACGATGCCCGACGGGTCCGGTTCCGGCGTCGACGTCCGCAGCACTTCCGCGCCGCCGATCCACAGTCCGGCGAGCCGGTCGAACTGGCGTCCCTTGCTGCGTCCCGTCCAGTCCAGCACCACCTTCGTCCACGGTCCGGCGCACTCCGGTGGTGGCGTGAGCGTGCCCACGAACGGCTGGCCGTAGGAGTTCGCGAACGTGTGCCGCATCGCCGTGACCGTGCAGGACTTCGTCGGCGGCCGGCTCACCGCGGGGATCGCCTGGAGCGGGTCCTGGTAGTCGGTGACCACCCGGTCGGCCAGCGCCGCGGGCACCGGCATCAGCGCGAACACGGCCAACGCCGTGGCGAGGAAGCGACGCATGGCCGGACGTTAGCGCTGTCCAACCGAGACGGCACCTGTTCACGGTTGCCGGGAAACGCAAAGGCCACCCGCGGCGACGTTGCCGGGGGTGGCCCACACATGAACCGGGGTCAGGCGGAACGGATCAAACGGTCCATCGCCTGGCGGTTGATGATCGAACGGAGCTCGCTCGTCTCCTCGGCGGTGTGCCGGGCGAGGATGGCGTCCAGTTCGAGGCGGTCGCTCTCGGTGGTGTAGCTGGCCAACTGCCGCTCCAGGCTCTGACGCTGAAGACGAGCGGCACGGCGGGAGGCCAGGCTCGAGCGCAGGGACTTCACGGACAGGTCGTGGCGGATCATCTTGTCCTTCCAATCTTGGTTACGATTCGATAATACATCCTGTTCAGACGGTCTGTACCGATGAAGAAGGTTAGTTAGCTCACGAACTCGGAGAGCAACCTCAGCGCGGTGGCGTACTTGATCTCCAGGCGAGCCCGTGTCTCCGCGTCGAGACGGGCCACGCGGGCGGGGGAGAGGTTGTCGGCGATGTCCGCGCGCTTCACGGTGAGCGCCAACGGGTTCGCGGCGACGCGGCGCAAGTACACGTCCTGAGGTTCGCCCGGCAGGTGCGACAACGCGACGACGGCGTCGACCACGGCAGCGGGACAGCCACGCGACAACAGCTCCTCTGCGGTCACCGAGGTGTCCTCGATGACGTCGTGCAGAACGGCGGTCATCTGCGCGTGTTCACCCTCTACCGACTTCATCACCCGCAGCGGATGTCCGATGTAAGGACGGCCGGACTTGTCGACCTGGCCGTCGTGAGCGGTGGTGGCGATGGCGATGGCATCGGAGAGGGTGAACACGCGCATCAAGCTAAAGCAGCGAGACGTCCACCGCCTGGCCCATGGCCTGATAGCCGGCGTCGGTGAGGTGCAGGTGGTCCGGCCTGGCGAAGTCCTCGCGCAACCACGTCGGCTTCGCGGGGTCGCGGACCGCGGCGTCGAAGTCCACGACGCCGTCGAACGCGCCGGACGTGCGAATCCAGGAGTTCACGGCGGAACGCACGGCCTCCCGTGCGTCGGTGTAGTTCGCGTAGCCGCCCATCGGCGTGATGGTTCCGCCGAGCACGCGGACGCGATGGGCGTGCGCGAGAGAGATCACGCGCAAGTAGCCGTCGCGCAGCTCCTCGAAGGTGGCGTCGGGCTTGGCCTTGATGTCGTTGATGCCTTCCAGCACGATCGCTGTCCGTACGCCTGACCGTGCAAGCACGTCCCGTGGCGTCCGTGAGATGCCGGAAACGCCGTACGTGCCGTCACGCAGCAGCTGGTTGCCGGAGATGCCCGAGTTGACCACGCCCAGCGACGTGCGTGAGGCGAGAACGTCGGTCCACCGCCGGTTCGCGCCGCCGGTCGAGCCCGAGCCGTCGGTGATCGAGTCGCCCAGGGCAACCACGGACCCGCGCACGGCCGACGCCACCGACACCTCGGACAGGTAGTACCAGGACGACACCTTCTGCGTGAACGCCGAACCGTCCAGGTCCGCGGCGTGGTCGCCGGGCGCCACGTAGTTCGAGGACAGCGCACTGCGGTGATAGGTGGCCACGGAAGGCGCGGACGACGCCCAGATCGACACGGCCACGGAAGAGTCGGCCTGCGTCCGGAGCGCCACCGGGTCGGACAGCACCTCACCTCCGCGTGGCACGACGACGGACGTGCGGCCGTGGAAGGTCACCCGGCGGGCCTCGTCTCCCAGTGCGGCACCGGTTCCGGCCGGTGCCGCGGACACTCCGCCCACGGTCAGGTCGCCGTTGCTGAACACGTTCGACAGTCGCACCCGCACCGCCGAGCCGCCGACGGTGAGCCGGACGACGTTCCGCACGGTGTAGGAGGTGCCACTGACATCCGATGAAACCGGGGTCTGCATCGCGGATCCCCATGACGCCACCCAGCCCGGCGAGGCGTCAGCCGGTGTGGCGAACCCCAGCAACAGGGCCAGAACAGCGAAAACGCGCATGCCACTCCTCAACTACAGGCAGCGGCAGACTCACCCTAAATACATCCGATGACCAGCGCAATGCTTGACCCGGAGTAGTGGTCTAGTCCATTTTTAGTCCACTCACAACATGGTCGCCGCATGAATGTGTGGAGGTGGACCATGTCCAAGACCAGACGAACAGCGATCGCGCTGCTGTCCGCGCTGTTCGCCTGCGCCGGTCTGGTGTTGGTGATCAACGGCAGCGCCGCCGCCGCGAACCTCGCGGCCAACAGCGGGTTCGAGGCCGGCAACCTGAGCGGCTGGACCTGCTCGGAGGGCGCGAGCGTCACCACGGGCACGAAGCGCACCGGCAGCTACGCCCTGCAGGGCACACCGGTCGGGCAGAGCAACGCGCGGTGCCAGCAAACCGTGACGGTGCAACCGAACACGGCCTACAAGCTGTCCGCGTGGGTGCAGGGCAGCTACGTCTACCTCGGCGTGACCGGCGGCGTGGAGAAGAGCACGTGGACGCCCGGCACGAGCGGTTTCCAGCAGCTCACCGTCGACTTCACCAGCGGCAGCGCCACCAGCGTCACGATCTACGTGAACGGCTGGTACGGCCAGCCCACCTACTACGCCGACGACTTCAACCTCGACGGCCCCGGCACGCCACCGACGACGACCACCACGAGCACGACGTCCACCACCACGACGACCACGACCACCACCACGACCGGCAACCCGCCGAACACCGGCCTGCCCAAGCACGTCCTGACGGGCTACTGGCAGAACTTCTACAACGGTGCGCGCGCACTGAAGCTCGCGGACGTCCCCACCACCTACGACATCGTCGCGGTGGCCTTCGCCGACGCGACCGGTACGCCGGGACAGGTGTCGTTCACGCTCGACTCCGGGCTGAGCGGCCAGCTCGGCGGCTACACCGACGCGCAGTTCAAGGCCGACATCCGGACCCTGCAGAACCGCGGCCAGAAGGTGATCATCAGCGTCGGCGGGCAGAACGGCACGATCAGCGTCAGCGACTCGACCTCGGCCACCAACTTCGCGAACAGCGTCAAGTCGCTGATCACGAACTACGGCTTCAACGGCGTCGACATCGACCTCGAGAACGGCGTCAACTCCACCTACATGGCGCAGGCACTGCGCAGCATCTACGCCGGTGGCGGCACCGTCATCACGATGGCACCGCAGACGATCGACATGCAGTCGACCGGCATGGAGTACTTCAAGCTGGCGCTGAACATCAAGGACATCCTGACCATCGTCAACATGCAGTACTACAACTCCGGCTCGATGAACGGTTGCGACCAGCAGGTCTACAGCCAGGGCACGGTCAACTTCCTGACCGCGCTCGCGTGCATCCAGCTGCAGAACGGCCTGCGCGCCGACCAGGTCGGCCTCGGCCTGCCCGCGTCGCCGTCCGGAGCCGGTGGCGGCTACCAGTCGCCGTCCAACGTCAACAACGCGCTCGACTGCCTGGCCCGCGGCACCAACTGCGGGACGTTCAAGCCGAGCACGACCTGGCCGTCCATCCGCGGTGCCATGACGTGGTCTATCAACTGGGACGCGTCGAACAACTGGCAGTTCGCCAGCACGGTCGCCCCTCATCTGGACTCCCTGCCCTAGATGATGGCCCGGCTCGGGGAGGCCGCACGGCCTCCCCGAGCCTCCTGGCGACCTCCACAGTGGACATCGGCGCGGTGGAAACCCAGCTCCGGCAACCGTTCCACGCCCTGGTCCGAGTGGAGTAACGAGGTGTTCCTTGCGTCATCAAGGACACAGGCGGTTCGCCGGGCATCCACCGCCCGGTCCAACTAGGTTGTCCTCATGTTCCACACGCTGGCCGTGCCCGTGATCGCCGCGCCCATGGCAGGTGGCGCCTCCACCCCCGAACTGGTCGCCGCGGTGAACGAGGCGGGCGGGTTCGGGTTCCTCGCGGCCGGCTACCTCACCGTCGAGCAGCTCGCGGAGAAGATCAAGCGCACCGGTGAGCTCACGAGCAAGCCGTTCGGGGTCAACCTGTTCGTGCCCGGCACGCGGCCGACCGCCGACATCTCGTCGTACGTGGACCGAGTCACGGCGTGCGCGCAGAAGGTCGGGGCGGTGCCCGGCGACCCGCGCTGGGACGACGACAACTACGGGGCCAAGCTGGAGCTGGTGCTGGCGCTGCGGCTTCCGGTGGTGTCGTTCACGTTCGGGCTGCCGGACGCGGACGACGTGCAGCGGCTCAAGGCGGCCGGGACCACGATCGTCGTGACGGTCACCACACCGAGCGAGGCCAGGCAGGCGCAGCAGGTCGGCGCGGACGTGCTGTGCGTGCAGGGTGCCGACGCCGGTGCCCACCGCGGCACGTTCACCGACGACGGCATCTCGCCCGGCGGTGGCGAGCTGTACGGGACGCTGGCCGCGTTGACGCTCGTGCGCAGCGCCGTCGACCTGCCGGTGATCGCGACCGGCGGGCTCATGACCGGCGCGGACGTGGCCGCGGTGCTGGCGGCGGGGGCCGTGGCGGCGCAGCTCGGCACCGCGTTCCTCGGCTGCCCCGAGGCCGGAACCGCTGCGGCGCACCGGGAAGCCCTCGCCGAAGGGGCGCGCCGCACGGCGTTGACGAGGGCGTTCAGCGGACGGCCCGCCCGCGGGCTCGTCAACCGGTTCCTGATCGAGAACAGCCCGCACGCTCCCGCCGCGTACCCGAACGTGCACCACCTCACCAAGCCGGTGCGCGCGACGGGTGAGCTGGAGGTCATGTCGCTGTGGGCGGGCACCACGTACTCGCTGGCGACCGCGGAACCGGCCGCCGACGTCGTGCGCAGGCTCCACACCGAGCTCACGGATGTCGTCAATTCCTTGGCGGAGCGCTTCCGGCGCAGCTAAGAAGGAGAGCGTGACCTCGCTCTCCGATGAGACCTTCCGGGCGATGATGGACTGGTCGCCGACGTTCGCGACGCTCGTCGGCGTGCCCGGCTGGGACGACCAGCTCGAAGACCTCAGCGTCGACGGCCAGCAGGCCCTGCGCGCGCGGCTGCAGGACATCCTGAGCCGGGTCGACGAGAGCGACGAGGACCCGGTCGCGAAGGACGTGATCCGGCACCAGGCCACCTCGATCATCACCAGGATCGACGCCCGGCTGGTCGAGCACTCCGTCTCCAGGGGGCTGAACGCGCCGGTCGCGGTCCTGCTCCGGTTCGCCTCCCAGATCGACTACTCGCGGCGGCGGCACCTCGTGCCGCGCCTGCTCGACCAGGCGGCGCAGCGGCTGCTCGACACCGACCGCCGGCCGTTGCGCCGGCACGTGGAGGGCGGGGCGGCGCACGTCGAACGGTTCCTCGCCTCGCCGCGCCAGGAGTGGGAGGGCGACGCGGACCTGCGCCCGGCGTTCGCCCGTTACCGCGAGGTCCTGCTGGGGCTGCCCGGACGCGACGACGAGCAGGCCGGCCTGTGCTGGCTGCCCGACGGCGAGGAGAACTACCGCAAGCTCGTCCGCGACTACACGACCGCGTCCTACACCCCCGCGGAACTGCACCGGCTCGGGCTCGACCTGATCGCCTCGTTGCGGGACGAGTACGCCGAGATCGGCGCACGGGTGTGGGGCACCGCCGACGTGCCGGAGATCTTCCGGCGGTTGCGCACGGATCTGTTGTGGGACAACGAGGACGACATGCTCGTCAGCGCGGTGGAGACGGTCGCGCGGGCCGAGGCCGAGGCACCGAACTGGTTCGGCCGGCTGCCGAAAGCACGCTGCGAGGTCCGGTTCGTGCCGGAGGTCGACCGCCAGAGCGCCGCGTTCGCCTACTACGTGGACGCCGCGCTCGACGGGTCCCGCCCCGGCACGTACTTCGTGAACCCGTTGGGCGCCACCGAACGCAGCCGCACGGTGTCCGAGGTCACGGCGTTCCACGAGGCCATTCCCGGCCACCACTTCCAGCTCTCGATCGCGGCCGAGACCGAGCTGTCCAACCTGCGCAAGTTCGCGTTCATCGACGCCTACATCGAGGGCTGGGGGCTCTACACCGAACGCCTGGCCGACGAGATGGGCCTGTACTCGTCCGACGAGGCACGGCTGGGCATGCTGAGCCTCGACGCGATGCGCGCCGGGCGGCTCGTGGTCGACACGGGCCTGCACGCGATGGGGTGGTCGCGGCAGCAGGCCGTCGACTACCTGCGCCAGAACACCGTGATGGACGACACGGAGATCAACTCGGAGGTCGACCGGTACATCGAGACGCCGGGGCAGGCGCTCGCGTACATGGTGGGACGGCTGGAGATCCAGCGGCTGCGCGGTGAGGCGAAGTCGAAGCTGGGCGACCGGTTCGACATCAAGGCGTTCCACGACCTCGTGCTGGACAACGGCGTCGTGCCGCTGTCCACGCTCGGCGACCTGGTCGCCGACTGGGCCGGGCGGCCCTGATGTCGCTCGCCGACGAGATGTTCTCCGCGGCCATGGACTGGTCGCCGTTCCTGCCCTCGGTGTACGGGCTGCCCGGCTGGGACGACAAGCTCGAGGACCTCAGCGTCGACGGGCAGCAGGCGTTGCGGGCCCGGATCGCCGACATCCTGCGCCGGGCCGAGCACAGCGACGAGGACCCCGTCACCCTGGCGGTGCTGCGGCACCAGGGCGAGACGATCGTGGCGCGGATCGACGCCAGGCTGGTCGAGCACACCGTGGCGACCGGGCTGAGCGCGCCGGTCAACGCGTTGCTGCAGATGGCGGCCCAGCTGGACGTGTCACGGCGGCGCGGTGAGATCGCGCGGTACGTGACGCAGGCGGCCGTGCGGGTGCGCGACTCCGACCGCAGACCGTTGCGACGGCACCTGCGGACCGGGGTGACGCGGATGGAGCGGTTCCTCGCCTCGCCCGTGCAGGAGTGGGAGGGCCCGGCCTCGGCGGAGATCCGCGCGGCCGTGGCCGGGTACCGCGACGTGCTGGCCTGTGTCGACGGCCGTCCCGACGACCGGCCGGGCATCTGCTGGCTGCCCGAGGGCGAGCAGAACTACGCCAACCTCGTCCGCAACTACACGACCACCTCGTACACCCCGGCCGCGCTGCACCGGCTGGGCCTCGACCTGATCGCCGCGTTGCGCGACGAGTACGCGGAGATCGGCGCACGGGTGTGGGGCACGGCCGACGTGCCGGAGATCTTCCACCGGTTGCGCACGGAACTGTTGTGGGACAACGAAGACCAGATGGTCGCGCACGCGGCTGAGGCGATCGCACGGGCCGAGGCCGAGGCACCGCGGTGGTTCGGCCGGATGCCGAAGACCGGCTGCCGGGTGTGCCTGGTGGGCGAGGCGGAACGGGAGACGGCGGCGATCGCGTTCTACCAGCCCGCGCCGCTGGACGGCAGCCGTCCCGGCACCTACTGGCTGAACCCGTTGGGCGCCACCGAACGCAGCCGCACGGTGTCGGAGGTGACGGCGTTCCACGAGGCCGTGCCCGGCCATCACTACCAGCTCTCGATCGCCGCCGAGGCGTCGATGCCGAACCTGCGGCGGTTCGCGTTCATCGAGGCGTACCTGGAGGGCTGGGGCCTCTACACCGAGCGCCTCGCCGACGAGATGGGGCTGTACTCGTCGGACGAGCAACGCCTCGGGATGCTGGGGCTGGACGCGATGCGCGCCGGTCGGCTGGTGGTCGACACGGGCCTGCACGCGTTCGGGTGGACCCGCCAGCAGGCCGTCGACTACCTGCGCGAGAACACGGTCATGACCGAACCCGAGATCACCTCGGAGGTCGACCGGTACATCGAGGTGCCGGGCCAGGCGCTCGCGTACATGGTGGGGCGCCTGGAGATCCAGCGCGTGCGCGCCGAAGCGGCCGCCCGGCTGGGCGACCGCTTCGACGTGAAGGCGTTCCACGACCTCGTGATCGGGCTCGGACCGGTGCCGCTGTCCGTGCTCGACCAGCAGGTCACCGCGTGGAGCTCTGCTTCTCCATGACGGAGTTGCGCCGCGAGTAGGTGAAGTAGACGACCATGCCGATCACGAACCAGATCGCGAACCGCGCCCAGGTCTCCGGCGTGAGGAACGTGATGAGCCAGACCGAGAACACCACACCGATGACCGGCACGACCGGCATGCCCGGCGTCCGGAACGTGCGCGGCAGGTCGGGCTGCTTGTAGCGCAACACGATCACGGCCACGCAGACGACCACGAACGCCAGCAGGATGCCGATGTTGGTGAGCTCCGCGGCCTCCGCGATCGGCAGGAACCCGGCGATCACCGCCGAGGCGACGCCCAGCACCCAGGTGATCCGTGACGGCACGTGCTTCACCGGGTGGGTCTTGGCGAACCACTGGGGCAGCAGGCCGTCCCTGCTCATCGAGTAACCGACGCGCGCCGCGCCCAGCAGGAACGTGAAGAGCACCGTGGTGATGCCGAGGATCGCGCCGACGCTGATGATGATGCCCAGCCAGTGGAAGCCGATGTCCGCGAACGCCGTGGCGAACGCGCTTTCGGCGTCGACGTCCTTGTAGTTGACCATGCCGGTCAGCACGAGGCAGGCCAGCACGTACAGGACCATCGAGATCGCCAGCGAGTAGATGATCGCCTTGGGCATGTGCTTCTGGGAGTCCTTCGACTCCTCGGCGGCGGTGCTCATCGCGTCGTAGCCGAACACGGCGAAGAAGACCGTTGCGGCACCGGTGAAAGCGCCGGACAGGCCGAACGGGAAGAACGGGTTGTAGTTGGCGGTGTCGATGTGGAAGACGCCGACGCCGATCACCAGCAGCACCACGGCGACCTTCAGGTACACCAGCGTGGTCTCGAACCTGGCCGCGTTCTTCATGCCCAGGTTCAGCACGTACGCGATCAGCAGGCAGAGGAGCACCGCGAACAGGTTCACCTTGTAGCTGCCCGGCTCGACGCCCTGGCCTTCGGTGCCGGGCGCGCCCAGCATCCACTGCGGCAGATGGATGTTGAGCAGCGACAGCAGTTCGGTGAAGTAGCCGGAGATGCCGATCGCGACCACGGCCACGATCGCGGTGTACTCCAGCAGCAGGTCCCAGCCGATGAACCAGCCGACGATCTCGCCCAGCACCGCGTAGCCGTAGGTGTAGGCGCTGCCCGCCTTGGGGATCAGGCCCGCGAACTCCGCGTACGAGAACGCCGCCGCCGCACTCGCGACACCGGCGATGAGGAACGAGATCAGCACCGCGGGGCCGGCCGTCTTGTTCGCGACGGCGCCGGCGAGCGAGAAGATGCCCGCGCCGATGATGCCGCCGATGCCGATCGCGGTCAGCTGCCACAGACCCAGCGTTCTGGTGAGCCCGTCGCCCCGGTCGTCCGCGATCTGGTCGATGGGCTTGCGCCGGAACACGCCCTGGGTAGTCATGCCTTCAGCTCCCTCGATGAAGTGGGTCCGGGGGAACCTATGCGCGTCTACTGTCACGCGGTTTGTCCGGACTCACCAATCAAGAGATCGTTTTTTGGCCGATCGGGCTGTTTACCGCTATCGGGTGAGCACGATCTTGCCCGCGGTCTCGCCGTCGAGCATGGCCTTGAGCCCCTGTTCGGCGTCTTCGAACTTGAGCTCGGCGCCGATCTGCGGCCTGAGGCCGTTGAGGGCGCAGAACCGCAGCAGGTCGCCCAGCTCCTCGCGGGTGCCCATGGTCGAACCGACCACGCGCAGCTGCAGGAAGAACAGCCGCTGCAGCTCGGCCGCGCTCGCGTCACCGGAAGTGGCACCGGAGATCACCACGATGCCGCCGGGCTTGAGCGCCTTCATCGAGTGCGACCAGGTGGCCTTGCCGACGGTCTCCATCACCGCGTCGACCCGTTCCGGCAGCCGGGCGCCGGACTCGAAGACCTCGTGCGCACCGAGGCTGGTGGCCAGCGCGCGCTTCTCCTCGGTGCGGCCGGTGACCCAGACGCGGAACCCGGCGGCACGGCCCAGCTGGATGAGCGCGGTCGAGACACCACCGGACGCGCCCTGCACGAGCATCGTCTGACCGGGTCGCAGGCCGGACTTCACGAACAGCATCCGGTAGGCGGTCAGCCACGCCGTGCCCATGCAGGCCGCCTCGGCGAACGACAGGTCGGCGGGCTTGGGCAGCGCGTTGCGGGCGGGCACCGTGACGTAGTCGGCGAACGTGCCCTGGTGCTTCTCGGTGAGCAGCGTGCGCTTCGGGTCGAGCGTCTCCTCACCGGACCACTCCGGGTCGCCGATGACGGAGTGCAGCACCACCTCGGTGCCGTCGTCGAGGACGCCCGCGCCGTCGCAGCCCAGGATCATCGGGAACTGCTCGGGCTTGATGCCGACACCGCGCAACGTCCACAGGTCGTGCATGTTGAGGCTGGCCGCCTTGACCGCGACGCGCACCCACCCGGCGGGCACCTCGGGCTCTGGGCGCTCGCCGACGCGAAGCGAGGCCAGCGGGTTCTCGGGACTGGGTTCTGCTGCGTAAACGGCGAACATGGTTCGCAACATACCGACCGGGGCCCCGGCCAAATGCCGTGACACCGGTCACGACACTACGCTGGGGGGCGTGGACTGGCTTTGGCAGTGGTGGGACGGGGTCGAGTTGTGGCTCGTGCAGCTGCCCGTCGCCGTGCAGTTCCCCGTCGTGATGATCGTGGTGTTGCCGCTCTGCCTGGGCGTGGCGCGGCTGATCGACCGCGTCGTCGACTGGCGGGCGAAGAACCCCGCGTCGGCACCTGAGCCCGAACCCGAGCCCGAGAAGGTCCCCGCGTGAGTCCTGGTCGTCGCCTCACCGTCGCACTGGTCGGCCTGATCGCGCTGGTCGTGGTCGGCTGGTTCGTCAAGGACAACGTGTCCTCGAGCCCGCCTGCCGGGCAGATCCCGATCGGGTCCGTGTCGCTGACCGCCCCGCCGACGTTCGTGTCGGTGTCCGGCGTTCCCGGCGCGAAGTCCGGTCTCGACGTGAAGGCCCTGTCGTCGCTGCCCGCCGAGGCCGCGAAGACGTGGAAGCTGATCGAGTCGAACGGCCCGTTCCCGTACCCGCGCAACGACGGCGTGACGTTCGAGAACCGGGAGAAGCGGCTGCCGCAGCAGAAGTCCGGTTACTACAAGGAGTACACGGTGCCGACGCCGGGCAGTCCCGACCGCGGCGCACGACGACTCATCACCGGCAGCGCGCGCGAGGTTTTCTACACCGGCGACCACTATTCGACGTTCGTCGTCGTGGACGTGAGCAAGTGAAACGGCACATTCTCGTTTCGGAAAAGGTCGAGGCCATCGCGGCCATTGCCCGCGCATTGGACTTCCCGGACTGGTTCGGGCAGAACCTGGACGCGTTGCACGACAGCCTGAGCGATCTCTCCTGGCTGCCGGCGGGGGAGTACGTGCTGGTCGTGCCCGCGGACCTGGACCAGTCCGTTTGGGAAGTGCTGCGTGACGCTGTGAAACGGACCGCTGAATCAGGTGACCGAAAACTGCGCGTGATTCGCACAGAACGGTGACTTGGGCTGCGGTTTCGCGGTCCGGAGTGGACAGTGCAGTGCCATGGGAAAGCAATTCCGCCGCCTGAGCTGTGCGCTCGGCGTCGTGGTGGTTGTCGGTTTCTTGTGCCCGGTCCCGTCATTCGCCGGTGACGCCGGCTGCACGCAGGAAGACCCCTTCACGCCGTTCGACACCATCGACGGCGACAACCCGGTGACGATGCAGAACAGCCGGGTCGTCGAGCTGCGCGCGTCGAACAGGTCCAAGTGCGCCTGGGGGCGCATCTCCTACGGCACACCGGGCGAGGAGATCTGGACGGACCGCAAGGACCCCTCGGCCAACGAGCACGAGGGGTTCCTCGGGTACACGCGGATCGACTCGGGCAGTGCGAAGTACACCGAGCCGTTCAAGAACGACGGGAAGGTCATGCGCGCCTGCGGTTCGTCTCAGGGCGTCATCGAGTGCACCGGCTGGTTCTAGCCTTCGGCGGGAACCCAGGAGGGCCTGCGCTTCTCCCTGAACGCCGCGATGCCCTCCTGGCCCTCCGGTCCGCCGAAGTGCCGCGCCGACAGTTCGAGCATGTCCGCGAACACCTCGCCGAGGTTCGCGGACCGCTCCTGCCGCAGCATCTCCTTGGTGGCGGCGAGGGCGTTGGGCGCACCAAGCGCGAGCATGTCGGTGTAGCGGCGCACCTCCGCGTCGACGCCGTCGACCGGCACGGCGGAGTTGAGCAGGCCGATCTCCTTGGCGCGGTGGGCGTCGAACGTCTCACCGGTGAGGAACAGCTCGTGGGCCTGGCGGGGGAGCAGCCGCGGCAGCACGGTGACCGAGATGACGGCGGGCACGACACCGATCCGCACCTCGCTGAACGCGAACGTGGCCTCGTTGGCGGCCACCGCGATGTCGCAGGCCGCGACGATGCCGACGCCACCCGCGCGGGCCGGTCCCCTGAGCGCGGCCACGACCGGTTTCGGACTGGTCCAAAGCTGTTCGAGGATCGCGGGGAACTCGTTGACCCCCTGGTCTCCCGCGCTCGCGCCGGCGGCCTCCTTGAGGTCCATGCCGGAGCAGAACACGGATCCCGTGTGGGTCAGCACGACCACCCGCACCCGGTCGTCCTTCGCGGCCTGGGCGAGGTGCTCGGTGAGTTCCCGGCGCAGCTGCGCGGACAGGGCGTTGCGGTTGTGGGGAGAGTCCAGCGTGATCGTCGCGATGCCACGCCGCACCTCGTAGTGGACCAGCTCGTCTGCCATGCCGCTGACCTTAGCCGCGCCGGTGCGCAGGGGTTTGCGCACCGGCGCTGATGGCTAAGCGCCTTGCCAGGGGTCTTGTCCGCAACCCGTCTGCCGGGCAGTTACGTGGATGAAGGGCTCCTTCAAACACACCAAGTTGTGGTAGGAGCCCATCAAACACCAAACCGGCCGG
>NZ_JBEXJN010000079.1:0-33010 GCF_040609115.1 Lentzea sp. NPDC004782
ACCGCTAAGCAGGTAGCCGGAAGTCGTGTTCGCGACTCGCCGTCTGGTGTTGTGGATGAAGGGCGCCTTCCTCCACCTGGTGTGGAAGAAGGCGCCCTTCATCCACATAACTGCCCGGCAGGCGGGTTGCGGACAAGACCTTTGGCAAGCCGCTTAGCGTGCCACCCCGAACTACACCGTCGTTCTCATCGACTGATCACTCCCCCCGAGACACAACCGAGCAGGTCCGCCTGGCGTTCCGGGAGGCCCGGTCACCCGGCGGCGGCCGTGAAGCTCGTTTCACGGCTTCACGGCCGCTTCGGGGCCGGACCGGGTTGATCAACGCGGCGGTTCGAGTGCGGCGGGAGACTCCGCCTCAGGAATCAGCAACCGTGGCGTTCCCGACCCGTCCGCCGGCACCGCCCAGACATCGGAGTGCCCGCCGTCACGCGGGATTCCGTAGGCGACGGTCCGCGCGTCGAGCCAGGCCGGCTGATCGTCGACGCTGCGTTCCTCGGCGAGCGGCGTCACGGCGCCGCTCGCCGGATCGAGCACGGAGAGCCGCCAGCCTTTCGCCGGATCACCGTCGACAGCGGACTTGAAGGCGATCCGCTTCCCGTCCGGCGACAAGGAAGGGCACTCGACGTTGTCGCGCACAGTGCGCACGGTCCGCGCCGAGACGTCACCTTCCACCAGGTACCGGTGGTTCCCGGTCGACATCGTCGCGAAGAACCGGTTCTCGTCCTGGGCGAACGTGATACCCCAGAAGTTGAGGTCGGCGGCCTGGTAGGGCTTCCCGTCGACCGTCACGGCGAAGTCCTCCAGCGTGCCCTCCAGAGCGCCGCTCGCGGTGTCCAGCATCCCGGCACGGGTCGAGAACTTGCCGCCGTTGTAGGAGTCCCCGGTGACGAAGACCGTCCAGTCGACCCGCTGCCCGCTGGGCGAAACCCTGGCCCGGTTGGGCAGTCCCACCAGCGGGATCTCCTGCTTCACGGACAGCGCGGCGTCGAACACGACGAGCTGGTAGGTGGTCAGCCCGCTCTCCGGTCGCAGGCAGAGCCCGGTGCCGCCGGCGGCGTACACCCGGTTGCAGACCACGTTCGACACCGCACGGGCACCACCGGGGTCGTCGGCCGCCACGGTGGCGAGGTGCCCGCGCTCGGCGTCCGCCGTGCTGCGGAACAGGAAACGCGGACCGGTCAGAGTCACGTCGTCCGTCGCGGCTGCGGCGCCGTCGCGGTTGCGAGCCCTGACCAGTCCTGTGTAGACGACAGCGGTCGCGGCCAGGACCACCACACCGACGAGTGCTAGCAGAATCCGGTTCCGGGTGGTCAAGCACGCACCTCCCGGCGCGGGGCCAGCAGCACGGCGGTGCCGACGACGGCAGTGAGCACCGTGCCGGCGGCCACGCCGACAGCGGTGTTCGCGCCCCAGACCTGCCAGAGAAGTCCGAAGAGGACAGATGAGGCGAAGTACGACAACGCCTGGCCGGTCTGCACGAGGGAAATGCCGGTGGTGCGCAGCGCTTCGGGCAGGACCGGGCCGGCCAGCGCCATCAGCACACCGTCGGTCGCGGCGTAGAAGGCGCCGTAGAAACCGAGGGTGAGCGCGAACAGCGGCCACCCCGCCACAGGGCTGAGGAGCAGCAGGTACACCACGGCCAGTCCGCCGTAACCGCAGAGCATCACCGGCAGGCGGCCGATCCGGTCGGCCAGCGCGCCCAGCGGCGCGGCCAGCAGCAGGTAGACGAGGTTGGTCCCGACCGCCAGCAGCGGAAACCAGCCGTTCGCGATGTCTTCCTTGCGCTGCAACAACAAGTACACGAACCCGTCGCCGATGGTGACCATTCCCAGCACGCAGGCGGCCAGCAGCAACCGCCGGACCCGCGCGTCACGCAGCAACGAACCGACCGCGCGAGGCGACACGCTCCGGGCGGTCACCACCGCCGGACGCCGGTCCCGCACGAACAAGCAGAGCAGCAGCACTCCGCAGGCCGCGACGCAGAAGCTCGTCACGAACACCGCGTCGAAACCGTCAGTGCCGGCGGACGATCCTGCCGCGGCCAGCACGGCCACCGCGACCAACGGCCCGGCGAACGCACCGGCGCTGTCCATCGCCCGATGCACGCCGAACGCGCGCCCGAGCATCGATTCCGGCGCGGACGAGGTGATCAGCGCGTCACGTGGCGCGGTCCGCAGCCCCTTGCCGGTGCGATCGACCGTCAGCACCGCCCCGATCGCGGCCGCCGAGGACCCGGCCGCCACCAGCCCCAGTTTGGCCACCGCCGAGAGCGCGTACCCGATGCCGGCGACGGCCTTCTTCCGCCCGGCGCGGTCGGCGACGTAGCCGCCGACCAGCCGCAGCACGGCGGTCGCCCCGGTGTACAGCCCGTCGAACAAGCCGTAGGACAACGGGCTCAGGTGCAGTCCGAGCACCAGGTAGACCGGCAGCACGGCGGTGACCATCTCGGACGAGATGTCGGTGACGAGACTGACCGTCCCCAGTGCCAGGACGTTTCCGCCCAGCGCGCCGAGCGTGCGCCGGGACAGGCCGCCGGGATGCTCCCGGCGGCCGATCGTCGACAGGTACACGGCTACTGCCACACATCCAGGATCGGGGACTTCTGCGCCGCGTTGCCGATGCCCGGCAGGCCGTGAGCCGCCTCGATCGTCCGCAGGACGGTGTAGTGGTTGATCGACTCGCTGTAGCTGCCCGCCTTGACGTGCGCACCGGTGAACGTGGTGAAGATCTGGTTCACCGAGGTCCCGCTGTCCTCGTCGAAGGTGACGATGAGCAGGCTGTTGTGCGTCTTCGCCCACTTCGCGTAGGCGTCGAGGTTCTCCTTGAGCCAGCTGTCGCCCGTGCCGATCGAGCAGTCGTGCATGTCGTTGCACATGTCCGGGGTCACGAAGGCGACGTCAGGGAGCTTCGTGAAGTCGCCGGGGAACGAGGAGAACCTGCGGTTGCTGGACGAGGGGACGTTGCCGAAGTCCACCCAGGAGTTGTGCTTGCGCCTGTAGGTGCCGCTCGAACACCCGGTGTAGCCCTCGGACGGCATCGCCTCCGAGTACCCGGCGAACGTCTTCCCGATGCCGGCCAGCTGGGTCGCGAGGTTCTCCTTCGCGCCGAGGTTCATCGGGCAGGCGTCGTCGTCGACACCTTGGGTCGAGCCGGAGAAGAGGGCGATGTAGTTGGGCTGGCTCGGATGCGTGATGCCGAACGACTTGGTGAACTTCGCGCTCTGCGCCGCGAGCTGGTTGAAGTACGACGCGCTGGAGCTTCCGTTGATGGACGAGTACTTCTTGTTCTCGAACATCACCAGCACGATGTGGTCGAAGGCCGGCACGGACGCCGCCACCGGCTTGACCGCGGTGGAAGTGTCCGCAGGTGAACCGACGACGGTCGCGGCGATGCCGGCCGCGACCATCGTCGCGACCGCGATCCGCTTGACGAGCATGGAACCTCCGGGAACTCGAGCGGCGGCGGTGGACGTGTTGCTCGCATCTAAACCACAACGTGCAGGCATAACCTATTCGAATCACCCGGTTGGCTCTGCACGATGAGGCAAAACCCGCCCAAATCCGGCAACCGGCGGATGATGCCCGGCCACCAGTTGCACGATTGGACAGCAGAGCCGTTCACGTTCACTCTTTTCGACCGCCGGCGGAAAACGATTGCCGTGAGCCGACCGCCGCGACGATCGAGACGAGCGGCGCCGTGGTCGCGCTCTCCGGCTCCACCTCGACGGACACCGTGCGAGAAGCCGGCCGAGTCAGCGACTGCTGCGGGCTTACCGCGGCATCATCGATCACAGGCACGTCTTGGTCGTGCTCTGCAACGCAACCGGCGCCCGACATCCGGCCGATGCGTCGTCCACGTCTTCGCGGCTGAGGTGGTGACGGCACGCCATTCTTGGTACCGGATCAATACGTGTACGGAACAGGGAAGCCGCCCAACGGCGCGAACTGTTGTCCGGCAATGCACTTCCCGCTCATGACGACTGCCAGGCTGGGATCGACTCACGGTCAGGACCTGCGTCGAAGCCGTGCGCACCGCCCACGAGGCAGCCTGTCGCTCGAAGCCGAGGCAGAGGAAGCTCGTCGAGACTTCGAGATGATCTGCGGTGCGAGCAGGAAGGATTTCCATGGGCATCTCACTCAACGCCGCCGACGTCCTCCCCGAGGACGCAGCGGGCGCCACACTCGTCGCAAGGGTCTTCGAGCCGTCTGCCGGCGGCCCTTCGGTCGTGACGATCCGCGGCGACGAGGTCGTCGATCTCTCGCCGCTGGCATCGACCGTTTCGTCGCTGCTCGAGCGACCGGACGCGCCGGAGGTCGTCAGGAACCACCCGGGCGGCACGTCGTGGCCGCTCGCGGAGGTTCTGGCCGCGACGACGAACCCGACCGGTGCTGTTCCGCGGTTTCTGGCACCGGTCGACCTGCAGGTGCTCAAGGCCGCCGGCGTGACCTTCGTGCGCAGCATGCTCGAGCGGGTCATCGAAGAGCGCGCCGACGGTGATCCGACGCGGGCCCAGGAGGTTCGGCAGAAGCTGGGAGCGATCGTCCAGGGCCACATCTCCCACCTGAAGCCGGGGTCCGCGGAGGCTGCGGAGGTGAAGAGGGTTCTTCAGGCCGAGGGCTTGTGGTCGCAGTACCTCGAGGTCGGTATCGGTCCGGACCCCGAAATCTTCACCAAGGCCCCGGTGCTCTCGGCGGTGGGGCTGGGAGCGGACATCGGCGTTCTGTCCCGCTCAGCCTGGAACAACCCCGAACCCGAACTCGTCCTGGTGGTGGACTCGCGCGGAAACCCGGTCGGCGCGACGCTCGGCAACGACGTCAACCTGCGCGACTTCGAGGGCCGCAGTGCTCTCCTGCTCGCGGAGGCGAAGGACAACAACGCTTCCTGCGCCATAGGACCGTTTCTCCGGCTGTTCGACGACGGGTTCACCCTGGCGGACGCCAAAGCCACCGAAATCGCCTTGGACATCACCGGCCCCGACGGGTTCGTGCTGCACGGCGTGAATCCGGTCTCCGAGATCAGCCGGGAGCTGGAGGACCTCGTGTCCCACGCCTTCGGCGCCCACCACCGCTATCCCGACGGCTTCGTGCTTTTCACCGGCACGATGTTCGCTCCGACCGAAGACCGGGACCAGCCCGGCCAAGGGTTCACCCACAAGGTCGGGGACGTCGTGCGCATCTCTTCGCCCCGACTGGGCGCCTTGACGAACGTCGTGAACACTGCCGAGGACGCAGAAGACTGGACGTTCGGCATCACCGCGCTGATGGAGAACCTCGCCGCCCGCGGTCTGCTGAGCTCGCGCACCCAGGTGCGCTCGTGACCGAGGTGGTCCTCACCGGTTCAATCCGCTGCCGGTCGTGCCCGTTGATCAAGCCGCGGTCAGACCCGGCTCACGGCCGAAGCGTCCGGCAGCGGCGCCGTTGCGATCTCACGTGCTTCATCGAGCGGGACTCCGAGCAGGCGCAGCAACAGCTCGGCCATCTCGTCGCACGTCGCGTCGGTGACGCCCTCCGGGTTCACCAGCGACACGTGCAGCACGGCAAGCAGCGCACCGGCCGTGGTCGCGAGGGCCAGCCGCGGATCGCCGACCTGGAACCGGCCGGACGCCACTCCGGCCTCGATGCCGCGCAGGGCACGCGGGGCGAGCCCTGCGTCGGCGTCCATGTAGGCCATGCCGTGTCGCACCAGCACCTGCGCCGTCTCCGGTCGCGCCACCCCGAGCCGCGCGGCCAACCGCAGCGACTGGGCGAAGGCCATCGCCGGATCGTCGACATCGCTGCTCAACTCGTCCAGCAGTCGGCCGAGCTCCTCCAGCACCTCCGACACGGCCGCTTCGAACAACTCCGCCTTGGTGGAGAAGTGGTTGTAGAACGAGCCGAAACCCACGTCCGCCGCGTCGGTGATGTCCTGGATGCTCACCGTTGCGTGCTTGTCGCCGGCCAAGAAACCGCGCGCCGCGTCGATCAGCTTCTGACGGGTTCGAGCTTTGCGCCGCTCTGTGCGTGTGGCGGGCTCGGCGCTGCGAGAACGCGGTGGGGCCATGCCTGAAAGGTACTGCATGACACCGCTGATGAATCAATCAGTGGTGGAGCCGGTCACGTGATCTCCCGCAACGCTGCGACGGGACAGACGTTGACGGCAGCGCGAGCTGCCGCGCGGTGCTCGGGTGGCACGGTCCTGCCTTCGAACTGGTGGACGACCCGCGCGTCGTCGTCGAGGTCGAAGACGGCGGGGGCCTGGCCGGCGCACAGGCCGTGGCCCTCGCAGCGGGCGTGGTCGACGGAGATCCGCACAGGTCTCCCCTTTCGTCAGGCGGGAACGAGTTGGAGCGGCAGCCTGTGGAGACGACGGATGATGTTGTTCAGACCCCACTCCGGCTCGCCGGTGGGCACGATCTTGTCGACGCGGGTGACGAGGGCGCGCAGGATCGCCTCGATCTCCAGCCGGGCCAGCCCCTGCCCCGCACAGCCGTGCGTGCCGCGGCCGAAGCCCAGCTGCCGGGAGGCGTCGCGGCGGATGTCGAACGCGTCGGGGTTCTCCCACTCCAGCGCGTCGCGGTTGGCCGAGGCGTAGAGGACGAGGACGCGTGAGCCCGCGCGCAGTGCGGTCCCCGCCACCTCGGTGTTCTTCGCGACCTTGCGGCTGAAGGCGCGCAGCGGGGATTCGTACCGCACGACCTCGTTGACCGCGTTGGGAATCAGGCTCGGGTCGTCCTTCAACAGCCGCCACTGATCGGGATGCGTCGCGAAGAGGTGCAGGGCGCTGGCGATCGCGCTGAGCGTGGTGTCGAGCGAGGGCACGAGGTAGTCGATCATCAACGCCGGGCATTCGGAACGGGCGATCTTGCCTTCGTCCGCGGCGCGCAGCAGGTCGTCCCCCATGCTGCCGGGCAGGATCGATCGCCGCCGGACGACGCCTCGCGCGAAGCGCATCACCCCGAGGCCTCTGAAGGTGGCCGCGGCCGCTCGCGCGTTCAGCGGGCCCAGTACGTCGAAGGTCGCCGCGCCCCAGCTCAGCAGGTTCTTTCGTTGTGCCCGCGGCCAGCCGACGAGGTCGGGAACGACTGCCGCGGGCAGTGCCTCCGCGATGCCGACGCCGTCGACATCGCGACGGGCCAGCGCCGCGTCGACGATCTCGGTGGCCTGGTGTTCCACGGATTCCTTCATCGTGCGCAGTGCTCTGGGCGTGAGCCGGTGCGCTACCAGGGCACGACGGCCGGCGTGGTCCTCGCCGTCGCTGTTGAGCGTCGTGCCGCGGGAGAGCCGGTTCGTGAGCGAGTTCAATGCGACACCCTCACCCGAGGTGAAGGTCTTGTCGTTCAGCAGCACGGCTTTGCACTCCGCATAGCGGGGCAGCGCGTACACCTCGTGCTTGGGCAGCCACACCACCGGCCCGAGTTCGCGCAGCTTCGCGTAGTGCGGATACGGGTCCAGGATGGCCTGCGCGGAGTAGAGGTCCGGCGCGTATGCGGGGACGTCTGGGCGTCGGGGCAACATTGCTCCTCACGGTGAACGGGGGCGATCATCCAGGCGTCGGCGACCTCGTTGGCGTGCGTGCGCGGCCGGCTTCGGCGCGCCGGTGGTGCCGCCGGTGCGGAACAACGCGGCCAGGTCCGACGACAGCTCCTTCCAGTAACTGATGACATCATCAGTTGCGTTGATGTCATCAGTCAAGGGCTTCTGATGACATCATCAGAAACGATGGAAGACGTCGCACGGCCCGATCGGAGCCCGCCGACGTGGGCGGGCCATCCACTCAGCCGTCTCGCCAGGCAGACCGCGTCCCTGCACGCCCGGCACCTCGAACTCCAGCAACGCCGGCGAAACCCCGGCCCGAGCGCTGACCGCCTGCCGGATCGGCGACTCCGCTCTCGGGGCAGCACAGCGCCGCGCGCTTCCTCCTCGTGGACGGGTCAGCCGGCTTCCAGGTGTTCGCGCAGCACCCGGCAGATCTCGCCGGCCGGGCCTGGCAGGTACATGTCGCCGTGCGCGCAGCGGATGTCGTGCCGCCGCACCTCACCGGTGACCAGCGGCGCCCACAGGTCGGAGAACGGGCCGTCCTGACCGGGCACCGCGTTGAAGAACAGCACGTCGCCGTCGAACACCGGTGAGTCGAAATCGTCCATCAGCGCGGCGTGGTGCTGGATCACGGCCAGCGCGCTCTCCAGCAGCGGAGCCTGGTCGGCGGTCAGGTGCTCGCGCAGGTGGTCGCGGATCTCCCCGGTGCTGGGCGGGGTGTGGGACTTGAGGTAGTCGCTGGGCACGCTGTCGAGCAGCGCCAGCAACGCGACCTCGTGCCCCTTCTCGCGCAGCCGAGCGGCCACGGCGTGGGCCAGGGTTCCGCCGATCGACAGGCCCAGCAGGTGGTACGGCCCTTCCGGTTGTGCCTCGAGCACCTCGGCGACGTAGTCGTCCACCATGCCGTTCATGGTGGTGGGCAACGGCGTCGTACCGTCGAGGCCCTTGGCCTGGATGCCGTGAGCAGGGCGGTCCGGCGGCAGTTTCGGCGCGAAACCCAGGTAGAGCCAGCACAGGCCACCGCCGGGGTGGACGAACCACAGCGGCTGCCGGGAGCCGGTGGGCTTGATCGGCAGGACGGCGGCGAACGGGTCGCCGTCGAGGGTGGAGCCGCCTTCGGCCAGGTGGGCGGACAGGCGAGCCACCGTGGGGTGGTCGTAGACGGCGCGGACGGGCAGGTCGACGCCCAGCACCACCAGGACCCGCGCCAGCAGGCGGGTCACCAGCAGCGAGTGACCGCCCGCGGCGAAGAAGTCCTCGTCGACGGAAAGCGCCTGCACGCCGAGCACCTCGCAGAACAACGCGTGCAGGATCTCCTCCTGCGTCGTGCTCGGTCGCCCGCCGGATGCGGTCGTGGCGGTGTCCGGTGCGGGCAGTGCGGACCGGTCCACCTTGCCGCGGGCGGTGTACGGGATCTCGTCGACCAGCACGAGCGCCGACGGGACCAGGTAGCCGGGCAGGCGCGCGGCGAGGTGGGTGCGGAGGCGGGCGAGGAGGTCGGGTCCTGCGGCCGGATCCGGCACCGCGTACCCCACGAGCCTGCGATCGCCCGCGTGGTCGTCCACCACGACCAGGCCCCTCGTCACCTCGGCGTGCGCGGCCAGCGCCGCCTCGACCTCGCCCGGTTCGATGCGGAAGCCCCTGATCTTGACCTGGTCGTCGGCACGGCCCTGGAACAGCAGCGTGCCGGCGGGCGTGCGCACCGCGAGGTCGCCGGTGCGGTACAGGCGCTCGCCGGGCCGGAACGGGCTGGCCGTGAAGCGGGTGCTGGTGAGGCCGGGGCGGCGGACGTACCCGCGGGCCACGCCCGCGCCGCCGACGTAGACCTCGCCGATGACGCCGACCGGCACCGGTCCGAGACCGCCGTCCAGCAGGTGCACGGTCGTGTCCGGGACCGGCTCGCCCATCGGCACGGGCTCGCCCGCCACGAGCGGGCCGCTCACCGTCGCGCAGCCGGTCGTCTCGGTCGGGCCGTAGCCGTTGGTCATCCTGCGGCCGGTGGACCAGGCGGCGACCACGCCGGCCGGTGCGGCCTCCCCGCCGACGATCAGGCTTTCCAGTGAGGGCAAGGAGTCCGGCCTCATCACCGCGAGCATCGCGGGCGGGATGAACGCGTGCGTCACCCCGTGCCGTGCCATCGTCGCCGCCAGCGCCGGACCGGCGGTCAGCCCGTCCTGATCGGCCACGACCACGCGGGCGCCCCCGAGCAGCGCGGTGAAGATCTCGCACAGCGACACGTCGAAGCTCGTCGAGGCCAGCTGGAGCATGCGTGCCGCCGGGGTCACGCGCATGCGTTCGGACAGCGCCGCCACGAGGCTCGCGACGCCGGTGTGGGTGACCGCCACGCCCTTGGGCAGACCGGTGGAGCCGGACGTGTAGATCACGTACGCGGTGCTGGTGAGCAGTGGTCCGCGCGGACGGGCACCGTCCGGCAACGGCCGGTCCACGTCGAGCACCTCGGCGGGCAAGGCGGCCGCGACGGTCTTCGTGGCGGCGTTCACGAGCATCAGACGCGCACCGGAATCGGTGACGACGAACTCGACGCGCCCTGCCGGGTGGGAGGGGTCGACGGGCAGGTAGGCGGCGCCCGCCTTCAGCACGCCGAGCAACGCCACGAGCAGGTCGAGCGAGCGCGGCAACGCCACCGCGACGACGTCCTCGCGGCCCACCCCGCGGCAGGCGAGTGCGGCGGCAAGGAGGTCGGAGCGCTCGTCCAGTTCGGCGTAGGTGAGCTGTTCGTCGCCGAACACCGCCGCGATCGCGCCGGGCGCCGCCGCCACCCGGCGGGCGAACAGCTCGGGCACCGTGGCGGCCGGCGGCCCCGCGATCGCAGGCTGGACGGGCCACCGGGTGCGGGTGGCGCCGACCGGTACGTCGGGATCCTCGGCGATCTGCCGCAGCACCGCCGCGAACCTGCGCACGACAGCGGTCGCGGTCTCCTCGCCGAACCGGTCTCGCTGGTACTGCACGACGACGCGCGGCAGCGGGTCCGCGACGGCCGCGACGCCCATCGGGTAGTGCGTGACAGCCGCGGTGTCGGGGCCCGTGATCGTGAACCCGGCGGCACGGGACGCGTCGTCGATGGCGCGCTGCTCCACCGGGAACGACTCGTAGACCATCGCCGTGTCGAACAGCGCGGGCAGTCCGGCGGCCCGCTGCACGTCGGTCAGCGCGACGTGGTGGTGGTCGAGCAGCGCGGCCTGCCGGTCCTGCAGATCGGTCAGCACGTGCCGCAGCGTCCGCCAGGGGGTGCTGGAGACGCGGACCGGCACGGTGTTGATGAACGGGCCCACCATCTCGTCCACACCGGGCAGCTGGGGTGGCCTGCCGGACACGGTGGCGCCGAACAGGACCTCGCGGTTGCCCGTCAGCTCGGACAGCACGACGCCCCAGGCGCCCTGGACGACGGTGTTGAGGGTGACGCCCATGCGTGCCGCCGCCGCCACGAGCGCCTCGCCGTCCTCCGTGGACAGATCGGTGTCGATCTCGGCCACGTCACGTGGATCCACCGCCGGGCCGGGCGCGGGAGCGAGCAGCGTCGGTTCGCGCACGGGCACCAGTTCCGCCGCCCACGCCGCCACCGAGGCGGCCCGGTCCTGGGCCGTCAGCCACGCGAGGAAGTCGCGGTAGGCAGGAGCGCCGCGCACCCCGCCGTCTCCGGCGTACAGGCGGAGCAGGTCCCTGGTGAGCACCGGGATCGACCACCCGTCCAGCACCGCGTGGTGAACGGTCACGACGAGCTCGGACCGGCCGGTTCCCAGACGCACCAACGCCATCCGCAGCAGCGGCGACCGGGACTGGTCGAAGTGGTCCGCGTCGTCCGCGGCGAGGAACTCGGCCAGCCGCCGTTCGGCGTCGGCGTGGCCGCGCAGGTCGACCTCGCGCCACGGCAGGCGGACGTGGTCGACCACCGCCTGGACGAGGTCGCCGGCGGCGGTGCGGCCGAACGCCACGCGCAGCACGGGGTGCCGGTCCAGCAACGCCTGTCCCGCCGCCCGCAGCCGTGCCGGGTCGACCTCGCCGGACAGGTGGTGCACCAGCTGCACCTGGTAGGCGTCGAACCCGTTGTCGGCCAAGGAGGACTGGTACAGCATCCCCTCCTGCAACGGGGTCGCCGGCCAGAGGTCGGACAGGCCGGGGTGGCGTTGTTCCCAGACCTCCAGCTCCGCCTGGCCGATCCGCACCAGGTCCACATCGGACGGTGTGAGCCCGCCGGCTCCGGGTGCCGAGACGTGCTTCGCGATCCCCCGCAGCACCGCGCACCAGCTCTCGGCCAGTGCGGAGACCTCGGCGCGACCGAGCAGGCCGCGCGGGAACGCGAGCCGGGCGCGCAGGACGGGCCCGTCCGGTCCGTCCACCACCACGGCGGTGATGTCGAGCTCGGCGCCGACGGGGAGCTCGTCGTCGAACGCGGACCGCAGGCCGGTCGTCGCCGCCACGTCCTCGGTGAAGCCCAGGCCGTCGAGCTCGCCGGGCATGTCCGCGGAGGAGAAGCGGCCGAGGTAGTTGAACGCGACGCGCTCGGCGGGCAGCTGCGCGAGTGCCGCGCCCGCCATGTCGTCGAGGTGGCGCAGGATCCCGAACCCGAGGCCGCGGCCGGGGACGGCGGCGAGCTGTTCCTTCACCGCCTTCACCGCGATCGCCGCTCCCCTGCCGCCGGCCAGGACCTCGGCGAGCGTCGGCCTGCCGGCGTCGAGCCGCACCGGGTAGACGGAGGTGAACCAGCCCACCGTGCGGCTGAGGTCGGCTCCGAGCACCGCGTTCTCCTCCCTGCCATGACCCTCCAGGCGGACCACCAGGGACGAGTCGTCCGCGGCGCCACGCCACGCGGGCACGGCAACCGCGAGGCCCGCGAGGAGTCCGTCGTGGGCACCGCAGCGGAAGACCGCGGGCACCGCGGTCATGAGCGCCTCGGTGACGTCGGCGGGCAGCTCGACCTCGATCTCGTCGAGCGTCGCGCCGACGTCGACCGCTGGGTCGAGGTCGCGGGAGCCGAGCCTCGGGTCGCCGCCCTCCAGGGTCCTGATCCACCACGGCAGCTCCACCCGCCGCCGCGGTGCCTGCTCGGCCAGCGCGTGCGCCCAGCGCCGCGCGGACGTGCCCACCTCGGGCAGTGCCGGTACGGCGCCCGCGCGGACGCTCGCCCAGGCCGCGGCGAGGTCGGGCAGCAGGATGCGCCAGGTGACCCCGTCGACGACCAGGTGGTGCAGCACGATCACGAGCCTTCGCTGCCCCGGCAGCCACGCGAACCGGGCGACCACTCCCGCGGCGGGATCGAGCGCGCGGGTCTCCTCGTCCACGACGTCCTGCAGCGCGGCGGGCTCCGCGAAGGTGCGGAGCAGGTGTTCCGGGTTCACCGACCCGCGCTCGCCCACGACCAGCTCGTCGCCTGAGAGGCGAGCACGCAGGAGGTCGTGGTGGTCGACCGTCGCGGCGATCGTCGCCACCAGACCGTCCCGGTCGGCGTCCTCGGGCAGCGTCACCACGGTGGCCATCGAGAACCTGGTGAACCCCGCGCCGCGGAACCGGTGCGCCACCGGCATCAGCGGCATCGGACCGGTGCCGCCGCCCGGCAGCTCGGCCAGCGCCACGACCTGGGAGCCGGCACCGCTGGCCGCGGCGAGCCGGGCGACGGTGCGATGTTCGAAGACCTGCCGCGCGCTCACCTCGACGCCGCGCGCCCTGGCCCGGCTGACGACCTGGATGGACCGGATGCTGTCCCCGCCGATGGCGAAGAAGTCGTCGTCCACCCCGACCCGGTCGGTGCCGAGCACCTCGGCGAACACGGCCGCGAGCTCCTTCTCCTCCGTCGAGCGTGGCGGGCGGTAGTCCTCGTACCGCGCGAGGGGTTCCGGCAGCGCCGCGCGATCGACCTTGCCCGACTGCGTGGCGGGGAACTCCTCCAGCCACACGAAGTGCGCGGGCACCATGTGCTCGGGCAGCCTCGCGGCGAGGAACTCGCGCAGGTCCGCGTCGGAGGCCGGCACGCCGGTGGCCGGACGCAGGTAGGAGACGAGCTCGTTCCCCCTCGCCACCACGACCGCCTGTGCCACCTCGTGATGCGCGCCGAGCGCGAACTCGACCTCTCCCGGTTCGACCCGCTGACCGCGCACCTTCACCTGGCCATCGGTCCTGCCGGCGAACTCCAGCTCCCCCTCCGTCGTCCAGCGGGCGAGGTCGCCCGTGCGGTACATGCGCGATCCCGGCGGACCGAACGGGTCGGGCACGAACCGCGCGGCGGTCAGCCCCGCCCGGGCGTGGTAACCGCGGCCGATCGCGCCACCGACGTAGAGCTCGCCCACGACACCGGGTGGCATCAACCGCAGCGCCGGGCCGAGCACGTAGCAGCGCATTCCGGCCACCGGCCTGCCGATCGGCACCGCCGATCTCGTCTCTTCCGGATCGGGCTGAACACTGTGGACAGTCGCGTAGAACGTCTCGCTTTGCCCGTACGCGTTCAGCACACGTGCACCGGGCAGGGCACGCCGCACGCGCCGCACCAGGCCGGCCGGCAGGGCTTCGCCTGCGAACACGACGGCGTCCGCGCGGACGGCGCCGCCCAGCCGGTCGACGAGCTCGGCGAAGACCGCGGGCACGGCGCTGAGCACCCCGCCGGTCCAGCCGTCGCGTTCGCCGAGCACCAGCACGTCGCGCGCAACCTCGACGACGCCACCAGCGGCGAGCGTGGAGACGATCTCGAACACGGACACGTCGAAGGTGAGCGACGTGCCGGCCAGCGTCCGCGCGCCCGGCGCGAACCCGACTTCGCGCAGCAGCCCGGTCACACCGTTCACGACGCCCGCGTGCGTGATGCCCACCGCTTTGGGCGTACCGGTCGAGCCCGACGTGAACAGCACGTAGGCGAGGTTGTCCGGGCGCGCCCCGCTCGCCGCGGGAGCACCGGGTTCCTCGGCCAGCAGGTCGGCCCACTCCGTGCGCGGCACGTCCGGTGGCAGCGGCACGGTGAAGCCGGGGTCGGTGAGCACCAGCGCGGGTCGCGCGTGACCGAGCACGGCCGCCTGTCGTTGCTCGGGGGCACGGGGGTGCAGCGGTACGTAGGCGGCGCCGGACTCCAGCACCGCCAGCACGGCGGTCACCAGGTCCGCGGTGCGCCCGACGGCAAGACCCACCAGCGTCTCCGGGCCCGCGCCCCGGCGGGTCAGCGCCCGTGCGGCCCGCCGTGCCCGCGTCACGAGTTCGCGATAGGTCAGACGGGTGTCGCCGGAGACGACCGCGACGGCTTCCGGCGTGCGTTCGGCCTGCCGCGCAACGAGGTCGGTGATGAGCGCGGGCTCGGCGGGTGCGGCGGTGGTGGCCGCGCGCAGGAGCAGCTCGCGTTCGCCGGGACACAACACGTCCACGGAACTGACGCGGCTCGCGGGGGCGCGGACGAGCTGGGCCAGCACGAGGACGAACCGTTCGGCGATTCGCTCGGCGGTGGACCGGTCGAACAGGTCGGTCGCGTACTCCAGGCTGCCGATCACTCCCCTGCCGGGGAGGTCCGCCATGTTGAAGAAGAGGTCGAACTTGGCGGTGCCGGTGCCCGGCGACTCCGGTGACACGCGCAGATCAGCGAACGAGAGGTCCCCCCAGGCGAGGTTCTGCCAGGCCAGCATCACCTGGAACAACGGATGGTGCGCCGTGGACCGGTCCGGGTTGACCAGCTCGACGATCCGTTCGAACGGCGCGTCCTGGTTGTCGTACGCGGCGAGGGCACGACGGCGGACCTGGTCCACCACCTCGCCGAAGCCCGGATCTCCGTCGAGGCGGACCCGCAGCACCCAGGTGTTGACGAAGAACCCGACGAGCCCGGTGAGCCCTTCGTCCACGCGGTTGGCGATGGGCGAGCCGATCGTGACGTCCTCACCGCCGCCGAGCCGGCACAGCAACACGGCGAGCGCGGCCTGCAACACCATGGACACCGTCGCACCGCGCGCCGCGGCCAGCTCACCGAGCGCGGACGCCACGCCGGGATCGAGTGCGAACTCGACGGCGTCACCGCTCTGCCCGGCAACGGCGGGCCGCGGCCGGTCGGCCGGAAGGCTCAACGGCTGCGGCACACCCGCCAGCTCGGCCCGCCAGTAGGCGGTCTGCCGGGCGAGCAGGCTCTCCGGATCGTCCTCCTCGCCGAGCAGCTCCCGTTGCCAGAGCGCGTAGTCCGCGTACTGGACCGGCAGTGGCGCCCAGTCAGGAGCTCCGCCCGCCTTGCGCGCACGGTAGGCGGCGGCGAGGTCCTGCAGCAGCGGCGCCATCGACTCGCCGTCGCCCGCGATGTGGTGGACGCACAGCACGAGCGAGTGATCGTGCTCGCCGTGCCGGACGACGGTGGCGCGCAGAGGTGGCTCGACGGCGAGGTCGAAGGGCCGCCGGGCAGCAGCGTCCACAGTGGAGTGCCCGCCCCCGGTCACGTCCACCAGGTCCGGTACCTCCGCGGCGGACAGCACGTGCTGGTGCGGCACCCCGTCCGCGCCGACCGCGATCACCGTGCGCAGCGACTCGTGCCTGCCGACGACGTCACCGACGGCCTCGGTCAGGGCGGCCACGTCGAGCTCACCCTCCAGCCGCAGCACCAGCGGCACGTTGTAGGTGGCGGACGGCCCCGCGAACTGGTCGACGAACCACAACCGCTGCTGGGCGAACGACAACGGCGGCCGCTCCGGCCGCGGGGCAGCAGCGACGAGCGGCGGCCTGGCGGGCCGTCCCTCGTCGAGCCGCCCGGCCAGTGCCGCCGGCGACGGGTGGTCGAAGACGGCACGGATCTCGAGTCCTGTGCCGAGGACGGCGCGGATGCGGTTCACCAGCCGTGTGGCGAGCAGCGAGTGCCCGCCGAGGTCGAAGAACCCGTCCGTCGCACCGACCCGATCCAGCCCCAGCACCTCGGCGAACAGCCGGCACAGCACCTCCTCGCGCCGGGTGCGGGGCGCGCGCCCGGTGGCGGGGGCGACGTGGTCGGGAACGGGCAGCGCGGCACGGTCGATCTTGCCGCTGGCGTTGAGCGGCAGGGCGCCGATCGGCACGATCGACGACGGCATCATGTAGTCGGGCAGCACCCCGTCGAGGTGCCCGCGCAGGCCGGCGACGAGCGAGCCGATCGCCCGCGCCCGCACGGGATCGGTGCTCAGCACGCGAGCCGCGCGGCCGGTGGCACGCAACGCACCCGTCACCGCGATGCCGGGTGCGGGCGCGGAAGGCAGCACGACGAGGTCGAAGCACTCGGGGACGTCGGCGGACGGAGCACACACAGCCCACAGGCCTGCCGTGACGGCCCACCGGCGGGCGTGGTCGGGGTCGAGCCCGGCCCCGCCCGCGAAGCGCGCGTTCGGAACGTCCTGCACGCGCACCACCTGTCCCGGCCGCTCCCGGCAGAACCGCGCCAGTTCCCCGAGCTCGCGCACCTGCCTGCCCCACACCAGCGTCGGCGCCTCCGCGACCGAGACCACCGATGCGGGCCGGTGGTGCAGCACCACCTCGTACCGATGGCGGGTCAGCTCGTTGTGCGTGGTCCCTTCCTTGAGGCGCACGTCCACCGCCACCGGCCGGCCCGCGGCCCAGCGCGTGAACCACTCCGGGTCGAGCAGCAGCTCGCGTTCCACCAGGGCGGCCTGCTCCACGGCGGCCCGCACCACCTCCGGTGACGCGCCGGGGTGCTGGGCGCTGTGGGCCTCGGCGTAGAAGGCCCGCGCCGTGCCGAGGCAGCGGACGTCGCCCACCACCACCCGGCCTCCGGGGACGAGCAGGCCAAGCGCCTGGTCGAGCACGCGCTCCAGGTAACGAGCCGACGGGAAGTACTGCGCGACGGAGTTGATCACGACCGTGTCGAACGCACCGCCGGGCAGTCCGGTGGTGTCGTCGGCCGGCTGGCAGCGCAGGTGCACGCGGTCGCCGAAGCCGTGCACCCGCGCCTTCGAGCGCAGCGCGGCGATCGCCGGGCCGGAGAAGTCGGTGCCCCAGTACTCGTCCACTTCGGACACCACCCGGGACAGCAGCAGGCCGGAGCCGACGCCCAGTTCCAGCACGCGGCGAGGCCCGCTCTCGAGCACCAGCGCCACGGCCGCGGCACGCCACTCCCGCATCTCGGCCAGCGGGATCGCCGAGCCGGTGTACGCCGAGACCCAGCCGGAGAAGTCCTCACCCCACTCGCCCTCCGCCGCGGCGGCGTAGGTGTTGTCGTACACCTGCTGCCACTCGGTGACCTGCTCCGAAACGAGCTTCTCGTCCACCAGGGCGTCGCCCGGCACGACGTAGGCGACGAGCCGCTGGTCGTCCGGGCGGTCGTCGCGCACCACCACGGCGGCCTGCGCGACGGCCGGGTGGCTCACCAGGGCGGCCTCCACCTCGCCCGGCTCGATCCGGAAACCCCGCACCTTCACCTGGTCGTCGACGCGACCGCGGAACACCAGCCCGCCGGGACCCCACTCCACGACGTCGCCGGTGCGGTACATGCGGCCGCCCGGACGGAACGGACACGCCACGAACCGGTCCGACGTCAGGCCCGGCCTGCCCAGGTAGCCGCGAGCCAGCTGCACACCACCCAGGTACAGCTCGCCGCGCACGCCGGGACCCACCGGTGCCAGACCGGGGTCCAGCACGTACACCTGCGTGTTCCACACCGGCCCGCCCATCGGCACGCCGCCCGACGTGATACCGGTGACCTCGGCAGCGGTGACCTCGACCGCCGCCTCGGTCGGCCCGTACAGGTTGTGCAACTCGACGTGCGGCAGCACCTCCGCGAAGCTCCGCACCAGTTCCACCGGCAGCGCTTCGCCCGCGGCCTCCACGCGGCGCAACGCCCGCAGTCCACCGCCCGCCGCCACCTCTCGCACGTCGCGGTCCAGCAGGAACGCCGCCAGCATCGACGGCACGAAGTTCACGCTGGAGACCTCGAAGTCCCGCATCAGTGCCACGAGGCGCGCGGGGTCGCGGTGGTCGTCCGCCTCCGCGACGACGATCCCCGCACCCGTCACCAGCGGCCAGAACACCTCCGGCAGCGACACGTCGAAGCTCATCGACGTCTTCCACAGCACGCGGTCCCCGACGCCGAGTCCGTACTCGCCGTGGCCCCACCACACCCGGTTCATCAACGACCGGTGCGACACCACGACGCCCTTGGGGCGCCCGGTGGAGCCCGACGTGTACATCACGTACGCCGCGTTGTCCGGATCCACCCGCATCGGCAACGACGCCGCGGACTCCCCCGACACGTCCGGGAAGGAGTCCAGCACCAGCAACGGGCGGGCGTCGCCGACGACGAACTCCAGCCGGTCGGGCGGCAGGCCGGGATCGAGCACCAGGAACACCCCTCCCGCCTTCGCGACGCCCAGCAGCACCAGCAGCAGGTCGACCGACCGCCCCAGCCGCACACCCACGACGGACTCCGCGCCCACACCGCGTCCGGCGAGCCACCGCGCGATCTGGTTCGACCGCGCGTCGACCTCCGCGAACGTGAGCGACCGCCCCTCGGCGGCCACCGCGACCCGGTCCGCCCAGCCCGCCAGCCCGGCACCGAACGCCCCGCCGATGGTCAGCAGGGCCGGGTCGAGCGCCCGGTCCTCACCGGCGCCACGACTGAGCGCGGCGTCCCGTTCGGCGTCCAGACCGCCGAGCCGTCCCACCGCCGTGTGCGGGTCGGCGGTCACCTCGGTGAGCACGGCCAGCAGGCGTGCGGCCACCAGTTCCACCTCGGCGTGTTCGAACAGGTGGTGCTGGTACTGCAGCGCGATCCGCAGGTCAGGGTCGGCGTCCGCCGTGACGGTCAGCGGGTAGTGCGTGCCGGTGATCGGTGTCAGGCCGGTGATCCGGACCTCGGAGGAGCTGTTCGCGCCGTCGAGCCCGAGGTGGTCGACGGGGAACGACTCGAACACCACCACCGTGTCGAACAGGACGGACAGGCCCGCCTCCCGCTGGACGTCGGCCAGCGGGTGGTGGTGATGGTCGAGCAGGGCTCCCTGGCGGCGGTGCAGGTCGGCCAGGAC
Source organism: Lentzea sp. NPDC004782 (assembly GCF_040609115.1). NCBI lineage: Bacteria > Bacillati > Actinomycetota > Actinomycetes > Pseudonocardiales > Pseudonocardiaceae > Lentzea > Lentzea sp. NPDC004782. The sequence goes on from NZ_JBEXJN010000079.1 coordinate 19,487, forward strand.
CTCGCTGAACGGTGTCCCCGGCGCACACCGCACCCGCACGGCCACGGTGTTGACGAACAGGCCCAGCATCTCGTCCACGCCCGGCAGCGACGGCGGGCGACCCGACACGGTCGCGCCGAACAGGACGTCGCCGGTGCCGGTCAGCCTGCCCAGCACCACCGCCCACGCCGCCTGCACGACGGTGTTGACGGTCGTCTCCAGCTCGGCGGCACGGGCGGCGACGCGGCGCGCGAGGTCGCGCGGCAGCCCGACGTCGACCTGGCCGATGTCCTTCGCGGGCGCGTGCACACCGGCCTCGCCCGCGAGCAACGTCGGACCGGTGACACCGTCCAGCTCCGCGGTCCACGCCAGTGCGGACACGGCCGGGTCTCCAGCGGAGAGCCACGCCAGGAAGTCGCGGTACGCGGGCGCGGGCGGCAGCGCCCGTCCCGCGTCGTAGAGCCGGAGCAGGTCCTTCATCAGGATCGGCACGGACCAGCCGTCGAACAGGACGTGGTGGGCGGTGAGGACCAGGTGCGCGCTGTTCTCGTCCCGGGTGACCAGGGTCATGCGCAGCAACGGCGGCGCGGTCAGGTCGAAGTGCTCGTCCCGGTCGCCGGCGAGCAGCCGCTCCAGCTCGGCCTCGGGGTCGCCCGTGCCGAGAACGTGGTGCCGCCACGGCAGCTCCGCGCGGGCCGGCACGACCTGGACGGGATCACCGGCGGCGTCCGGCACGAACGCGGCGCGCAGGTTCGGGTACCGGTCGAGCAGCGCCTGTCCCGCCGCGCGCATCCGCTCCGCGTCCACCGGTCCGCTCAGGTGGTGGACCAGCTGCATGTGGTACGCGTCGAAGGTCGTTCCGGCGAGCATCGCGTGGAACAGCAGACCGCGTTGCAGTGCCGTGACGGGCCAGACGTCGACGAGACCGGGGATGGCCCGCTCCCAGGCGTCGATCTCGGCCTGGCCGGCCCTCACCAACGGCAGGTCCGACGGCGTGAGACCGCCCGCGCCGGCGCTGGAGACGTGGGCGGCGAGCCCCCGCAGCGCCGTGTCCCACAGCGCGGCGAGCTCCTCGGCGTCGGCGCGGGAGAGCACGCCCGTGGGGAACGCGAGCCGCGCGGTGAGCCGGTGGTCACCGGTGACCATTGCGGTGATGTCCAGTTCGGCGAGCGCGGCCATGTCCGGATCGGGTTCAGCGACCAGCTCGGCGGTGCCGGGCGTCTCGGTGAACCCGAGTCCCCGCTGCCGGTCACCGATCGAGGTCCGGCCGAGGTAGTTGAACGCCACCTGGCCCGTGGGGCGGTCCCGCAGCAACTCGGCGGTCTCGTCGTTGAGGTGGCGCAGCAGGCCGAACCCGAGCCCGCGGCCCGGCACCGCGTGCAGCTGCTCCTTCACCGCCTTCAGCGCGGCCCCGGCGGCGGGTCCGCCCGCCAGTGCGTCGGCGACGTCGACGGCGCCCAGGTCGAGGCGCACGGGGTAGACGGTGGTGAACCAGCCGAGGGTGCGGGTGAGGTCGGTGCCCGGCACGCTGTCCTGCTCTCGGCCGTGGCCTTCGAGCCGGAGCAGCTGGGAGGGTTCGTGGCGGCCGCGCAACCGGTGCCAGCGGGTGAGCGCGAGGGCGAGCGCGGTCAGCAGAGCGGTGTCCGCGCCCGTGCGGAAGATCGACGGCACGGTGGTCAGCACCGACTCGGTCGTCGCCGGGTCCCAGCGCAGCCAGAGGGTGTCGACGGTGCGGGTGGTGTCGACCGCCGGGTCGAGAAGGCGCTTTCCCAGCAACGGATCCGGTCCGTCCACGATGGACAGCCAGGCGGGCAGCTCGCCGGCGCGGGCCACCGCCTCGTCGATCAGGGCGTGCGTCCACCGGCGCATCGACGTACCACCGGCGGGCAGTGCCGGGCGCCTGCCGGACCGCACCTGCTCCCAGGCCGCCGCGAGGTCGTCGCCGAGGATGCGCCAGGACACCCCGTCCACCACGAGGTGGTGCAGCACGACGACCAACCGGCCGGGGTCGAGCCAGACGAACTGGGCCATCACCCCGTCGGCCGGGGCGAGCCTGCCGGCGGCCGCGTCGATCTCCGCCACGGACTGGGCCACGACGTCGGCCTCCTCCGGCACGCGGGTGAGCAGGGCCGCGACGTCGACCGTTCCCGGACGATCCACGCGCAGGCCACCCGGCAGCAGCCGCGAGCGCAGCAGGTCGTGCCGGTCGACCACGGCGGTGAGGACGGCCAGCAGCCCGCTCTCGTCGATGCCCGCGGGCAGGTCCAGCACGGCCGGCACGCCGAACCGGTCGATGCCGCCGCCACGACGCAGCAGGAACCGCGCGACCGGTGGCATCGGCAGGAATCCCGTGCCGTCGTCCTCGGCCACCTGAACCGGGCGAGCTCCGGCGCCGGCACGGGCCGCGAGCGCGCCGACGGTCCGGCACTCGAACACGGCGCGCGGGGTGATCACGACACCGCGGGCCGCCGCCAGCGACACGACCTGGATCGACCGGATGCTGTCGCCGCCGATGACGAAGAAGTTGTCGTCGACCCCGACGCGGTCCACCCCGAGCACCTCGGCGTAGACCTCGGCCAGCACCTCTTCCACCGGGGTGGCGGGCGCGCGGTGGGGAGGCCGCCCGGCTCCGGCGGCGTCCACCGGGCCGTTCCCGGCGAGCGGAAGCCGGTCCACGAGGGCGAAAGCCGCGGGCACCCGGTCCTCGCCGCAGTGCTCCACGACGAGCGCGCGCAGTTCCGCGGGCGTCACCCCGGCGCTCAGGTCCACGGTCGTGCCGGCGAGGGTGGCGGACGAGCCCAGCGCACCCGAGGCCACCGGCACCACGTGGGCCAGGGTGCGGGCCCCAGCTCGCACGACAGCCGCTTCGGCCACGCCGGGATGGGTCAGCAGCACGCGTTCCACGTCGGCGTCGCGTACCGGGCGTCGTCCGGAGGGAGGCTCGACGGGAAGGGATCCGAGCCGTGCGTCGGGGTTCTCGGCGAGTGCCTCGGCGACCACGGCGAACCGGGCGGCGATGGCGGCGGCGGTTTCCGGGTCGTACAGATCGGTGGCGTACTCCAGCGTCCCGAGAAGGCCGTCGCCGTCCGGGGTGAAGTTGAGCTCGAGGTCGAACTTCGCGGTGCCGGTGGTCAGCGGCTCCAGCACGGCGTCGGCACCGGGCAGGTCCAGCGGGACGGAAGCGTCGGTCTGCCAGGTGAACATCACCTGGAACACGGGATGGGCACCGGGAGTGCGCGGCGGGTCCACCGCCTCGACGACCTGACCGAACGGCAGGTCCTGATGGTCGTAGGCGGCCAGCGCCCGCGCACGGACCCGGCGGAGCACCTCGGTGAACGACGGGTCGCCGCCCAGATCGACGCGCAACGCCCACGTGTTGACGAAGAAGCCGACCAGCCCGGCCAGCTCGGGCTCGCTCCGGCCCGCCACGGTGGACCCCACCACGACGTCGAGTCCCGCCCCCAGCCGTGACAGCGCCAGCACCAGCACCGACTCCACGACCATCGGCAGCGACATCCCCTGCGCCCTGCCCACGTCTCGCAGCGCGCCCACCAGCTCGGCGTCCAGTCGCAGGTGGACGGTCGCGCCACCACCCGAGCCGAACTCGGGCCGCTCGCGGTCGCCCGGCACGGACACGACCGCGGGAGCACCGGTCAGCACACCGCGCCAGAACTCCTTCTGCACCGGGGCGACGCTCTCCACCAGCTCCGCCTGCCACACGGCGAAATCGGCGTACTGCAGCTCCAGCTCGCTCCACTGTGGACTCAGTCCGGCCATTCGCGCCGAGTACGCGGTGGACAGGTCCGCGGCGAGGGGCCCCATCGACTCGCCATCGGCGGCGCAGTGGTGCACGACCAGCACGAGGAGCAGTTCGTCCGCGCCGCACCGGATCAGGCCCGCCCGCACGGGAATCTCCCGCGCGAGGTCGAACGGGAGCGCGGACCACTCCCGCACCGTCGCGTCCGCGTCCGGCACCTCGACGAGCGGGATGCCGAGCTCGACGTCCTCCGCGGCGAGGACGTGCTGCCAGGGCGTCCCGCGTTCGTCGGCGACCAGGAGCGTGCGGAGGCTCTCGTGCCGCAGGACGACGTCGCGCACCGCCGCACGCAACGCCTCGACGTCGACCCGCCCGCGGATGCGGGCCGCGAACGGCAGGTTGTAGCGCGCCGACGGACCCCCGACCTGGTCGAGGAGCCACAACATGCGCTGCGCGAAGGACAAGGGAACCACGCCACACCCCCACCGTTTCCGGAAAACCCGGGGAAAGCACCACCGGCCGCACACCGCGGATTCGTCGTGAAGCGACGGACAGGCCCGGCGGCAGCATTCCTGTGCGATGCTCCAGATCCGCCTGCAGACCAGTCAAGGCGAATTCACCGCATTCGTACCGCGCACCGGCACGCGTTCTCGTCCGGTCGACAGGACAGCGATCCGCGTGCCGTGTCACCGGTCCGGTCGGAACAAGAGGGGGTTGTGCACATGTTCGTCCCGGCGCAGTACCGCGAACCGCACGGACGCTGGATCACCGACTTGGTCCGCGACCACCCGCTGGCCCAGCTCGTGAGCAACGGGCCGGCGGGGTCGAGCCCGTTCATCACGCACGCGCCGATGATCCTCGATCCAGGCCACGCCGACCCGGACCCGGACGACCTGCACGGCGCCGTGCTGTGGGGACACCTCAACCGGGCGAACCCGCACTGGGCCGCGCTGGGGGACGCGGGCGAGGTCACCGCCGTGTTCACCGGCCCCGGCTCGTACGTCTCGCCCACCGTCTACGACCGCACTCCCGCCGCCCCCACCTGGAACTTCACCGCCGTGCACGTACGTGGCACCCTGCGCAGGGTGCTCGACGCCGAGCAGACGCTCGCCACCGTCACGGCCACGGTGCGTGCCTTCGAGGCGAATCACGGAACGGGTTGGTCGATGGAGTCCTCTTTGGACTACTTCGACGAGCTGCTGCCGGGGGTGGGGGCGTTCCGGCTCGCGGTGACCGGGGTGGACGCGATGTTCAAGCTGAGCCAGGAACAGCCGCCGGAGGTGCGGGTGCGGGTGCGCGACCACTTCGCCGGCGGCGCGCAGGCACACCACTGCCGGATCGCCGAGATGATGGACGGGTTGCCCGTCGCCGAGCTCTGACTGTCCTGTCGGCAGGACGCTTTCCCACCGGGCCCGGCATCCGTTGACACTGCACCCGGCGGGCCGTGAAGCTCCAGAAATCATGCGCCCGCCGGTCGATCAGGTGGCGGCGTGTCGCGCCTGAAGAGAGGACCACCCAGTGACGACCGTCGAAGATTGGGAAATCTATCCGGAGCATTTCTGGTTGCACGGGCGGCAGCCGGAGGAAACAGTGGTCTACGACGACCGGTTGAAGATCTGGCACATTTACGGATACCCGGAGACCGTGCAGATCCTCACGAACCCGTCGGTGTTCTCCAACGACACCGGCAGGCTCGACCCGATCAAGATCGACCCCGAGATCTGCGCCGGCGACTTCGCCCAGATGGACCCGCCGGAGCACCGCAAGGTGCGTGGTCTGGTGGACAGGGCGTTCAGCGCACGCACCGTCGTGCAACGCGAGGCGCACGTGCGCGGGCTGATCGACGAACTGCTGGACAAGATCGGCGACCGCGACCGGTTCGACCTGGTCGAGGAGTTCACCCTGCCGTTGCCGGTGATCGTGATCTCCGAACTGCTCGGCGTGCCGGTGGAGGACCACTCGTTCATCCACGACTGGATGCACCGCCTGCTCGACGGCGCGGGCGACTTCGACCCGTACGAGGAGCCCACCGGCGAGGAGCTCGCACGCCAGCAGGGTGAACTGGACGCGGCGCTGCGCATGCTGCGCGAGATGCACGACTACTGGTCCGGGCTCGTGGCCGAGCGGCGCAAGCAGCCCCGCGAGGACCTGCTGACGAACCTGACGACGGCCGAGATCGACGGGCACCGGTTGTCCGACACGGAGATCTTCAACATCGCCAACCGGTTGTTCATCGCGGGCCACCACTCCACGTCGATCCTGCTCGCCAACGCGGTGCTGTGCCTGGACACGTTCCCCGACCAGGCCAAGCGCGTGCGCGAGGACCGCTCGCTCATCCCCGGGCTGCTGGAGGAGACGCTGCGGTTCACGCCCCCGATCGCCGGGATCATGCGCTGCACCAACGAGGACGTCGAGGTCGGCGGGAAGCTGATCCCGAAGGACACGGTCCTGATGGCGTGGACCGGCGCGGCGAACAGGGACCCCCGCAAGTTCGACCGGCCTGACGAGTTCCTCCCCGACCGCGCCCCGAACCCGCACCTCGGCTTCGGCCGCGGCGTGCACATCTGCCCCGGCCGCGCACTGGGCAGGCTCGAGTCGCGGGTCGCGGTGGACGTGCTGCTCGACCGCTTCCCCGCGCTGCGGGTGGACCCGGAGAACAAGCCCCGCTTCTACCAGATCGCCGACGCCGGCGGCCTGAGCAACCTGCCCGTCGTCACCTCGTGACGGCGACCCACCACCGGCACCAGGAGGAACCGCGATGACGACGGTCGTCGAACGCTGGAACATCCACCCCGAGCACCGCTGGCTGCGCGGCGAACGCCCGGAGACCCCGATCGTGCACGACGAGGAGCAGAAGGTCTGGAACGTCTACGGGCACCCGGAGATCTTCGAGATGCTGGGCGACCACGAGCGGTTCTCCTCGGACACCACGCGGCTGCTGCCGGTCGAGGTCGACCCGAAGCTGCTCGAGGGCGACATGACGCAGATGGACCCGCCGCAGCACCGCAAGTTCCGCCAGCTCGTCAGCAAGGCGTTCACCCCGCGGGCCGTGGCGAGGCTCGAACCCCGGGTCGCCGAGATCACCGCGGACCTGATGCGCGAGATCGAGGGCCGCGACCGCATCGAGGTGGTCGCCGACCTCGCCTACACGCTGCCGGTGATCGTGATCGCCGAGCTGCTCGGCGTGCCCGCCGGGGACCGCGACCTGTTCAAGGGCTGGGCCGAGAACATCATCGACACCTTCAGCGGGTTCTCCTTCCTGGACGGCAGCGAGGAGGGCAAGAAGAGCCTCGACAACGCCGCCGACGTGATCCGCCCGCTGTTCGACTACCTCGCCGAGCACCTGGACGACCGCAGGGTCAACCCGAAGGACGACCTGCTGACCGTCCTCGTCAGCGCGGAGTCCGACGGGGAACGCCTGACGAAGAACGAGGCCGTCAACCTCGCCAACATCATCCTCGTCACCGGCCACATCACCACGACCATGCTGCTGGGCAACACCCTGCTGTGCCTCGACGCCAACCCGGACCAGGCCAAGCGGGTGCGCGCGGACCGTTCTCTCGTGCCGGGCGCGATCGAGGAGGCACTGCGCGTCCTGCCGCCCTCGACCGTGCTCACCCGCGCCACCAAGGAGGAGGTGCGCATCGGCGGCACGACCATCCCCGCGGACCAGATGCTGCTGCTCTGGCTCGGTGCCGGCAACCGCGACCCGCGCCGCTTCCCCGACCCGGCCGTGTACCTGCCCGACCGCGACCCCAATCCCCACTTCGGCTTCGGCAGGGGCATCCACTTCTGCGTCGGCGCCGGCCTCACCAGACTCGAGGGCGAGGTGGCGCTCAACGCCCTGCTCGACCAGTTCCCCGTGCTGGAGACGGATCCGGACGACCCGCCGTCATTCGTGCCGACGTCGGACATGATCGGCATCAGGTCGCTGCCGTTGCGGACGAGGTAGCGGCCGTGACGGACCAATCACTGGTGCAGCAGGCAACGGCGTACCTGCCCGCTCCGATTCTCTTCGCCGCGGCCGAACTCGGCATCGCCGACGTGCTCGCGGAAGGGCCGCTGAGCGCGGCGGAGCTGGCCGCGCGGATCGACGCCGACCCCGCCGCGGTGCTGCGGCTGCTGCGCGCGCTCGCCGGGCTCGGCGTGGTGGCCCAGGCCGACGCCGAGACGTTCACCCTCACCGGAACGGGGGCGCAGCTGCGGTCGGACGTGCCGGACTCCGTCAGGGACATGATCCTGCTCTGCGCCATGCCCGCGCTGTGGCACGCCTGGGGGGACCTGGCCACGGCCGTGCGCACCGGGAAGCCGGTGCGCGACCGCGACACCGGGCTCACCGCGTTCGAGAGCACGGCGCGCCATCCCGTGCTGTCCCGCCTCTACCGCACCGCGAAAGCGCGTGCGAGCCTGGAGTTCGCAGCGAGCGCGGTGAAGGTGTACGACTTCGGCGCGTACGGGCTGGTGGCTGACCTCGGTGGCGACTGCGGCACCTTCCTCGCCACGATCCTCACCTCGGCGCCGCGGACCCGCGGCGTCGTCCACGACCTCCCGCAGGCGCACGAGCAGACAGCCGAGACGCTGCGTGACGCGGGAGTCGCGGACCGGTGCGAGATCCGCGAGGGCGACGCAACCGTCGCCGTCGCGCCAGGGGCCGACGCCTACGTGCTCAACCACGTCCTGCGCGACATGGACGACGAGCACGCGATCGCCCTCCTGCGCAACTGCCGCGCCGCGCTGGCGCGGCAGGCGCGGCTGATCGTGGTCGAGACGGTGATGCCGGTCGTGCTCAGCGCGGAGGACTCGCCCGCGTACGGCATGACCGACCTCAACAACCTCGTCTTCGCCGGCGGGCGGGAACGCACCGCCGACGAGTACCGAACCTTGTTGCGCACAGCGGGTTTCGCGGTGACGTCGATGACGAACGCCGCGTCCACCGAGGGGCTGCCCGACTACCAGCTCATCGAGTGCGCACCGGACGACTGATCGAAGGGGCGGCCAGTCCTGAGGGCGGGCCGCCGCCACTTGGGGGTGAACGATGTACGTGCGGATCCTCGGACCGGTCGAGGTGCTCGACGACGGGGTGGGCGTCGCACTCGACGGCGCCAAGCACCGGACCGTGCTCGCCGCGTTGCTGACCGCAGAGCACGGCTTCGTGTCGGACGCGGAGCTGAGCGCCTACCTGTGGGGCGTGAACCCGCCCGCCACGCTCAACGCGCAGATCTACAACTACGTGTCGCGACTGCGCAAGGCGCTCGGGTCCGCAGTGAGCATCACGCGGTGCGCTCCCGGCTACCTGACCCGCCTCAACGGAGCGCGCTTCGACCTCGCCGAGTTCGAGCACCTGTCCGCGAGCGGTGCCGCCGCGCTCGGTGAGGGACGTGCGCAGGACGCCCGTTCCCGGCTCCGGCTCGCGCTGGCGCTGTGGCGGGGACCGGCGCTCGCCAACGTGTCCGAGCACCTCAGCAGCGCGGAGGGGCCGCGGCTCGAGGAGGCGCGGATCTCCGCGCTGGAACACCTCATCGACGCCGAACTCGCCCTGGACCGGCACGGCCACGTGCTGCCCCAGCTCACCAGGCTGGTGGCGCGGCACCCGTTGCGCGAACGGTTCCGGGCCCAGCTCATGACCACGCTCTACCGCTCGGGCAGGCAGGCGGAAGCGCTGAGCCACTACGAACGGGGCCGACGCATCCTGAGCGAGGAGCTCGGCGTGGAGCCGGGTCTGCTGCTGCGCGAGGTGCACCACGCGATCCTCACCGCGGACCCGGCCCTGCTCGCCGGCGTCTGAGCTCAGGCCGCGCCGGACCACGCCCGGTACTGCCGGTGCCCGTACAGCAGCGGCGGCTCACCGGTCACCAGCGCGACCTGGTCGATCGCCCCGAACACCACCACGTGATCGCCCGCCTCCACCGGGGGACGGGCGATCACGCAGTCGGCGATCGCGTGCGCGTCCACCTTCAGGTGCGGGCCCGCGCCGCCGGTTCCCCACTGCACCCGATCGAACCGGCCGGGATCGCCGGAGGCGAACAGGGCCGCGGTGTCACGGGCGCGCTCGTGCAGCAGGTTCACCGCGAATGCGCCCCGCCCGCGCATGGCCGCCAGTGTCGGGCTGCCCGCCCGCGCGCACAGCAGCAACGTGGGTGGATCGAGCGTGACGCTGCAGATCGACGAGCAGGTCATCCCCCACGGGCTGCCCGTCTCGTCGAACGCCGTCACCACGGCGACTCCCGTGGGGAACCCCCGCATCATCGCGCGGAACTCGTCCGCGACGCCGTCCGCCGGCGCCACCGCGGGCAGCAGCGACTCGCTCATCGCAGGGATCCCTCGCGCATCTGCGCGAAGTAGTCGTACTGGTTCGGCAGCGACTCGACCAGGTGCCGGGCCCGGCCGCGAATGGCGGCGAACTCCTTCTGCGCGGCGGTGTCGTCGGACAGCCCGACCGCGGGCGGGTACGACGTGGCGATGCCGCCCATGCCCAGCAGGATGCACATGTACGAGTACGGCGGAAGCCCGTGGTAGTACGGGAAGATGTTCTCGGAGTCGGGCGGCTGCACCTTCCACCGCTCGAGCCGCTCGGCCATCCCGTCCGGCAACGCTCGGTGCGCGGTGTCGCGCCAGTACTGAGTGTCCGACCGCTCCGCCGCGAGGTAGTGCAACGTGAGGAACTCGCGCACGCCGTCCATGACGTTGCCGACCGCCGAGTTGTACATGCTCCTGCCGTGCTCCGACCAGCCCTCGCCCGGGAAGTGCTTCACCAGCTGCTCGATGGCGTGGTGGATGAAGAAGATCCCGGTCGACTCCAGCGGCTCCACGAACCCGCTGGACAGTCCGATCGCGACGCAGTTGCGCACCCACGACTCGGCGCTGCGGCCGATCCGCATGCGGATGTGGTTGGCCTCGGCGTCCGCGGCGGCCGGGCCGACGAACTCGCGCAGCACGCGCTCGGCCTCGTCCGGCGTGCAGTAGTCGCCGGCGTAGACGTAGCCCGTGCCGATCCGGCCGAACAGCGGGATGGTCCAGATCCAGCCCGCGCTCTGGGCGGTCGCCTGCGTGTAGGGCGGGATGCCGCGCCGCCGCATGTCGAGCGGCACCTGCAACGCGACCGCGCTGTCGTTGGGCAGACTCTCCTGATAGGACACGAACGGCACTTCGAGGGCCTTGTTCAGCAACAGCCCCTTGAACCCGGTGCAGTCGACGAACAGGTCGCCCTGGATCTCCCCGCTCTGCTTGCCCCGCACGGCGGTGATCCAGCCGCGGTCGTCGAGCAGCACCTCCTCGACGTCGTCGACGACGTGCCGCACACCGCGGTCCACGCCGTACTGGCACAGGTACTTCGCCAGCAGCGCGGCCTCGAAGTGGTAGGCGTACGGGAACTGGGTGGCGCCCTGGTGCTCGGACATCGTGAGCCCCATCGGCACCGCGCCGGCGTCGACCGTGTGCCGGTCGAGCAACGAGCCGTCCAGCCGGCGCGGGCTGCGCTCGGCGTCGCACAGGGAGGCCAGCACGAAGCAGTCCGCATCGAACCGCTCGGTGGGGCCGTTGCGCAGCCACCAGTCCGAAAGCGGGAAGCCGCCGACCGACGGCAGTTTCTCGAACGGGTGGTAGAAGTGGTGCCCCGGCCGGCGCCAGTCCTGGAAGCGCACGGCGAGCTTGTAGGTCGCGTTGCACGCGGGCATCCAGTCCTCCTCCTTGAGGCCGAGGAACTCGAAGAAGTGCCGGATGTCGCTGAACGTCGCCTCGCCCACGCCGATCGTGCCGATCCGGCTCGACTCGACAACCGTCACCGAGACGCGGTGACCGAAGGCGGCTTTCAGGTAGGAGGCCGTCATCCACCCGGCGGTGCCACCACCGACGACGACGACCCGGTCCGGGATGGTTCTGGTCACGTCAGCACCTGCGTTCACGTCGCCTCCGGATCGAGATGGTGATTCCTGCCGTCCACCATCGCATCCACGGCTATCGACCCTCTATGAACGATCAATGGATCACCGGAACTCCTTTGACCATGGGAAAAAAGTAGATCCGGTCGTTACGCTCGCGACCGGCTGTGAACACCCGGTGGCATCGGAGGAGCCCTTCTTCATGGACGACAACCAGATCAGGAAAGTTCTTGTCCTTGGCGGGGGTACCGCGGGCTGGATGGCCGCCTCGTACCTGGGCCGCGCACTCGGCCCCGCCGTCGAGATCACCGTCGTGGAGGCGCCGTCCATCCCGAAGATCGGGGTGGGCGAGGCGACGATCCCCAACCTGCAGAAGACCTTCTTCGACTTCCTCGGGCTCAAGGAGGAGGACTGGATGCCCGAGTGCAACGCCAGTTACAAGATGGGGGTGCGGTTCATCAACTGGCGCACCCCGGGGACGGGCGAGCCGGCCGCGCGCACGCTGCCGCAGGGCGGGCCGGACAAGTTCGACCACCTCTTCGGCCTGCTGCCCGACCACGACAACCTGCCGCTGTCGCACTACTGGGTGCGGCAACGGCTTTCCGGCGCGACGGACGTCCCGTTCGACCACGCCTGCTACCGCCAGCCCCCGTTGCTGGACGCGAAACTCGCCCCGATGCTGCCCGACGGAACGCCGTACGCGAGCTACGCCTGGCACTTCGACGCGCACCTGGTCGCGGACTTCCTGCGCCGGTTCGCCACGCAACAGCAGTCGGCCTTGCACGTCGAGGACGTCTACGTCGGACCGGAGTTCGACGAACGCGGCCACCTGACGGCCATCAACACCCGCAGCGGGCGGCGTTTCGAGGCGGACCTGTTCATCGACTGCTCCGGCTTCCGCAGCCTGTTGATGAACGGCGCCGTGGAGGAACCCTTCCTCGACATGAGCGACCACCTCCTCAACGACCGGGCGGTCGCCACCGCGGTGCCCCACGACGACTCCCAGGGCGTCGAGCCGTACACGTCGGCGATCGCCATGTCGTCGGGCTGGACCTGGAAGATCCCGCTGCTGGGCCGGTTCGGCACCGGGTACGTCTACTCGAGCCGCTTCACCTCCGAGGACGAGGCGACCACCGAGCTGTGCCGCATGTGGGGCCTCGACCCCGAGCAGCAGCCGCTCAACCACGTGAAGTTCCGGGTCGGCCGCAACCGCAGGGCGTGGGTGCGCAACGTCGTCGGCGTCGGGCTGTCCTCGTGCTTCGTGGAACCGCTGGAGTCCACCGGGATCTACTTCATCTACGCCACGCTCTACCAGCTGGTGAAGCACTTCCCCGACAAGCACTTCGAGCCCGTTCTCCGCGACCGCTTCAACGCCGAGATCGAGACGATGTTCGACGACACCCGCGACTTCCTGCAGGCCCACTTCACCTTCGCTCCCCGCACGGACACGCAGTTCTGGCGTGCGTGCAAGAAACTGAGGTTCTCGGACCGCTTCGCCGAGAAGGTCGCCATGTACAAGGCGGGCCTCACGGTGGACACGCCGGTGACCGATGAGAGCAACTACTACGGCAACTTCGAGGCCGAGTTCCGCAACTTCTGGAGCAACGCCAACTACTACTGCATCTTCGCGGGGCTGGGCCTGCTGCCCGACCGGCCTGCGCCGGTGCTGTCGCACCGCTCCGACTCCGTGGAGTCGGCGGAGAAGCTCTTCGCGGAGGTCAGGCAGGACCAGGCCCGGCTCCTGGAGACGCTGCCCACCACCTACGACCACCTGCGCCGGCTGCACGCCCGGTGATCACCGGCGGGTGCGCCAGTGGGGGGGGGGGCGGGGGGCGAGGCGGGCCCGGGGGTTGTGGGGGGCCGGCCGCCGGGGGGGGGGGGGGGGGGGGCCGCGGGCGCCCGCGGCCGGGG
>NZ_JBEXJN010000080.1:0-32614 GCF_040609115.1 Lentzea sp. NPDC004782
TTATCTACTTCCGCCCCCCCCCCCCCCGCCCCTCCGGGGCTGTGCTGGTGCCCCGTCTCCCCCGCCTCGGGCTCTTCCCCCCCCCCCACCCCCCACGACGCAAGCGCTCCTGCCACATCACGTCACCTCGGCCCGCAGCCGGTACCCGCCCTCGTCCAGCGGCCCCGCCAGCACCGTGCCACCGTGCGGGGCCAGCCGTTCCGCCAGCCCCCTCAACCCGGTCCCGGGCTCGCCGACGCCGGCGCCGCGCCCGTTGTCCCGCACCTCCAGCCAGGTGTCCCCGAGCCGGACGGAACACCGGGTCGCGGCCGCGTGCCGCAGCACGTTGGTGATCCCCTCGCGCAACACGTACCCGAACACCCCCTGCAGCTCGGGTCGCACGTTGTCCACCGCGTGCGGCAGGTCCGCCTCCACCCCCGCGGCGCGCAGTGCCGCCCGTGCGCCGACCACCTCGGCCGACAGCGACACCTCCCGGTAGCCGGAGACGGTGGTGCGGACGTCGCTGAGCGCCTGCCGGGTGAGGTGCTCGACCTCGCGGATCTCCTCCAGGGCCCGGTCGGGCGACGCGCTCTCCAGCAGCCGCCGCGCCACGCCGGTCTTCAGGGTGATCGTGGTCAGGCTGTGCCCCAGGATGTCGTGCAGGTCCCGCGCCAGCCGGTTGCGCTCCTCGGTGCGGGCCAGCGCGGCGATCTCCTCCTGCGCCGCGGCCAGCGCCCGGTTCGCCCGGATCATCTTGCCCAGGAAGAGCATGCCCAGCGAGATCGACAGCAAGGTGATCAGCTGGCCGCCGTCACGGGGCAGGTCGTCGGTCAGGAACATGGTGAGCGCCAGCACCGCGAGGACCGTCACGTTGATCGCGATGGCCCGCTGCGACGTCAGCACCACACCGATCGTGGACATGATGTAGACCAGCAGGCCCGCGGACGGCATCCCCAGCCAGTACACGACGACCAGACCGACCCCCAGCAGCGCCAGGCAGATCGCCGTGTTGACGTTCTCGCTGCCGCTCGTCCACAGCCAGCGCGGCGCCCAGAGCCAGCCCAGCGCGTAGACGAGGATCAACGTCACCAGCACCGCGCGCGCCGCGGCACTCCCGTCGCTGGTGATCACGTTGTAGATCAGCTCGGGGATGTAGAACAGGACGAACAGGCAGGAGAACAGGTACCACTTGACGTTGCTGTCCTCTTTGCGGCGGCGCACGACGACGAACCTAGCTCTGCGCGCGGTAGCGGCGCACGGCGATCAGCGACAAACCCGCCACCCACAGCCCGATCACCAGCAGCGCCTGCTTGACGTCCACACCGGACACGAACGGTGCCTGCGCCAGTTCCTTGATCCAGTAGACCGGCAGCACCTTCATGAGCGTCGCGAGCCAGTCCGGCGCCACGTCCGCCGGAATCCAGATGCCGCCCAGCAGGCCGAGCAGCATGGAGGCGAGACCGGTGATGGCCTGCATGCCGTCCGGGCTCGCGACCAGCCCGATCACGATGCCCATCAGCACGAACGGGATCGCGCCCAGCCACAGCGTCACCAGCACACCGACCCAGTGCAGCGCGTCCATCTGAACGCCCTTCACCGCACCGAGCACGCACACCAGCACGACGGCCGGCAGCCCCACCAGCATGCCCAGCGTGCCCTTGGTGAACAGGTATCCCGAACCGGTCAGCGGCGTGAGCTGCAGCTGTCGCTGCCAGCCGATGGCCCGCTCGACCGCGATCCGGGCGCCGACCGACAACGGTCCGGCCATCACCCCGAACAACGCCATGTTCATCATCAGCGACGTCGTGACCGGCAGCCCGTTGGGGAACGTGCCGCCGCCGCCGTAGAGGCTCACGAACAGCAGGTACATGACCGACGGCACCACGACGGTGAAGATCAGGTACCGGCCGTTGCGCACCGCGCGCCGCAGCTCCAGTGCCAGGAAACGGGTGTTCATCAGTCGTCCTCCCCGGTGAGGGCGAGGAACGCGTCCTCGAGCCCCAGTGCGGTGATCTCGATGTCGTGGGCGTTGGGGTGTTGGGCCAGCAGCGCGCGCACCGCGGCGTCGGAGTCCGTGCAGGTCAGCGTGAACTGGTCACCCCGCCGTTCGGCCGCCCGCACGCCGGGCAGGTCGAGGTCGGCCGCCCCCGGCACCACGGCCCGCAGCGTCCGCCCGGACACCGCGGCCCGCACCTGCGCCACCGACCCGTCCGCCACGATCCGCCCGGACCGCATCAGCACGACGCGGTCGGCGTACTCCTCGGCCTCCTCCAGGTAGTGCGTCGCGAACAGCACCGTCCGCCCGGTGTCGGTGTAGGCGCGCATCTGCTGCCAGAACGTCCGCCGCGTCTCCACGTCCATCGCGACCGTCGGCTCGTCCAGCACCAGCAGGTCCGGCTCGCACACCAGTGCCAGCGCGAACCGCACCCGCTGGCGCTGCCCGCCGGAGAGCTTGGTGCACTTGCGGCTCGCGAGGTCGGCGATGCCCGCCTGCTCCAGCGCCCGCGCCACCGGCATCGGCTTGCGGTGCAGTGCCGCGATGAGCCCCACCGCCTCGGCGACCGTCGCGTCCTCCAGCAACGCCCCGCTCTGCAGCATGGCCGAGATCTGCCCCGCCACCACCGCCTCGCGCGGCGGCTTGCCGAACACGCTGATCGTCCCGGCGTCCGGAGTGGACAGACCGAGCATCATGTCGACCGTCGTGGACTTCCCGGCGCCGTTCGGGCCGAGCAACGCCACCACCTCGCCCGGCGAGATCACCAGGTCGATGCCGTCGACCGCGCGGACCTCCCCGAACCGCTTCCGCAGACCGCCCAGCGCCACCGCGGCGCCGGCTCGCACAGCTGTTTCCGTCATGTCCACAATGCTGGCGGTCCGAAACCGACGGTGCGGGTCTCAGCTGTCACGACTGCGCCATGACAGATGTCACGGGCGCAGATGCCCGATCGGGACGCCGTACTCGTCGGCCAGTCGCTGCGCGATCAACGAGCGGTGGCACGCCTCGGGATCGGCCTCCACGCAGAACAGCGCCGCGACCCCGTCCCCGGACGCGATCGGCGCGAGGTCGGCGGCGTCGAGGACCTCCGCGGTGTAGCGGCGGGCGTACTCGGCGGCGAGCTCGTGCCGGGACCGCTTCCCGACCCCCTGGCGATCGTCCTCGGCGTACTGGACCTGCCGCATCTCGGTGGTGGGCGCGAGCTCGGTGTGGTGCTCGTAGCCGATGCCCGCCTCGGCGAGCGCCGCCTGCAACCGCCGCGAGTTCGCCCAGGCGTACTCAGACCCGCGCACGCCACGGCGTTGCCGCACGTCGAGCAGCACGCGCACGCCCGCCTGCCGCAGCCGCCGCAGGAACGTGTCCGCGTCGAAGCCGTAGACGCCGATCGTCACCACCTTGATCGACCGGCCGGGGTTCGCGAGTGACATGCGGGCCTCCTCCAGCACAGCTTCGAGGATGAGCCGCCCACGGCGCCGTCTCAACTGGTGACTTGACCGTTGACAGTCGCACCGGCGTGGATTACTCAGTCATCGGAGGTGGACGGGGCCACCTGACCGGCAGCATTGGCGACTGAGGTGGCGAATGACAGAGGAGTTACCGGAGATCCCCGGATTCCGGTACGTCCGACCGCTCGGCAAGAACGTTCACCTGTACCGCGACGGCGGCGGCGGCGAAGCAGCGGTGAAGCTGCTCGTCGACCCACCGCGGGCGGCCGAGATGAGGACGGTGCTCGCGCTCGGGCACCCCGGCATCGTCACCGTGCACCGTGCCGGGCGGACCCGCGCCGGACTGCTGTACCTGGTGATGAAGCACTACTCCGGCGGTGACGCCGGATCGCCGGCGCCGTTGCGGTTCGAGCGCGTGGTGGAGATCGGCCTCCAGGTCGCCGACGCGCTGCAGGCCGCGCACCGGGCCGGTGTGGTGCATCGAGACGTGAAGCCGGCCAACGTCCTGCTCGACGAGGGCGGCGCCGCGTGCCTGACCGACTTCGGCGTGCTCGGCCGTGACCGGCTGCCGTGGACCGCGCCCGAGGTGATCACCAGTGGCGCCTACAGCGCCCGTTCCGACGTCTTCTCCCTCGCGGCCACGCTGTGGCACCTGCTCGCGGGGTACCCGCCGTTCGTCGTGCCGCGCGGCAACAACACGCACGCCGCCCTGGAGCAGCGCATCCTGCGCGGCAGCCCGCCGCCGACCGGACGGGCACCGCGACCGCTGGAAGTCCTGCTGCACCAGGCGATGTCGGCCGACCCGGCGCTGCGGCCCGAGTCCGCGGAGGACTTCGCGCGACGCCTGCGGGACGTCCACCCCGCCGGTGCGGCGTCCGCTTCGGACGCCGTGGCCGTCTCCGTCGCGCCGCCGCCTGCGCGCAAACGGGCGCGCTGGCCGATCTACGCCGGTGTCGCCGCGGTCGCCACGGGGGTGATCGGCACCAGCGCGGTCCTGTTCCTGGACGACGACTCGCTGCCGCAGGCACCGCAGACGGCGCAGCCGCAGAACGCCGCCTCGGGACCGGGCGGTCCGACCGGCAAGACGACCGTCAACGCCACCCGCGTGAACCCCACGACGTTGCGCTTCACCTGGACCTACCCGACGCAGCAGGCTGACGACTCGTTCGTCTGGCGCACCAACGACGACCTGAAGTCCGGCTCGGTCCAGACGCCGTCGATCGAGCTCTACGCGCCGGGTGCGCTGTGCGTCCAGGTACGGGTCGTGCGCGCCGACGGCAGCAACGCGAGCGACACCAGCTGGTCACCGGAGGGCTGCGGCTTCTGAAGTCCTCGGCGGTGAGTGGCCTTCTGAAATACGTTCGAGATGGGCCTTCGGGAAGGCCACTTCATGTCCGATGATCACCGATATGACCATCACCGAGCTGAACGACGAGAACACCGCGCTGGCGTACGAGGCGATGCGTGAGCTCCGCCCGCACCTCACGTCCGAGGACGCCTTCGTCGCGGCGGTGCGCACCCAGCGCAAGGAGGGCTACCGGCTCGTCGCCTCCCTCGACGCCTCCGGCCAGGTCGCCGCGGTGGCCGGGTTCCGCCACCTCACGAACCTCTACGCCGGATCACACCTCTACATCGACGACCTCAGCACGCTGCCGTCCGCGCGCCGCCAGGGCCACGCGAGCGCGCTGCTGAGCTGGGTCGACGACGAGGCCCGCCGCCTCGGCTGCACCGGCGTGCACCTCGACTCGGGCACGCAGCGCCACCACGCCCACCGGCTCTACCTCGGTTCCGGTTACGTCATTCCGGCGCTGCACTTCAGCAAGGCGCTGTAAGAGACTGGCGCGCGTGCGGGTAGCTGTGGTCTCCGGAGGCGATCCGGGGCATGTCGTGCCCGCGATCGCGTTGTGCCTGAGGTTCGCGGAGGCGGGCGACACCCCGTTCCTGCTCACCGGTGGTCGCTGGGTCGACGCCGCCACCCGTGCCGGAATCACCGCGTCACGGGTGACCGGGCTGGCGCTGGACGACCTGCGGGACGCGGCGGACCTCGGTGGCGCGCTGCACGCCCAGGCCGCCACCCTCGCGTCGGCGCTGACTCCGCAACTCGCCGCCCTGGCACCAAATCTGGTCGTCTGCGACATCCTCGCGCTGGGCGCGAGCATGGCCGCGGAACTGCTCGGCGTGCCGTGGGCGCAGCTGTCACCCCACCCGCTCTACGAACCGTCACGAGGCCTGCCCCCGCTCGGCAGCGGCCTGGCCGTCGGCACCGGAGTGCGCGGCAGGCTGCGCGACGCGTTTCTGCGCGCGATGACCGCGAGGTCGATCCGTCAGGGCGAGCGCCAGCGCGCCGCCGTCCGCCAGGAGATCGGCCTGGGCCCGCGCGAACCGGGCCCGGCGGTGCGGCTGGTCGCGACGCTGCCCGCCCTGGAGGTGCCGCGCCCGGACTGGCCCGACAACGCCCACGTCGTCGGCCCGCTGCTGTGGGAGGCGAGTGAGCAGCGGATGAGCCCACCGCCGGGCGACGGTCCGCTGGTGATGGTCGCCCCGTCGACGGCGTGGACCGGCGCCACCGGCATGGCGTCGATGACGCTCTCGGCGTTGCGCGACCTGGGCGTGCGGGCGGTGATCTCGACGTTCTCGCCACCGGCGGGCCTGCCGGACTGGGTCCGCGCGGGGCCGGGCCGCCAGGACGAGCTGCTGCGCCGGTCCGCGGTGCTGGTCTGCGGCGGCGGCCACGGCATGCTGGCCAAGGCGTTGCTGGCGGGCGTGCCCGTCGTGGTGGTGCCGGGCGGCGGCGACCAGTGGGAGATGGCGAACCGCGTCGCCCGGCAGGGCAGCGGCCTGATCGTTCGTCCGTCCACTGTGGATGGCCTGCGGAACGCCGTGGCACGCGTGCTGGGCGATCCGAGCTTCGCGGCCGCGGCCGCTCGTGCGGCGGCGACGATCGCCGGTGTCCGCGACCCGGTGGAGGTGTGCCGCGCCGCGCTGACGCCCCAGTTGCGGTAGACGTGGATGGTTCGGCGGTTTCGGCGTCGCCGAGGCCGACACCCGGTTTGAGACGTCTGCGCACTGGCCGTGCTCAGCGCGGCACCGACTGAGCGAACGCGAACACCCGATCGGGGTCGTACCTGGCGGCCACCTCCCGCAACCGCGGCAGGTTCGCCCCGTAGTACGCCTCGGCCCACTTCGGCAGCTGCGGGTCGATGTAGTTGACGTACCCGGTGTCGCCGGTCAGCGCGCCGAGCCCGTCCCGCACCCGCGCCATCGCGCGAGCTGTGTCCGGTGCGTTCTCCGGCGGGGTCTTGAAGTAGATCTGCGCGCCGGCCAGGGCGGTGCGGTGCGGGAACGCGGTGGCGTCGGGCGCGACTGCCGCCACCGCGCCGCCGAGGCTGTCGAAGATCAGGTACGACTCGTCGGACTGGCCGTTCATGAGTTCCGCGGCCTTGCCGGGGTCGTCCAGCGGCGAGCGCAGGACGCGGGACGACGCCACGAACGACTCGTGCTCGATGCCGTTGCCGGCGAAGTACTTCGTGGCCTCGGCGTAGGTCTGCGGCTGGATGAACCGCGAGGCGGCGGCGGGCAGGCCGGACAGCAGCGACGCGAGTTCGCCGACGGATCCGGCGAAGCAACCGCCGACCCGGCAGGTGGGCTGGGCGCCGCCGCGCACGACGACGTTGGACCACAGCTCGTCCGGCGCCTGCGCGATCCAGCGCTGCCACGCGCCGAGCACGTCCGCGGTGGTGTTGTACTGCAGGGAGAACACGGTGACGTCGGGTGCGGGCACGGTGCCGAACACGAACTCGGTGACGATCGCGAAGTTGCCGCCACCACCGCCGCGCAACGCCCAGAACAGGTCCGGTTCCTGCTGCGCGGACGCGGTGACGAGCCGTCCGTCCGCCGTGACCGCGGTGGCCGAGACCAGGTGATCGCACGTCAACCCGTACTTGCGTGCGAGCACTCCGATGCCGCCGCCGAGCGTGAGGCCCGCGACGCCCACGGTCGGGCACGTGCCGGTCGGCAGACACCGGCCCGCCGCCGCGAGCACCCGCGCCACCTCACCGAGCGCGGCCCCGGCACCGACCCGCACCCGGTCACCGGGCAGCACCTCCACGTCGGCCAGGCGACGCAGGTCGACCTGGAGGCCACCCTCCGGCGTCGAGTAGCCGGCATAGCTGTGACCGCCGCTGCGGGCCGCGATCGGCACGCGCAGCCGGGCCGCCTCGACACACGCCCGCACGTCGGCGGGAGAGGCGCAGCGGGCGATGGCGGCGGGTTTCCTGCTGTCCTGCACCGGGTTGAAGCCCTGGTAGGTGAAGCCGTCCTCGCCGGGCAGCACGAGCCGGCCCGAGAGGCGCGAGCGCAGGGCCTGCCAGTCCGGCGGTCCACTCGGAACGGACGAACTGGACGGCGGCGGTGGAGGTGGCGTTGTCGGCGTGGTGGTGCACGCGGTGAGCACGGCACCCGCGCCCGTCAGCCCGGCGACTTGGAGAAACCTGCGTCGATCCACGTGCCATGGTGGCACGCTGTGATCAGCCGCGACGGCCAACGCGCTGAACCGGGAACGCCGGGTGCTCGATGAAGGGCTCCTTGCTCCACCTCACGTGGAGCAAGGAGCCCATCATCGACGTCGAACGCGCGCGGGCTCGGTCTCGGGCGTGATCGCTGGGCCGATCCAGCGGTCGACCAGCGCCCGCAGCTGATCATCGGTGAGTGCGGGCGTGGACGGAAACCGCAGGAACGACAGGAAGAGCCGCATCAGCACCTCGGCCAGCCCGGCGAAGTCCGCCTCCGTGCACACACCGGCAGAGGCCCAGTCGACCGGCACGGAACGCAGGATCCGCGCCCCGAGCGCGAACGAGTCGGACGAGGTGACCGCGCCGGTGAAGTGGTCGCCTTCGCCCGCGTGCAGCAGGAGACCCAGGTGCGGGTCGCGCGGCACCTCGCGGACGCCGAACACGACGGACTCCACGGCGACCTCGGCAGGGGTGGAGAACGTGGCCAGGTGGCGTTCCATCCGGGCGGCGAACTCCTCGACGCGGTCGATCGCGACGGCGCTGAGGATGTCCGCCAGGCGCGGGAAGTAGCGGTACACGGTCTGCCGCGTCACGCCGGCCTCCGCGGCGACGTCGGAGAGGCTGGTCCTGGTGAGGCCGCTGCGGTCGATGCACGCCGTGGCGGCCTCGACGATGCGGCGGCGCGCCTCCGACTCCGTGCCGGGCGGGTTGCCCTGCCATCCGTGGTGCCCCATGCGCACCATCTTTCCCGAAACGCTCAGGCGCGGCGTGTGCGGTACAGCGTCGCACCGGCTGCGCAGAAGCAGGCCAGGGCGTACAGGCCGCTGCCGATCGGGGTGCCGTCAGCGGTGATGCCACCAACTGCGCCGAAGTACGCGGGCAGGGCGCTGATCCAGAACACCGCCATCACGCCCAGATACACAGCGGGGTAGTAGCGGGCGAACGCCGACGGCTGCACAACCTCGCGGGTCGTCACGACGACCCACACTCCGGCCAGCCACACCAGGCCCAGCTCGACGCCGAGCACCCACGCCTGTGCGGTGACGTTTCCACCGGCGAGGCGGGACGGGATGCCCGCCAGAGCCATCGCCAGAGGAGTGAGCACGCCGGCCACCGCGGTCCACAGCACGAACGACCGTCCACTTCGGACCAGGCGTACCACCAGGTACGTCATCGCAGCGAACGAGACCGAGGCGAACAGCAAGGCGCTCTGCAACGGCACCGACGCCATCGCGGGCTGGTTCACGACGTGGTCGGCCGGGTTCCACGCCCACCACCGCAGCTGCGGTCCTATGTGGTCGAACACCTCGTAGAACACCTGGCAGACGAAGGCGACCGCCACCGCGCCGGGCAGCGCGCCGCGCCGGAAGACGCCGAGCGAGCGCACCACCTCGTAGGCGAGCTGGCTGATCATCGGGTAGAACGCCACGATGTAGAGCGGCAGCCGGTCCCACATGAACTGCACGGTGAACCGGTTGTGCGCGAAGATGAAACCGTAGATGTGGTCCAGCCCGAACCACTCGGGGAAGTACAGCGGCGGTTCGATCACGAACAGGTAGACCAGCGACGCCCACCACAGCGCCAGGTTGACCCGGTCGCCCGCGCGGTAGCGGCGGACGGCGTGCACCAGCGCGAAGATCGCCCCGCCGACGACCAGCAGCTCCAGCACCGGCATCGTCCAGTGCGCCCAGGAAAGCCGCACGGAGACGATCGGCGAGACGTCGTCGCAGTCGAAGCCGAGACCGCGTGTGACGGCCTGCGCCTCCGGTGAGCACGTCATCGTGCCGCCGCCGCGGCGGGGGAGTAGTCCGTGGCGGGAGGGTCGAGCCGGGGGTCGAAGCCGAACGGCACGCGCTGCCGGCCCAGCGCGGTGCGCAGGCGGTAACGCAGCAGGGCGGCGAGCACGCGCGGGTTGGTCATCATCTCGCCCAGCGACTCGTCGAGGTTGAACACCTTGGCGAAGTGCTCGTCCACCACCGGGTACTCGCGGGCGGCGCCGACGATGAAGCTGAACGCCGGGTTGGACACCGCGTCGAGCAGGCGGCGCTTCCACTCCGGCGGCTTCTCGGTGCCCTCGGCGCACCGGTAGCCCTGGTCACGGGCCATCGCGAGCCGCCACGGCACGTTGAGCGTCTTGCGTTGCGCGGCGAAGAAACGCGCCGAGAACGCCGCGTCGAGCCGGTGCGCGCGGGACAGGTGCCGGCTCAGCAGCAACGCCGAGGTCGCCGCGGAACTGATGCCCTGCGCGTAGAACGGGTTGAACGCGCAGATCGAGTCGCCGACGAACACCAGCCGCAACGGCGGTGTCCGCCACCGGTCGTAGCGGCGCCACTTGTTGCCGGTGGACCGGGTCAGGTGCACCTCGGACGTGGGGGAGCAGCGTTCCATCGCCGCCGCGAACAGCGGCGTCCGCACCCGGCGTGCCGAGTCGGTGAACGTCTCGGGCGAGCGCGGCATCTCCAGGCCCCACGAACCCATGCACGCGATGACGCGGTTGCCCTCGATCGGGAAGAAGTTGACCAGGAACTCGTGCTCGGGCGGGTGCTCGCCCCGGTCCGGCGTCGGCATGATCACCAGGTGCTGCCACCACCACGACGGCGGGCGTTCGGCGGGCAGCTCGTACCAGCGCGAGGTGTAGGTGACCTTGGCGTCGAGCGTGCGCACCTCCGGCTCCGGCCACCCCGCCGCCACCAGCCACGCACCGACCGCGGAGCCACGGCCCATCGCGTCGACCACGAAGTCGGCTTCCACGTGCTCGTCACCGAAGTGCACCCCGGTCACGGCACCGTCAGCGGTCGTCAAGCCGTTGACCGACACGCCTTCGCGGATCTCCACGTTGCCCAACGCCCGCACGTGGTCGCGCAGCACGCGTTCGATCAGGATCCGCGAGCTGTAGATCATGGTCATCGTGCTGCGCTTGCGCGCCGACCAGCCCTCCCCGTCGAGGTAGGCGGCGTCCATGGACGGCATCAGGTGCAGCCCGCCCGCGGCGACGAGCGCCTTCTCGAAACCGGGGAAGAGCGCCTCGATCGCCCGGCGGCCGGAGTTGAGCAGGAAGTGCGGGTGCTTGCTCTGCGGCACCCCGCGGCGGTGCTCGGCCTGGGCGGGCAGCTCGTCGCGTTCGAGCACCAGCACGTGGTCGAAGTGGGGAGCGAGCGCTCCGGCGGCGCACAGACCGGCCGCGCTGCCACCGAGGACGAGAGCCGTCGTGCCGAGCCTCATGCGGACCAGCCCCCTGAGCTCGATCATACAAAGTGGGCTCGAATGTATGATCGGCCGGAAAAGGCGTCAAGAAGCGCGTGGGGCATTGCGCCCGTTCGGCCGCCTGGCATTGTGCGTACACGGCAACTCGAACTGGAGGGCGTGTGCGCGACGACTACCGGCACTGGCAGCGGATTCCGACCCGATGGGCGGACAACGACGTCTACGGGCACGTGAACAACGTCGTCCACTACGCGTTCATGGACACCGTGATCAACACGTGGCTGATCGCGGCCGGGCTGGACATCCACGCCGGCACCGAGATCGGCCTGTGCGTGGAGTCGCACTGCAACTACCGCGCCTCGGTCGCCTTCCCGGACGCGCTCGACGCGGGACTGCGCATCGGGCACCTCGGCCGGTCGAGCGTGCGCTACGAGATCGGGTTCTTCCTGGAAGGACGCGAGGACGTGGTGGCGGAGGGCCACTTCGTGCACGTGTTCGTCGACCGCACGACCCGCAAACCCGTGGAGATCCCCGCGCACCTGCGCACGGCGATGGAAGGTCTGGTGGTCGCGTGAGGACGCGAGGCGCGGTGCTCACGGGCGTCGGCGAGCCGCTGGAGATCGTCGACCTGGAACTCGACCCGCCCGGACCGGGCGAGCTGCTGGTGCGCGTGCACGCCACCGGCCTGTGCCACTCCGACCTGTCGGTGATCGACGGCTCCCGCATCCGGCCGTTGCCCATGGTGCTCGGCCACGAGGCGGCGGGCGAGGTCGTCGAGGTCGGGCCGAACGCCGAGTTCGCGCCGGGCGACCACGTCGTGCTCTCGTTCGTGCCCGCGTGCGGTGCGTGCCGCCGGTGCGCGTCGGGACGGCAGGCGTTGTGCGAACCGGGCGCCGCGGCGAACCGCGACGGCACGCTGCTGAGCGGGCAACGCCGGTGGACGCTCCCGGACGGCACGCGGCCGCACCACCACCTCGGCGTGTCCGGGTTCGCCGAGTACACGGTGATCTCCGGCCGGTCGGCCACGCTCGTGCCGCCGGACCTGCCGCTCGACGTCGCCGCGCTGTTCGGCTGCGCGGTGCTGACCGGTGCGGGTGCGGCCTTCTACAGCGCCCAGGTCGTGCCGGGGGAGAAGGTCGCGGTGTTCGGCCTCGGCGGTGTCGGTCTCGCGGCCGTCCTCGCGGCACTGGCGGCGGGCGCCACCCAGGTCGTCGCGGTGGACGTGGTGGAGCACAAGCGGCAGCTCGCACGAACGCTCGGCGCGACGCACGAGGTCGCCGGCGGACCGGACGCGGTCGCCCACGTCCGGGAGCTGACCGGCGGCGGCGCGGACAAGGTCATCGACACGACCGGTGTCGCGGCCGTGCTCGAACAGGCTTACGCCGCAACGGCGATCGGCGGCACCACGGTCACGGTCGGGCTGCCGCACCCGGACCGGACCGTGACGCTGCCCGCGCTGAACCTGGTCGCCGAGGAACGCACGCTCAAGGGCAGCTACCTCGGCTCGTGCGTGCCGCGCCGGGACGTGCCCCGGTTCGTCGACCTCTACCGCGCGGGCCGGCTGCCGGTCGACGGGCTGCTGTCCGGGCGGCTCGCGCTGGACGAGATCAACGACGGGTTCGCCCGGCTCGCCTCGGGGCAGGCGGTGCGGCAGGTCGTGATCATGGCGTGAGCGGCTACATCCCCATGCCGCCGTCGACCGGAAGACCGGCCCCGGTGATGAACTTCGACGCGTCGGAGGCCAGGAACACCACGGCGTCGGCCATGTCGTCGACCTGACCGAGCCGGCCGAGCGGCGTCAGCTCCACGACCGCGCCCGCGGCGGCCTCCGGCGAGGGGAACAGGCCGAGCTCGGCGCAGTCCACGGCCAGCTGGTTGCCCATCGCGGTGGGGGTGAGACCGGGGTGGATGCAGTTCACCCGCACTCCGTAGCCGAGCTTGCCCGACTCCGCGGCCGCCACCCTGGTCAGCCGGTCGATCGCGGACTTGGTGGCCGAGTAGACGCTGATGCCGGGGAACGCGATGGTCGCCGCGACCGACGCGACGCTGATGATCGAGCCGCCGTTGCCCGCGGCACCGCCGGGACGCATCGCCCGCAACCCGTGCTTCAGGCCGAGGGCGGTGCCGAGCACGTTGACGTCCAGCATCTTGCGGGCGTCGGCGGGATCGAGCTCGGTGATCAGGCTGGTGATCTCGATGCCCGCGTTGTTCACGAGGATGTCGAGGCCGCCGATCGTGTCGATGGCCGTGCTCACCGCCGAGGCCCAGTTGTCGTCGTCGGTGACGTCCAACGTCACGAACTCCGCCGTCGCACCCGAATCACGCAGCGCCTGGGCGGTCTGCTTGCCCTCGTCCTCCAGCACGTCGCCGATCAGCACCGCGGCGCCGGCCGCCGCCAGTGCCTGCGCCATGCCCGCGCCCAGTCCTCGCGCGCCACCGGTGACCAGTGCTTTCCGTCCGTTCAGCTGGTAGCTCGTCATCGCGTCGCCTCCTGAGGTGAGTGGGCTCACACCCTATTCAGAAAGGCCCAGCCGACGAGCGCGGCCGACAACGCCGTCAGGGCAAGGCTTCCGACCGTGACGGCCTGCTCGAACTGCGCGGTTTGCGCGCTGCTCCAGGCTGGTCGGGTGATGCCACCGGCGAAGAGCGCGGCGAGCACCGTGCCGCTGACGGCGACTCCGGTGGCCGAGGCGACCTGGGACGCGGTGTCGACGAGCGCGGCACCGATCGAGGTCCGGTTCTCCGGCAGGCCTTTCAGCACGTTCACGCCCGCGACCGCGCCGACGACCCGGATGCCGACGGCGACGAGCACCAGGGCGGCCGCGACCGGCGCGTACCCGGTCCGGCCGAGCAGCGCGTAGACGGCGAGCCCGGCCACCACGCAGACCGCGCCCAGCCACACGCCCCGGTCGAGCCCTGCCCAGCGCACGAAGCGGTTGACCACCGGCCCTGCGGCGATGAGGACGACGACCTGCGGCAGCATCCCGGCCGCGGCGAGCGCCGGGGACCAGCCCCAGTCGAGCTGCAGCTGCAACGTCACCAGGTAGGTGAGACCGGCGGCCGCCAGTCCGGTCGCGGCCTTGTAGGCGAGACCGCTCGCGACCAGCGGGCGCGCGACGAGCTTCAGGTCCAGCAGCGGATGGCTCGCGGTCCGGGCGCGAACGACGAAGAGAGCGGCAGCTGCGACGGTCAGCGCCGTTGCGGCCCAAGGCATCCAGGAATGCGCACCCTGTTCGACGAAGAACGTCGGCACGACCAGGGCGAGCACGATCGTCGCGGTGCCGAGCACGCCGCTGAGGAAGTCCGCGGGACTGCGATGCAGTTCTTCGGCGCCGTCGGCCTGGATGCCGCGGCCGATGCCGATCATCGCCAGCACGGAGATCGGCACGTTGACGAGCAGCAACGCCTGCCACGGCGCGATGGTGAGCACGAAACCGCCGAGCGGCGGCCCGACCGCCAGGCCGACGAGCCCGACGGTGGAGATCAGCGTCATCGAGCGCACGCGCAGGTCGTCGTCCTGGAACAACCGGAACGCCAGCGCGATCGAACCCGGCGTGGTCATCGCCGCCGCGACGCCCATCACCGAGCGCACCGCGACGAGTGCGGCGACGGAGGTGACGAACACGGTCGCAAGGCTTGCCGCGCAGAGCAGTGCGAGCCCGATGAGCATGATCCGGCGGCGGCCGAACCGGTCCGCCACGGCGCCGAACACGAGCATCAGCCCGCCGAACACGACCGCGTAGGAGTTCGACACCCACTGCAGCGCGGTCGTCGAGGCGTTCAGGTCGCGGCCGATCGTGGGCAGCGCGACGTTGAGGATCGAGTTGTCGAGCATCTCGAACAGGAAGACGGCAGAAAGCCCGGCGAGGGCGATCCACGCCTCACGCAGGGAACCGGGGGAGCGCAGGCGAGACTGCGCGGAGATTGACACGAACACTGTTCTACGGGCGAACAGTGTTCGTGTCAACTGGTAGAGTAGGGCTCATGAACCGAAAGCGGGGTACGTCACGCGACGAATGGGCGTCCCAGATCGCCGCGCTGGAGCAGGGAACGCCGCCGGCGCGCAAGGAACCGATCACGGTCGACCGCATCGTCACCACGGCGTTGCGGCTGGTGGAGACCGAGGGGTTCGACGCGCTGACGATGCGGCGGGTCGCCGCCGCGTTGGAAACCGGTCCGGCCTCGCTCTACGCGCACGTGCGGAACAAGGCGGAGCTCGACGACCTGCTGATCGGGACGCTGAGCAGGAACGTGTCGCTGCCCGCGCCGGACGCCGCGCGGTGGCGTGCTCAGTTCGTCGACGTCTGCGCCCAGCTGCGCGACCAGTTCCTGCGCTATCCGGGCATCGCGCGGGCCGCGCTGTCCGCCCCGCCGAACAACCTCGACACGTTGCGGATCACCGAGGGCATGCTCGCGATCCTGCTGGCCGGTGGCGTGGCGCCGCAGCCCGCGGCGTGGGCGATCGACGCCGCGCTGCTGTACGTGAGCGCCTACACGGTCGAGGCGTCGTTGCGCGGGGTCGTGGACCGGGACGAGATGCTGGCGCGGCTGCGGATGCTCCCGGTGAGCCGGTTCCCGCACACCGTCGCCCACGTCGACAAGATCAACGCGGGCGACGGGCACGAGCGGTTCGAGTTCACCCTGCGGCTGCTGCTGCAGGGCCTGGAGGGCTGAGCTACGGCTTGTCCGCGACCTTGATCTTGCCTTCGATGATCTGGGCCTTGTAGCCCTCGAGGATGCCCTGCAGCTTCGCGTCGACCTTGCCGCCCGACGCCGCGTAGCCGACACCGTTCACCTTGAGGTCGAACACCTTCGGCAGCGAGGCGAGGTCGTTCTTCGCGACGGCGCGGTAGAAGTCGTACACGGCGACGTCGACGCGCTTGAGGCTCGACGCGACGATGACGTCCCTGTTGCTGGCGAGCGCCGGCTGGTTGTACTGGTCGGCGTCGCAGCCGATCGCCAGCACACCGGCCTGCTTCGCCGCGGAGAAGACACCGAGGCCGGACGCGCCCGCGGCCGGGTAGACGACGTCGGCGCCCTTGTCGATCAGGCCCTTCGCGGCCTCCTGGCCCTTCGTCGGGTCCTGGAACCCGGTGAAGTCACCGGCCGGGGTGATGTACTTCTTGTCGACCTGGATCTTCGGTGCGGCGGTCTTCGCGCCCTGCACGTACCCGGCCTCGAACTTCTGGATCAACGGGATGTCGACGCCGCCGACGAAGCCCACGTGGCACTTCTTGCTCTGGTACGCGGCCACGACGCCCGCCAGGAAGGACCCCTCCTGCTCGGCGAACACCAGCGGCGTGACGTTGGGCGCGCCGTCCACGGTCGAGTCGACCAGGCCGAACTTGACGTTCGGGAACTCCGGTGCGACGACCTTGAGCGCCTCGGTGTACGCGAAGCCGACGCCGACGATCGGGTTGAAGCCCTCGGACGCGAGCTGGCGCAGGCGGGTCTGCTTGGCGGCCTCGTCCTCGTTGGGGGCGGCGGAGCGCTCGCGGGCGTTCTCCTTCTTGACGCCCAGCTCCTTGACCGCCCGGTCGAACCCGGCGGCGGCGAGGTCGTTGAACGACGCGTCGCCGCGGCCGCCGATGTCGTAGGCGAGGCCGATCTTCAGCGCGCTGCCGTCGACCTTGTCGGAGTCGGCGGCGGCGGTGCTGGAGGTCGTGGGCGCGCTGGGCGGCGCCGAGAACTCGCAGGCGGTACCGGTGGCTGAAGTGCTGGTGCCACCGGAGTCCTTCGCGCAGGCGCTGACGACCACGAGGCTGGTCAGCGCGATCGCGGCAGCGGCGGTGCCGCGGATGTGACGGCGCACGGCTCGTCCCCCTTGTTGATCGGTTTCCGTGCGGACGGTACCGCCCGCCGTGATCGATCGGTTGAGCATTCATCTATTGAGATGTTGACACTGTCACGATTGCAGTGTCAGTATCGCAGTGTGTGGACGCTCGACGAGCTGCTGGAACGCGTCTCCGCCGCGCTGACGGCGGAGTACTCGGGCGCGCCCAACGGACGCGTGCGGGACGTGCCCGACCGGCGGGCCGTCCGCTGGTACGCGACGACGGGGCTGGTCGACCGGCCGTCGGCGATGCGCGGCCGCACCGCGTTGTACGACCGGCGCCACCTGCTTCAGCTCGTGGCCGTGAAACGACTGCAGTCGGAAGGGAGGACGCTGGCCGAGATCCAGGCTTCGCTCGCCGGCGCCACCGACGCGACGCTGGCGGAGATCGCCCGCGTTCCCGACGGGCTGCTGGAGTCCGGTGACCCACCGCCCGCCTCGTCGGTCCGTCCCCGGTTCTGGGCCGAACCCGCGCGACCCGCGGTCGCGCTCAACGGCGTGGCGCTGGAAGGCGGTGTGGTCGTGCTGGTGCCCGGTTCGCCCAGTGCCGCCGACTGCGCGGACATCGCGGCCGCCGCCCGGCCGTTGCTCGACCTGCTCGCCGCCCGTGGTCTGCTCACCGAAAGGGAACCGTCATGACCTTCTCCGTCGCCCCGATGAAGAGCGCGGAAGCCGACCGCATCGGCCGGGCGATCGCGGACGCGGGCATCGGTGCACTGCGCACCGAACGCGGCAACCTGCCGCTGGAGCGCCTCGACGTGCGAGCGGCGATCACGGGCCTGCTCGGCCGCGTCGTGCTGACGACCGGTTTCGTGAACACCTTCGACACGGCCCTCGAAGCGACCTACGTGTTCCCGCTCCCGGACCGCGCCGCCGTGACCGGCATGAAGATGACCGCCGGCGACCGCACCGTCGTGGCCTCGCTGCAGGAACGCGGCGAGGCACGTCAGGCCTACGACGAGGCGATCGCGGCGGGCAGGCAGGCGTCCATCGTCGAGGAGGAACGACCGGACGTCTTCACCATGCGGGTGGGCAACATCCCCGCGGGCTCTCAGGTGAGCGTGGAGCTGAGCCTGACCGGGCCGCTGGTGTTCGAGGACGGCGCGGCCACCTTCCGGTTCCCGCTGGTGGTGGCGCCGCGGTACATCCCGGGAAGCCCGCTCGACGGGCCGTCCGTCGGTGACGGGCACGCGCTCGACACCGATCTGGTGCCGGACGCCTCGCGGATCACGCCACCGGTGCTGCTGCCCGGTTTCCCGAACCCCGTGCGGCTGAGCATCGGCGTGGAGATCGACCCGGCAGGGCTCTCGCTGGGCGAGGTGCGGTCGAGCCTGCACACCGTTGTGCGTGAGGGCATGACTTTGGCGGTGCAGCCCGGTGAGCGGGTCGACCGGGACTTCGTGCTGCGGCTGGCTTACGAGGGCGCCGGCTCGTCCGCCGTCTGCGTGTCCGATGTGGACTCCGACGGGGGTACCTACCAGCTGACGGTCCTGCCGCCCGAGGCCGCCGGCCCTGTCCGTGCGCGGGACGTCGTGCTGCTGCTCGACCGTTCCGGCAGCATGTCGGGCTGGAAGATGGTCGCGGCCCGGCGGGCGGCGGCCCGCATCGTCGACACGCTGACCGCGGACGACACGTTCGCCGTGATCACCTTCGACGACCGCGTGGACCGCCCGGACCTCGGCGCCGGCCTGGTGACGGCCGGCGACCGCCATCGGTTCCGCGCCGTCGAGCACCTGGCGCGCGTCGAGGCACGTGGCGGAACCGAGCTGTTCGCGCCGCTGCAGGAAGGACTTCGGCTGCTCGCCGACGCCGGTGAGGACCGCGATCCGGTGCTGGTGCTGGTGACGGACGGTCAGGTGGCCAACGAGGATCATCTGCTGCGGTCCGTCGCGCCTCTGATCAACCGCACGCGCGTGCACGCCGTCGGGATCGACACCGCGGTGAACGCGGGCTTCCTCGGCCGGCTCGCGGCTGCCGGTGCGGGGCGGTGTGAGCTCGTCGAGAGCGAGGACCGGCTGGACGAGGCGATGACGCACATCCAGCGTCGCATCGGTGCGCCGGTGGTCACCGATGTCGTGGTGTCGCCTGCCTCCGCTCTGCCGCGGCCGCCTTCGGCGATCTACCCCGGCGTGCCGCTGGTGGTGTTCGGGCGGTATCGCGGCGCTGTGCCGGACGGTTTCGTCGTGCGGGGCCGGGCTCGGGACGGTTCCGAGTGGCAGGAGACGGTGGCCGTGCTGGAGCACAGCGAGCCCGCGGTCCGGGCGCAGTGGGCTCGTGCGGCGCTGCGCGACCTGGAGGACCGGTACGCGTCCGGTGATCGGTCGGTGGAGCAGGAGATCGTGCGGACCTCGTTGCGGTTCGGGGTGTTGTGCCGCTTCACGGCTTTCGTGGCGGTGGACGAGCGAGTCGTGTCCGACGGGACCGTGCACCGGGTGGTGCAGCCGGTCGAGCCGCCCGCCGGGTGGGCGCCGGTGCACCCGCCGATCTCCCTGGCCACCCGGGGTTACGCGGGTCCGTCGGCCACGATGAGCCCCGCGGCGCCTTCCGGACCGCGGGACTTCGTGAGCGCTCCCCGCGGTGCTCGTCCGCTCTCGGCCTCGAAGCGGATGCCTCCGCCCGCTCCCGGGCCCGTGCCGGTGCCGGACGACCCGGCGGAACTGCGCGAGATCGCCGCGCTGGAGCTGCGACGCCTGGAGCAGGACGCGGGCCGTCCCGCCTGGGAACGCCAGGACCTGCTCGCCGACCTCGCCAGCAGGCTCGGCATCCTCGTCGCCGCCAAGCAGGGCCCCGAGTACGAGCCGTTGCGCCGTCTGGTCGCGGACCTCGGCGCGGGCGGTGACGTGGACGAGTTGTGGGCACGGGCGGTGCAGGTGCTGAGGGAGTTCGCCGAGGTGCCGCAACGGCGTCGGAGCTTCTGGCGCTGAACGGGTCGCCTGGCTCGGTCCCGCGCGCCCAGGACCGAGCCAGGCGGAGGTCAGAGGGCGTCCGGCACGTGGATGTCGCTGACGTGGACGTCCACCGCCGCCACGTCGTAGCCCAGGAACTGCTCGACGGCCTCGATCACGTCGACCCGGATCTGCTCGGCCAGCGCCTTGATCGCGTGGCCGTACTCGATCACCAGCGACACCTTGACGGTGGCGACGTCGTCCTCGACCGCGACCGAAACGCCTTCGTCGTCGAGACCGTGCACGCCGTCGACCTTGCCGACGACGACGGTCACGACCTTCGCGACGACGCTGTCGCTCAGGGTGACGCTGCCGCGGCTGCTCGCGGCGGGGCGGGCCTGCGGTGCTTCCCCGGCGACCGGTTCGGCCTCGACGTCGACCTCGCCGACGACCGGGGCGTCCTCGATTTCGGTTGCCGCGTCTTCGGTTGCCGCGTCTTCGGTTTCGAGCGCGGTGGGCTCGTCTTCCCCGGCACTCTCGTCTTCCGCCGCAGCGTCCTCTTCGGTCTCCGCGACGGCGTCCTCGTCAGCCTCTTCCGCGGTGTCCTCGTCGGCAGCGTCTTCGTCGGTGGCCTCCGGCGCGAGCTCCTCGACCGCTTCGGCGGTTTCGTCCTCGGCCGGAATCGCTTCGGTGTCAACGGTTTCCTCGGTGACGACCTCGGCGGGAGCGTCGGTGACCCGCAGCGACGCGGGGGTCGTGACCTCCTCCGCGGTGCCAGGGATGTCGTTGCGGGGCCGGCTGAAGAAGGTGCTGATGATCTCGGACATGGGGGAGTGGTGCCCCTTTCGAGAGCGCTGCGCGCAGGGAGGTGGGGGAACAGACCGCGCCATGATAGGCAGCCCGGCGACGCCTGTGATCGTCTGCTCCACTTCGAGATTTCCCTGTTATCTCAACGAGTCCAGCTCCTTGTGGAACACGAGGAAGTCGCACGGGCAGGCCAGGTGCTCCACCAGCGCCGGGTGGTCGTCGGCGAGATCGCCCTTGCGCACGACGCGGTAGCCGATGCGCGTGTACCACTCCCGCAGGAACTCCTTGACCGGATGATCCCAGGTCTGCGGCACGAGGAGCTCCAGCTGCATCCGGGCGAGGCCGTGCTCGCGTCCCCATTGCTCGGCAAAGGAAACGAGTACCCGGCCGACGCCGGTGCCGCGCGCCTCGGGTGCCGCCACCAGCATGCCGAACTCGCCGAGCTCCTCGTCGAGCTGCTGGAGCCGCACGGCACCCGTGACCCGGCCGTCCGACCTGACCGCCGCGATCTGCCCGGCGCGGATGAGGCCGGCGACCTCGGCCTCGCTGGTGCGGGCGGCTCCGTCGAGCCAGAGCCCGGCCTCGGCCTCGGCGTACACCCGGTTCACCAGGTCGGCGATCTCCGCGGCGAGCCCGGCGTCCTCGACGAAGCTCACCACGGCGACGGCTGGCTGGTCTCCGCGAGCTTCCGGGCGTGCTGGAGCACACCGAGCTCGCGCAACATCCGGTCGCGCTGGGCGGGATCGTGCGCGACGTGCGACGCGTGCAGCGCCTTGCGCAGCCGTGACGTCCGGAAGGGCGTCCACCGGCTCGCGAGCGCCAGCTTCGCGGCCCGCAACGCCGCCCGGTCGCGGGTGCGGGCGAGGGCGTCGCGGTGGTCGTCTCCCAGGCCCAGTAACGACAAGAGACGTTCCCGCAGCTCACGACCGACCCGTGCCCACGTGGTGGTGCGCCGCCGTGCGGCGCGGATCTCGATGCCGAGCGCGAGGTGCAGCATCACCAGCCCGAGCACCGGACCCAGCAGCACCCGCGCGGCACCGGCGACCGGCCCTGACAGGCTGATCGCGGCGAAGGCGGCGAACGCGGTCAGCGCCCACGCCACCAGCCGGGCAGGACCGGGACGGCCGTCGCGGCGCACGCCCGCGCGCATCGCCCAGCCGCAGGCGACCAGCGCCGACTCCATGACGGAGAACAGCACCACCCGCTCCACGGCGTCGGTGATGCCCAGGCGCAACGCGAAGAAGCGCCACGAGGTGTCGACGCTGACGCCGATGCTCAGCAGCGCGACCGCGTAGAAGCCCTTGGCGCCGACGGGTTGTGCCGGCGCGGTGGGGTGGTGAACTTCGGCAGGCCGGTGGACACCCCGCCGCGCCTCGGTGGTGCCCGCCTCGGCAGCCCCGTGAGCCTCGGCTGCCCGGCGCGCGATGGACTCCGCCTGCTCCAGCTCCGCGATCAGCTCCGGCGTGAGCGGCACGTGCCCTCCGGTGTCGGTGACCCCGTTGCGGGCGCGCCACTCGTTCACGATCGGCGCGGCGTACGGCCTGGTCGGCACCTGCTGGCCGTGCCGGTGCAGCCACCGCCGGACGTCCTCGACCGTGCTCCCGTGCGGCACGTGCTCCAGCGCGTACAGGATCTGCGCCTTCTTGGTCCTGAGCCGGCCCAGCGCCGCCTCGTGGCCGGTCGTCTGGCCGGCCTCGTACGAACTCACTCGTCCTCTCCGTCCTCTGCGGTGTTCAGGGGCTCTGAACTGTTCGGTGGTCTGTGATCATGTGTGATCGAACGTGTTCGTCTGAGCTGAGGCGACCTTCGCAGCGATGGGAACATGTGTTCGACAGGGTGATCGGGTGTCGCTCGTGACCCCCGTGATCCAGGCGTATCGGTTCGCCCTGGAGCCCAGTGGACTCACGTTCACTCACACTTCAGGTAACGGCACCGGTCGAAGCGCACACCGGGAACGAATCTCATCAACGCAATTTCGCGGCACCCTACCGTGCGGCGCGCTGGTCAGATGAGCGCCCTGATCGCCCGCTCGAACCCGATCACGTGCTGGGAGGCCAGTTCGCCCGCCTTCTTGGCGTCACCGTCGACGATCGCGGTCAGCAGCGGCACGTGCTCGTCGACGTGCCCGGCCATCCCGGACAACCGCGGCAGGAACACGCACCAGATGCGCGTGGCCAGGTTGTCGTAGGAGATCAGGGTGTCTTCCAGAAACGGGTTGTGCACGCACCGGTAGATCGCGCGGTGCACGCCGACGTCGTCGCGCAGCAGCGCGGTGTTGTCGCCCGGACGGGCGGCGGTCTCCAGCTGGGACCGCAGTTCGGTCAGGGCGGTCCGGTCGTCTGCCGTGGCGCGTTCGGCGGCGGCGGACGCGGCCAGCGGCTCCAGGGTGCGGCGGACCTCGGAGATGTGCGAGAGGTCGGAGATGTTCACGTCGGTGGCGAACGTGCCGCGGCGCGGGAAGGCGACGACGAGCCGTTCCTGCTCAAGTCGTTTCAGGGCCTCGCGGATCGGGGTGCGGCCGACGCCGAGCTCGCTGCGCAGCCGGTCCTCGTTGATCGGTTCGCCCGGCTTGATCTCCAGCATCACCAGGCGGTCGCGCAGCACGGCGTACGCCTGTTCCGTCATCGAGGAGGCCGCGGGCTCGTCGTTGACCTGCGTGTTCATGTGACCTACGGTACTGCACAGACTGATATACCAGTAGTCGACCAGGTGATTTCGCTGGAGGCGTCGCGATGACCAGCCCGCCCGGAGCACATCTGCCCGAGCACCCGGACTTCCTCTGGGAGAACCCGGAACCGAAAGCCTCCTACGACGTCGTGGTGGTCGGCGGTGGCGGG
Source organism: Lentzea sp. NPDC004782 (assembly GCF_040609115.1). Classification (NCBI taxonomy): domain Bacteria; kingdom Bacillati; phylum Actinomycetota; class Actinomycetes; order Pseudonocardiales; family Pseudonocardiaceae; genus Lentzea; species Lentzea sp. NPDC004782. Next base: position 23,498 of record NZ_JBEXJN010000080.1, read on the forward strand.
CACGGCCTCGCGACCGCCTACTACCTCGCCAAGGTCCACGGCATCACGAACGTGGCGGTGCTGGAGAAGGGCTGGCTCGCGGGCGGCAACATGGCCCGCAACACCACGATCATCCGGTCGAACTACCTGTGGGACGAGAGCTCCGGCATCTACGAGCACTCGCTGAAGCTGTGGGAGGGCCTGGAGGACGACCTCGGCTACCCGATCCTGTTCGACCAGCGCGGGGTGCTGAACCTCGCGCACAGCCTGCAGGACGTCCGCGACAGCGTCCGGCGCGTCAACGCCAACCGCCTCAACGGGATCGACGCGGAGTGGGTGGACGCCGAGGGCGTCAAGGAGATCTGCCCGATCGTCAACATCTCCCAGGACGTGCGGTATCCCGTGCTGGGCGCCACCTATCAGCCGCGCGCGGGCATCGCGAAGCACGACTACGTGGCCTGGGGCTACGCGCGGGCCGCGCACGCGACGGGCGTCGACCTGATCCAGAACTGCGAGGTCACCGGGCTGGAAACCTCCGGCGGCCGGATCACCGCGGTGGAGACTTCGCGCGGTCGCATCGCGGCCGGTCGCGTCGCCCTGTGCGCGGCCGGGCACAGCTCCGTGCTCGCGGCGATGGCCGGCCTGCGGCTGCCGCTCGCCTCGCACCCGTTGCAGGCACTGGTTTCCGAGCTGCTCGAACCCGTCCACCCGACCGTCGTCATGTCGAACGCCGTGCACGTCTACGTCTCCCAGGCGCACAAGGGAGAGCTCGTGATGGGCGCCGGGATCGACAGCTACAACGGTTACGGCCAAAGGGGTTCGTTCCACGTCATCGAGCAGCAGATGGCCGCGGCGCTGGAGCTGTTCCCGGTCTTCGCGCGGGCGCACCTGCTGCGGACGTGGGCGGGCATCGTCGACGTGAGCCCGGACGCCTCGCCGATCGTCGGTCTCACGCCCGTGCAGGGGCTCTACCTGAACTGCGGCTGGGGGACCGGCGGGTTCAAGGCCACGCCCGGTGTCGGTGACTGCTTCGCGCACACCATCGCCCACGACAAACCGCACCCGTACAACGAGCCGTTCACCCTCGAGCGCTTCACCACGGGCGCCCTCGTCGACGAGCACGGCGCCGCAGCCGTGGCGCACTAGCAGGAGCTGACATGCAACTCATCCCGTGTCCGTGGTGCGGGCCGCGCGAGGAAGCGGAGTTCCACTACGGCGGCCAGGCGCACGTCGCGTACCCCGAGGACCCGTCGGCGCTGACCGACGAGGAGTGGGCGCAGTACGTGTTCTTCCGGGACAACCCGAGCGGTCCGTTCGCCGAGCGCTGGAGCCACAGCGCAGGGTGCCGGCGGTGGTTCAACGCCGTCCGCGACACCCGCACCCACGACCTGCTCGCCGTGTACCGCGCGGGCGAGCCGATGCCGGAGGTGGCGTCATGACGTTCCGCACGCCCACCGGTGGCGCGATCAACCGGAACACGTTGCTGCACTTCACCTTCAACGGCCAGTCGTACACCGGGCATCCCGGTGACACGCTCGCCTCGGCCCTGCTCGCCCACGGTGTGCACGAGATCGGCAGCAGCGTGAAGCTCGGCCGGCCGCGCGGGATCGTCGCGGCGGGCTCGGAGGACCCGACGTCGCTGGTGCAGATCGAGGCGCCCTTCTCCGAACCGATGCTGCTCGCCACCACCGTGGAGCTGTACGACGGGCTGGTGGCGCGTGGCCTGGCCGGGCAGGGACGGCTGTCCGCTGAGCCCGACCCGGCGCGGTACGACGCCAAGCACGAGCACTGCGACGTGCTGGTGGTCGGCGCAGGGCCCGCGGGTCTGGTGGCGGCTCTGACGGCGGCACGCAGTGGTGCCCGCGTCGTGCTGGTCGACGAGCAGAACCAGCCCGGTGGCTCGTTGCTCGGGACGGACGAGTACCTGGACGACCGGCCTTCCGCGGAGTGGGTCGCGGACGTCGTGGCCGAGCTGAAGACCACGCCGGGCGTGTTGGTGCTGGAGCGCACCACGGCGTTCGGCATGTACCAGGACGGGTTCGTGCTCGCGCTGCAGAAGCGCACCGACCACCTCGGGTTCGCTGCGCCTGCTTCCGTTGCGCGGCAACGGGTGTGGCGGATCCGGACCAAGCAGACCGTGCTGGCCACCGGTGCGCACGAACGTCCGGTGGTGTTCGCGGACAACGACCGGCCCGGGATCATGCTGGCCTCGGCGGCACGGACGTTCCTGCACCGGTACGGGGTGCTGCCCGGATCACGGGCGGTGGTGTTCACGACCAACGACAGTGCTTACTGCGCGGCGATCGACCTCGCCGAGTCCGGTGTGGACATCGCCCTGATCGTGGACGCTCGGCCGGAGGCGCCTGCGCGGCTGGCGACGGAGTGCGCGGCGCGGGGGATCGAGGTCCGTGCCGGGCGGATGGTGACCGGAACGGAGGGCGCCGGCCGGATCACTGCGGTCCAGGTCGGCAGCGAGAAGATCGAGTGCGACGCGCTCTTGGTGTCGGGCGGCTGGAACCCCGTCGTCAGCCTCTTCAGCCAAGCCCGCGGCACGCTGCGCTACGACGCCCAGCTCGGCGCTTTCGTGCCCGGCGAGGACCTTCCGGCCGTGCGCGTCGCCGGATCGGCGACCGGAGAACTCGACCTCGCGGCGTGCGTCCGCCAGGGCCGCGAGGCGGGCGAGGCGGCCGCCTCCGGGTTCACGCCCGGCGGTCAGGTGCCGCTGCCGGTCTCGGACTCTCGTTGCACGGCACGCACCGGTCTGGTGCTGTGGCGCGTCCCCGGCGACGAGGACACCAGCTTCGTCGACCTGCAACGCGACGCGACCGTCGCGGACGTGCTGCGCGCCACCGGTGCCGGCCTGCGGTCGTTGGAGCACATCAAGCGCTACACGACCATCGGCACCGCCCACGACCAGGGCAAGACGTCCGGCATGATCGCGGCCGGCATCGTCGCCGAGGCACTGGGCGTGCAGCTCGCGGACCAGCGGCCCACCACGTTCCGCCCGCCCTACACGTCGGTCTCGTTCGCGGCACTGGCCGGACGCAACCGCGGCGAGCTGCACGACCCGGTGCGCGTCACGGCGATCCACCCGTGGCACGTGGCGCACGGGGCGTTGTTCGAGAACGTCGGGCAGTGGAAGCGGCCCTGGTACTACCCGCGGGACGGCGAGGACCTGCACGCGGCCGTGCTGCGCGAGTGCCGGGCGGCGCGCGAGAGCGTCGGGATGATGGACGGCTCGACGCTCGGCAAGATCGACGTGCAGGGCCGCGACGCGGGCAAGTTCCTCGACCTGCTCTACACCAACCTGATGAGCACGCTGAAGGTCGGCCGGATCCGGTACGGCGTCATGTGCGGCGTCGACGGGATGGTGATCGACGACGGCACGGTCATCCGGGTCGGTGAGGAGCGGTACCTGGTCACCACGACGACCGGCAACGCCGCCAAGATCCTCGACTGGATGGAGGAGTGGCTGCAGACGGAGTGGCCGCACCTCGACGTGCACTGCACCTCGGTCACCGAGCACTGGGCCACGATCCCGTTGGTGGGTCCCAAATCTCGCGACGTGCTGGCCGCAGTGGCACCGGGGCTGGACGTCAGCAACGAGGCGTTCGAGTTCATGACCTGGCACGACGCCGACGTCGCGGGAGTGCCGGCACGTGTGTGCCGGATCAGCTTCTCCGGCGAGCTCGCCTACGAGATCAACGTGACCGCCTGGCACGGCCTCGCCGTCTGGGAGGCGTTGATGGCGGCGGGCGAGCAGTACGGGATCACGCCGTACGGCACGGAAACCATGCACGTGCTTCGCGCCGAGAAGGGCTATCCGATCATCGGCCAGGAGACCGACGCCACGGTCACACCCCAGGACCTGGGCATGTCGTGGGCGGTGTCGAAGAAGAAGCCGGACTTCATCGGCAAACGGTCGTTCGCGCGTGCGGAGAACAACCGCAGCGACCGCAAGCAGCTGGTGGGGTTGCTGCCCGTGGATCCGAACGTGTTGCTGCCGGAGGGGTCGCAGATCGTCGAGACCGACCGGCTGCCGGAACCGCCGGTGCGGATGCTCGGCCACGTCACGTCCAGCTACCCCAGCGCGGCGCTCGGCCGGACCTTCGCGCTCGCGCTCGTGCGGTCCGGTCACGAACGCATCGGCGAGACGCTGTACGTGCCGGTCGAGGACGAGCTCGTGCCGGTCACCGTCACCGAATCCGTGCTCTACGACAAGGAAGGAGCCCGTCGTGACGGCTGACCCGACCAGTCCGCTGGCGGCCTGGACCGACCGGCTGGCCGCGCTCGCCCCGGCGTTGCACGTGGCGGAACGGCCCTTCCGCTCGCAGCTCACCGTGCGCGCGTCGGACCCCGATGCCATCGCGGCGATGGGCTCGGCGCTCGGAGCGCAGTTCCCGTTGGTTCCGTGCACCTTCACGGAAGGCTCCGGCCCGTTCGGGGACGTCGAGGTGCTCTGGCTCGGCCCCGACGAGTTCCTCGTCACGGCGGCACCCGACCTGCAGATCGCGATCGAGGAGGTGTTGCGTGGCGCGCTCGGATCATCGCGGGGGTCCGTTGTGGACACTTCGGCGCAGCGCACGACCCTGGTACTGGAGGGGCCGCACGTCCGGGACGTGCTCGCTCACGGATGTGCCGTGGACCTGCACCCGTCTTCGGCTCCCACCGGCACTTGCGTGCAGACGCTGCTCGCCAGGACGGGAATCATCCTGCAGGTGCACGACGACGACGTGACGCTGCTGGTCCGGTCGTCGTTCGCCGAGTACCTCGCGGCCTGGCTGAGCGACGCGTGCGTCGAGTACGGGGTGGCGTCATGAGCCGGCACTTCACCCTGACGCTGAGCTGCCCCGAGCGGGCGGGCATCGTCCACGCCGTGACGTCGTTCCTCGTCGACCACGGCTGCGACATCGTGGAACACCAGCAGTTCGACGACGACGTCCGCAGCAAACTGTTCCTGCGCACTGCTTTCACGTGCGAGTCGGCCGGCGTCGACGAACTCGCCACGGCGTTCGCCGCGGTCGCGAACCAGTTCGAGATGAGCTTCGACCTGTGGGACGAGCGCGCGCCGCGCATCCTCGTGATGGTGTCGAAGGCCGGGCACTGCCTGAACGACCTGCTGTTCCGCTGGCGCGCGGGCAACCTCGGCGGCGAGATCGCGGCGGTCGTGTCGAACCACGAGGACCTGCGCCCGATGGCGGAGGCGGCCGGGCTCGACTTCGTGCACGTGCCGAACACCGCCGACACCAAGCACCTCGCCGAGCAGCGCCTGCTGGAGCTCGTCGAGGAGTACCAGGCCGACCTGGTGGTGCTGGCGCGTTACATGCAGGTGCTCTCCAACGACCTGTGCGAGAAGCTGTCCGGCCGGGTGATCAACATCCACCACTCGTTCCTGCCCGGTTTCAAGGGTGCCAAGCCGTACCACCAGGCCTACGACCGCGGCGTGAAGTACGTGGGCGCGACGGCCCACTACGTGACGCCCGACCTCGACGAGGGCCCGATCATCGAGCAGGAGGTGCTGCGGGTCGACCACTCCTTCGACCCGCGCTCGCTCACCGCGGTGGGCCGGGACGCCGAGGCGCTGGCCCTGTCCCGCGCGGTGCGCTGGCATTGTGAGCACCGCGTGCTGCCCAACGGCAACGGCACGGTCGTGTTCCGCTGAGTTGTATCGGCGGTGTATCGGCCGTGGATGTCCCCCCGAAAGGCTGCGGGAGCAGTGCAGTCAGGGAAAAGGGGATGTTCATGCGGTTCACCAAAGTGACGGGTGCCGTCGTCGGCCTGCTGGGCGCGGCGCTCATCAGCACCGCCGCTCCGGCCGGCGCGGCCACCGGCGAAGTGTTCAGCCCGGACGTCGAGATCGCGCAGCCGTGGCTCGACGACACCGCCACCACGCCGGCCGGCGACGTCGCGATCCAGCAGACCGCGGCCGGCGCGATCAAGTGGATGTCGGACCGCCGCGGCAGCACCGCGTACGAGGGCTACTGCGAGCGCGCGGTGCGCCTGGCGTGGGACCGCACGACCCACCACGCCTCGGCCATCGAGCACTGGCGGTCGTCCGACGGTGCCCGCCACACCACCGGCACGCCGCCCAAGGGCGCGTTCGTGTTCTGGAACACCAGCTCGAACGGCCACGTGGGCATCGCGGACGGTGCGGGCGGGTTCTGGTCGACCAGCGTGGGTGGCAAGATCGGCCACGGCAGCTCGGTCGGCTACTTCCGCAACTACCTCGGCTGGAAGCCCGGCAACAGCAACTGAGGCAGTGCATCCGCCGCGCGCGCCAGTGTGCGCAGCGCGGCGGGTTCGCCTTCCCGGTTTCCTGTGCGGCGGTAGGTTTCCAGCGCCTGGCACACCAGGTCGTGCGCCGCCCGCGGGTGGCCGTTCGACAGCAACGCCTCGGCCAGCTCGACCTGTGCGAACGCCGTGCACCGCTCGTCGGTGAGGTCCATCAGGATCGACACGGCCCGCCGCGCGCTGACCAGCTCCTCAGCGTGCTCGCCGGTGCTGCGGTACAGCGCCGCCAGCCGCACCAGCACGAGCGCTTCGCGGTGCGCGTCACCGAGATCGGCGGCCAGCTGCCGGGCACCGGTGAGCCAGGCGCGGGCCTCCTCCAGCGCGCCGAGTGCGCCGTGAACCGCGCCGATCGACGCCCGCACGTGCGCCACGGAGTGCAGGTCGCCCGCGGCCTCCAGCAGGCGCAACGCCTCGGTGTAGCAGGCCATCGAGCGTTCGTACTCGGCGCGCAGCCGGTACACCACACCGATGCCCGCGATCGCCGTACCCTGCCCGCGCTCGTCGCCGGCGGTCCGGTGGAGCTCTTGCGCCGCAAGCAGTTCGCGTTCAGCTTCGGTGAACTCGTCGCGGTAGATGTGCACCTGGGCGATGCCGCGCAGCAACGCCGCCTCGCCCGCCCTGTTGCCCGCCGCCCGGACGCTCTGCAACGCCCGTGCGTGCGTGCGGCCCCAGTCCTCGTAGTGGCTGTGCAGGTCGAAGAACGGCACGCAGGCCGCGGCGAGCTGCCACGCCACCTCGTCGAGCCCGGCGGCCGCGGCGAGGTCGACCGCGCCGCACAACGTCCGCCGTTCCGCCTCGAACCACGCCACCGGGTCGGCCAGCAGGTGTTCCGGCGCCTCCACCCGGTCCACCTCGGCGATGGTCGTGCCGAACGTGACCGGCAACCGGCGCGCGGCCGTGACCGCGAGCCACAGCCAGACGCGCAACGTGCGTTCCAGCGTTTCCCGCCGGTCCGGCAACGCTTCGGCCAGCTCCAGCGCGTGGCACCGCAACAGGTCGTGCAACCGGTAGCGCGGCTGGCCGATCCCGTCGGCACCGCACGACTCCAGCAGGTTCGCGTCGACCAGCCCGTCCACCAGGTGCTCGGTACCCGGCTCGGCGAGCAGCGGCTCGACCACCCAGCCGGGGAAGTCCTGCGCTCCCAGCAACGCCAGCCGCACGAACGCCCGGAACTCGCGGTCGGGCAGCTGCCGGACGCTCAGGTCGAAGCTCGCCCGCACCGCCAGCTCACCGGAGCTGAGCTCCCGCAACCGCGTCGACTCGTCGACCAGCCGTTCCCGCAGCACCTGCATCGACCACCCGCTGCGCCCGGCCAGCCGCGCGCCCGCCACCCGGATCGCCAGCGGAAGATGCCCGCACGCGCGGGCGATGGCCGCGGCCTCGGCGGGCTGGGCGCTGACCCGGTCCTCACCGGCGATGCCCGCGAGCAGCGCGGCGGCCTCACCGGGTTCGAACGGCGGGAGCTCCACCTGCACCGCGCCGGGCAGCTCGGGCAGCCTGCGCCTGCTGGTGACCAGCACCGCGCACCCGGCCTCGGCGGGCAGCAGCGGCACGATCTGGCTCACCGAGGCGGCGTCGTCGAGCACCACCAGCACCCGCCGGCCCGCGAGCTGCGACCGGTAGAGCGCGGCACGGGCGGTGACCTGCGAGGGCAGTCCGGCACCGGTGATGCCCAAGGCGTGCAACAGCTCCGTGAGCACCTCGCCGGCCTCGCGCGGCTGTTCGGACGTGCCCGCGAGGTCGACGTACAGCTGGCCGTCCGGGAAGTGGTCGCTGACCAGGTGCGCCACCCGGATCGCGAGCGTCGACTTGCCGACGCCGGGCGGCCCGGTCACCCCGGCGACCGGTGCCGACACCGAACCACGCCGCAACGCCGCGGCCAGCGCCTCGGTTTCGGTGGCCCGGCCGCAGAAATCCGACACCGACGGCGGCAGCTGCCGGATCGGCGGGGCGAACGGCTCGTCCCGCAGCACCGCCAGCTGGGCTTCGCGCAACGCCGGTCCCGGCTCCAGCCCGAGCTCGTCGGCGAGCCGTTCGCGCATGTCCGCGTAGACCTGCAACGCCTCGGCACGCCGGTTGTCCCGTTGCAGCGCGACCACGAGCTGACCGCACACACTCTCGCGGTACGGATGTTCCACCAGCAACGCCCGCAGCTCCGGAATCGCCGCCGCACCCTCACCCAGCGCCACCTGCAACGCGAGCCGCTGCTCGGTCGCCGCGAGCCTCGCCTCGTCGAGCCGGGCGAGCGCGGGCGTCCAGGCGTCGTGGTCCGGCAGGTCTTCGAGCGGGCGGCCGCGCCAGAGGGATTCCGCCTGCCGCAACGACTCCAGCGCGGTGTCGGGGCGGCGGCGCGCCTGCGCCACCAGGCTTTCGAACAGCAACGCGTCGACTTCGTGCGGCTCGACCGCCAGCAGGTAGCCGGTGCCGTGCGTGCGCAGGCGGTCGTCGAGCAGCTGCCGCAACTGCCAGACGTACGTCCGGACGTTCGACACCACCGACCGCGGCCGCGACACCGGCCACAGCACGTCGACGAGCTGGTCGAGTGAGACACCGGTGTTCGCGTGCAACGCGAGGTGCGCCAGCAGCGTCCGCTGCTTGACGCCGCCGAGGCTCTCCCGGCGGTCGTCCCGCCAGACCTCCAGCGGTCCCAGCAACCGCACGCTCAACCCGCTGATGGCTCCTCCGCTCCTCGGCGCGTCCGGGCGGGAGGATAGCGGCGGCGACGTCGCCCTCGTGCCGGTTTCGCGGCAATTCGTCAACGCAGGTGCTGACCGAAGAACGCGTGGGCCGCCGCGGGTGCCGGTTGCTCGATGAACGGCGCATTCGTCCACCTCAGGTGGACGAATG
>NZ_JBEXJN010000081.1:0-32470 GCF_040609115.1 Lentzea sp. NPDC004782
TTTGGGGGCTCGATGAAGGGCTCCTTCCTGCACCTGAGGTGGATGAAGGAGCCCTTCATCGAGCACCCGGCACATCGCGTTCGGGCCTCAGTTCCCGGGCCTGAGGTCCTCCGGCCGGTCGACGTCCGCACCGTCCGCCACGTCAGCGCATTCGACGTGGCGGACGGTGTTGGCCTTGAGGTAGTCGCGCGCGCCCTGGTCGCCCGCTGCCGAGGCCATCACGCCCGCGAAGTGGTCGGAGCCGATCAGGACCGGGTGCCCGATCTCACCGTGGTACACCGCGCGGGCCAGCGCTTCCGGCTCGGCGAGGTTCATCAGGCGGTGCAGGGCGGCGACGGTGACGCCGGGCGTGTCCACGGGGAGCACCACGACGGCGTCGGCGAGGCCGATCGCGTGCAGGCCCGTGCGCAGCGACGAGCCCATCCCCGTTTCCCAGTGCGGGTTGTCGACGACGGTCACGCCGTCCAAAGAGGCCTTCGCCCGCACCTCGTCCGCCTCGGCACCGAGGACGACCACGACCGGCTCGCACCCGGCTGCCCTGAGCAGCTCGGCCGCCGAGTCGACGAACAGCTTGCCGTTCAACGCAACGAGGGCTTTCGGGGTGCCGAACCGGCGGCCGGCCCCCGCAGCTAGCAGGAGGCCGGCCACGCGCATACCCGCGAACCTACCGCCTCTGGAGCTGCTCGTTCATGATCAGGAACGCGCCGACGCCGTGCAGGTCGTTCACCGCCCGCGGTCGTGCCAGGTAGAACGGCAGGTCGCCGACGTTCGTGCCGATGCAGATCTCGGAGATCTCGGTGTTGCCGGCCGCGTTGACCGTCAGCCGGTCCAGCACGCCGCGATAACCACGCCAGACCACAACGTCGTACTTGCGTGACACGTAACCACGTTCCACGGCGCGTGAGATGGCCATCGTGTACATGGACGAGCACGACGTCTCGGTCCAGTTCTGCGGGTTGGAGCCCTTGTCCACGACCTGGAACCAGCGTCCCGTCTCGCGGTCCTGGTACTTCGCGAGCGCCGCGATCAGCCTGCCCAGGATCGAGATCAGCTTCGGCCGGTCGGGGTGCGTGCGCGGCAGGTCCTCCAGCACGTCGCACACGGTGATCGCGTACCAGCCCATCGCGCGGCCCCAGAACTCCGGCGACACCCCGGTGACCGGGTCGGCCCAGCTGACCGTGCGCGACTCGTCGTAGGCGTGGTGGAACAGGCCGCTCGCGTGCTGCAGGTTCTTCGCGTAGACGAGGAGCTGCTTCACGGCCTCCGCGGTCGCCCACTCCTTCTCGGCGAACGTGTAGCCGTGCCGCATGATGAACGGCACGACCATGTAGACGCCGTCCGACCAGTTCTGCCAGTCGCGGGTGCCGCCCTCGGCGTGCCAGAAGCCGCCCTCCTTGGTGCGGGCGTAGGTGTTGAGGCGCTCGCGGATCTGCGTCGAGGCGGTGCGGTACCGCACGTCGCCGGTCGCGTTGTACAGCAACGGCAGCAGCTGGCCCGCGCGCATCGAGTCCAGGTTGGTGAAGGTGCGGTTCATCCTGCCGTCCGGTCCGACGAACCGGTCGACCCACGCCTTGATGAAGTCGAAGTACTTCTTGTTCTTCGTGCGCTGGAAGACGAGCCACTGGCCCCACAGGTACAGGCCGCGGGTGTAGCCCCAGCCGCCGAGTGTCTCCGGCGTGTACTGCCGCATCGTCGACTCGACGACCTCGACGGACCAGTCGGCGCACTCCTTCGCCGAGGCGGTGCCCGTTCCGAGAGCGAGACCGCCGGCTAGTGCGCTGAGCTTGACGAAGTCACGCCTGGACGTGGTCATGCGTGTTCCCTCCAAGGGGATGCCTTGGCGGCGGTACGCACAGACCTACCAGGGGTAAAGCTCCGATGTCTAGGTCAGATGTTCCAGAAGCATCGAGGAAGCGGCCTCCGGGATCTCCTCAGGGATCCAATGACTGACGTCCTCGACCATCTCGAACCGGTACCCGCCGGTGCACCACTTCTCGGTCTCGAACGCGGCCACCGACCCGAACGCGACGTCCTCGGTGCTCCACACGTACATCGTTTTGACGTCGACCTTGCCGGCCGCGCCGTGCGGCTTGCCCGCCCGGTACCAGTTGAGCGCGGCGGTGAGCGCGCCCGGTTCGGCCAGTCGCTGCAGGTACTCGTCGAGGTGCGAGGGCCGGATCTTCCAGTCGAACATCTGCTTGAGCGCCTGGGCGTTGTTCTCCAGCATCCGCCGCTCGGTGCTGCGCTCGCGCCAGTCCAGCATGTACTGCGACCGCAGCCGCTGGTCCTCGTCGGTCTGCAACGCGACCTTGAGCGCGCCGGGGTGCGGCGTCGAGAACACCGAAAGCGTGCGCAGGCGGTCGGGGTGGTCGATCGCCGTCCACCACGCGACCGCGCCACCCCAGTCGTGGCCGACCAGGTCGAACGTGCCCCAGCCCAGCGCGTCGGCCATGGCGATCACGTCACCGACCAGGTGCGTGACGGTGTACTCGGCCGCGTTCTCGGGGCGCACGCCGGGGGAGTAGCCGCGCTGGTCGGGGGCGACCGCGCGGAACCCGTTCGCGCCCAGCACCGCGACCTGGTGCTCCCACTCGATGGCGGCCTCGGGGAAGCCGTGCAGCAGCAGGACCGGGCGGCCGTCCTCGGGGCCGGACGCGATGGCGTCGAAGGTGCCTGCCTCGGTCTCGATGCCGATGTGGTCGATCACAGGTTCGAACAGTACCGGTGTGACCTGGCTCTCAAGGTTCGAGCCGAAAGACGTGGCCGCCCGAACATCGGGCGTGCATCCGCATGTCGACGTGCTGACATCACCGACAGGTACGAACGCCGTTGTGCTCGTGCTCCACGGCGGCCGCGAACACGGCCAGGAACCCGTCCGGCGGCACAACCTCGCCTACCTGAGGATGGTGCCGCTGGCCAGAGCGCTGCGCGCGCCCGGTGTCGAGGTCTGGGTGCTGCGGTATCGCAAGAGGGGCTGGAACGCGCCGAGCCTCGACCCCGTCAAGGACGCCGAGTGGGCGCTGCGCAGGATCACCGAGCTGCATCCGGGCAAGCCGGTCGTGCTCGTCGGGCACTCGATGGGCGGCCGGACCGCGCTGCGCGTCGCCGGGCATCCGAGCGTGCGGGCCGTGTGCGCGCTGGCGCCGTGGATCGAGCCGGGGGAGCCGTTCCGGCAGCTCGCCGGCAAGTCGTTGCTGATCGCGCACGGCGACCAGGAGCGGATGACGGACCCCGCCAAATCGCTGTGGTTCGCCCGGCAGGCCAAGACCGTCACCGACCGGGTCGCGCGGTTCACCGTCGAGGGCGACGGCCACGCGATGCTCAGGCGGGCGCGGGACTGGACCAGGCTCGTCGTCGACTTCGTGCACGGTGAGCTCGGGCTCGAACCGGTGGCACCGGACATCGCGAATGCCATGCGGGAGGCCTCGCCGCGAGGCCTCGACGTGCCTTTGGGAGGTTCGCGTGGGTGAGGTCGCCGTCATCGGAGCGGGGGTTGCCGGGCTCACCGCCGCCTATGTGCTGCAACGCAAGCACAACGTCACGTTGTTCGAGGCAGACAGCCGGCTCGGCGGGCACGCGCACACGCACGACGTCGGCGGGGTGGCCGTCGACAGCGGGTTCATCGTCCACAACGAACGGACGTACCCGAACCTGATCCGGCTCTTCCACGAGCTGCGGGTGTCCACCCAGGACTCCGAGATGTCGATGAGCGTGCGGTGCGACGGCTGCGGGCTGGAGTACGCGGGCGCGAAGAAGCTGCCGGGGTTGTTCGCGCGGCCGGACAACCTGATCAACGTGCGTTTCGTCCGGATGCTCGCCGAGGTCACGCGGTTCTACCGGCACGCCCAGCGGGTGCTCGACCACGCCGAGGCGCACGACGTCACGCTCGGCGCGTTCCTCGCGATCGGCGGCTACTCGCGGTACTTCGTCGACCACTTCATCGTGCCGCTGGTCAGCGCGGTGTGGTCGGCCGGTGCGGCGCTGAGCATGAAGTACCCGGCGTGGTACCTGTTCGAGTTCCTCGGCAACCACGGCATGCTGTCGATCGGTGGCACGCCGCAGTGGAAGACCGTCGTCGGCGGCTCCCGCACGTACGTCGAGCGTGCGGTGAAGGGGCTGCACGCCGTCCACGTGAGCACCCCGATCCGGGCGGTGACCCGCACCGCCGACGGCGTGGAGATCCGCGACGACGACAACGTGCTGCACACCGCGGACCACGTCGTCATCGCCACGCACCCCGACCAGGCGCTCGGCCTGCTCGCCGACCCGACGCGCGAGGAGAAGGAGGTGCTGGGCGCGTTCCAGTACTCGCGCAACGAGACGTGGCTGCACACCGACGCCTCGATCCTGCCGCGCACGAGCGGGGCGAAGGCGTCGTGGAACCTCTACAAGCGGGCGTGCGTCGAGGCCGGCGACCAGGTGCTCGTCAGCTACCACATGAACCGGCTGATGCGGCTCGACGACCGGCGCGACTTCGTGGTGACGCTGAACCCGCACGACGTGAACCCGGACCGGGTGCTCGCGCGGATGACCTACGAGCACCCGATCTACACGCCGGAATCCGTTGCGGCCCAACGACGTCTGGCTGAGATCAACAGTGGCACCACCGCGTACGCCGGCGCGTACCACGGGTGGGGCTTCCACGAGGACGGCTGCGCGTCGGGGGTGCGCGCGGCCCGGCACTTCGGGGTCGACTGGTGATCTACGACGTCCTCATCACGCACACACGTCGTGAGCTGATCGAGCGGACGTTCAGCCACCGCGCGTACATGTGGCTCGTCGACCTCGACGAGCTGCCGCGCCTGCCCTGGTGGGCTCGGACGTTCGCGCGCTTCGAGGCCCGCGACCACCTCGGTTCGCCCGTGAAGAGCATCCGGGAGAACCTCGACGAGTGGCTGGCCGGTCACGGGATCGAGCTCGGCGGCGGACAGGTCCTGATGCTCGCCAACGCCCGCGTGCTCGGCCACGTCTTCAACCCGCTGTCCGTGTACTGGTGCCACGACGCGTCCGGAGCGCTCGTGTGTGTGGTCGCGGAGGTGCACAACACCTACGGCGGGCGGCACTGCTATTTGCTGCGGACCGACGACCAGGGCCGGGCGTCGGTCGGCAAGGAGTTCTACGTCTCCCCGTTCCTGCAGGTCGACGGCCACTACGTGATGAAGCTGCCGAAACCGGGAAGCCGGCTGTCGGTGACCATCGCGTTGCGGCAGAACGGGAAGACGACCTTCAGCGCCACGATGAAGGGCACGCGCAGCACGGGGCTGCGCCTGCTCCTCAAGCGGCCGCTGATGCCCCAGCGCGTGTCCGCGCTGATCCGCCGCCATGGCATCGCCCTGTACCTCAGGCGTCTGCCGATCGTCCCCAGGAGTGAGTAGATGAGCACGCTGTCGTTGCCCCGGCCGAACCAGGGCATCTGGCCCGGCCTGTTCACCGCGCCGCGATCGCCCCTGCGCGCCCGGATCGCCGAGTCGCTGTTCCGCAACGCCGTGCGCACGCTGCCGGTGAGCGTCCAGCTGCCGGACGGTCGCACCTGGGGCGCCGGCGGACCGGTCATGCGGCTGGTGCGGCCCGCCGAGTTCTTCCACCGGCTCGGCGCCGACGCCAAGATCGGCTTCGGCGAGGCGTACATGGTGGGCGACTGGGCGTCCGACGAGCTCGCGGACGTGCTGTCGGCGTTCGCGGCCCGGCTCACCACGCTGATCCCGCCCGGTCTGCAGCGGCTGCGGCGGTGGGCGGAGCGGGGCCACCCCTCGTCCGACACCAACGACGTGGCGGGCTCGCGGCAGAACGTCCACCGGCACTACGACCTGTCCAACGAGCTGTTCGCGGCGTTCCTGGACGAGACGATGACGTACTCGTCGGCGTTGTTCGAGAACTCCGACGTCGACCTGCGCACGGCCCAGCTCCGCAAGATCGACGGCGTGCTCGACTACGCGGGCGTGCGCGCCGGATCGCGGGTGCTGGAGATCGGGACCGGGTGGGGCGCGCTGGCCATCCGGGCGGCCGAGCGGGGTGCGACGGTCACGTCACTGACCATCTCCGCGGAACAGCGGAAGCTGGCACTGGACCGGGTGAGGGACGCGGGCCTCCACGATCGGGTGACGGTGCAGCTGCGGGACTACCGAGAGGAGCACGGTCAGTACGACGCCGTCGTCAGCGTCGAGATGATCGAGGCAGTGGGTGCCGAATACTGGCCCGAGTACTTCTCGATGCTCGACCGGGTGCTCGCTCCCGGCGGCCGGGTGGGGCTGCAGGCGATCACCATGCCGCACGACCGCATGATCGCGAGCAGGGCCAGCTACACCTGGATCCACAAGTACATCTTCCCCGGCGGCCTCATCCCGTCGGTGCGCTCGATCGAGGAGTCCGTGCGCGACCACACCCGGCTGCGGATCGCCGAGACCCGCTCGTTCGGGCACGACTACGCCGAGACGCTGAGGCGGTGGCGCGACACGTTCCTCACCCGATGGGACGAGGTGAGGCAGCTCGGCTTCGACGACACGTTCCGCCGGATGTGGGAGTTCTACCTGGCCTACTCGGAGGCGGGTTTCCGCGTCGGCTACCTGGGCGTCCAGCAGTTCGCCATGGTCGAAAGACTGGGCCGTTAGGACCACCTTCTGCCCCAATTGGGTGCTGCTTTCCCCACCCGGCTGGACTTCGTGGTCAGCTTTGCAGCAGGCGGTATCAATCGGCTCGCTGCGTTCTCTTCTTCAGTGAAGCCCCTAGTGTCGCTGTAGAGGAGGGTCGCCGGGATGGTCCAACCCACAGCCGTGCGGACCGATGACGGTGCCGGCCTCGCTGCAGTGATGACAGCGGAGACCTGGAACCAGCCAACGGTGCCCATGCGCCGGCGGGTGCGCCAGGCACCGGTCTCCAACCAGTGGCTCGCCGAAGCCGAGTTCAACGACCTCGTCGACGCCGCTCTGTCGGGAGACAGACGCGCGGTCGAGCACCTGCTCGGCCGGATCCAGCCGTTGATCGTGCGCTACTGCCGCGCACGCGTCGGCGGCCGCGAGCGCACCCTGGTCTCGGCCGAGGACATCGCGCAGGAGGTCTGCGTGGCGGTTCTCGGCGCGCTGTCCAAGTACCGCTACGAACCGGGCTCGTTCCTGGCCTTCGTGTACGGCATCGCCGCGCACAAGGTCGCCGACGCCCGCCGCCGCGCCGTCCGCAACCGCGCCGAGGTGGTGCCGGAGCTGCCCGACTGCCCCTCCCTGGAGGACGGGCCGGAGCAGCACGCGGTCAACGGCGAGATGATGGCCCAGGTCACCCGCCTGCTGCACAAGCTGCCGTCACGCCAGCGCGAGATCCTCGTGCTGCGGGTGGCGGTGGGCCTGTCGGCGGAGGAGGTGGCGCTGGCGGTGGAGTCGACGCCGGGTGCCGTGCGGGTGGCGCAGCACCGCGCGCTCACGCGGATGCGGGAGATGATCGCCGAGGAGGGCTAGACAGCCGGAAGTCGTGTCGCAGTTCGCGGTCTGTGAGGTGGATGAAGGGCGCCTTCCTCCACCTGGTGTGGATGAAGGCGCCCTTCATCCACGTAGCTGCCCGGCAGGTCAGGGGTCCGTTGAGCACCTCAGGAGAGTCGCTGCGGAGTCCTGAGGTCGGTGAAGGCCGCGACCAGGGCGGTCAGCAGGATCAACGCGCCGAACGTCATCAGCGCGACCGCGCCGCCGACGACGTCAGCGGCGAACGCGCCGAGCACCGGGGCGAGCGGAGTGAGCGCGCGTGAGGCAACCGTCAGGATCGCGTCCATCCGTCCCATGAGGTCGTCGGGCACCATCGCCGTGAAGACCGCGCTCACCGAGACGTTGAGCAACGGTGTCGCGACCGCGGTGACCATCAACGGCACGAACGGCCACCACGCGCCGAACGGCAGCGCCATCGCCAGGTTGCACACACCGAAGACGACGAGCACCGCGACGACGATCCGGTCGTGGCGGGCGGTCACCTTGGGCGAGATCAGCGCTCCGAGCACACCGCCGACACCGACGCCGGTCAGCACCAGGCCGACGAGCCAGTCGGGACCGCCGCGTTCCTTGACCAGCGCGACGACCGGGATCATCGAGGCCACCCCGAGCAGGTTGAGGGTCAGGAAGATCGCGACGACGTTGCGCATCCCGCGCTGGTGCCACAGCCAGCCCCAGGCTTCCCGCAGGTCCTGGCGCATGCGCCGGCGCGGTCGCTGCTCGGTGCGCGCGGGGATCTCGGCGAACCAGGCGCAGACCGCGGCGACGAGGAACGACACCGCGTCCGCGACGAACGGGACCGCGCGGCCGAACCCGTAGAGCAGCGCGCCGAGCGACGGACCGGCGAGCCAGGCGACGTGGCCGCGCGCCTCCTCCTGCGCGAAGGCGGTCCTGAGCTGCTCCGGCGGCACCACCGCCTTGACCGCGGTGGAGCGGGCGGGGCCGGCGAACGCGGTGCAGACGCCGTCCACCGCGGCCAGCGCGAGGAACAGCGGGATCGAGTCGAGGCCGGTGACGACGTTGGCCGCCATCGCCGCGACGGCCGCGGCCTGCGTGGTCTGGCTCCAGACCAGGACCTTGCCGCGGTCCCAGCGGTCCACCCACACGCCCGCGGGCATCTGGGCGAGGAGCAGCGTGGTCGCCCGCACGCCCGCGATCACGCCCGCCCAGAAGAACGACCCCGTGACCGCGAAGATCAGCAGCGGCATGGCGTACGTGGTGAGCTGCGTGCCCAGCTGCGAGACGGCGCCGCCGAACCACAGCAGCTGGAACTGAACGTTCTTCCTGAGCGGAACCCCCATGGACGTCGTTTCTAGCGCATGGTTGTCGGTGCCGGATGGCATGGTTTGTGCATGGCTGATCCGGACTACGACGTGCTGCTCACCGGCACGGTGTTCCTCGACATCATCTTCACCGGCCTGCCCCGCCCACCGGCCGCGGGGACAGAGGTGTGGGCGGAGGGTCTCGGGTCGTGTCCGGGCGGCATCGCGAACCTCGCGGTGGCGCTGCGCCGGCTGGAGCTCAAGACCGCGCTGGCGGCGGCGTTCGGCGAGGACGCGTACGGCGACTTCTGCTGGGACGTGCTGGCCGACCAGGAGGGCGTCGACCTCTCGTACTGCCGCCGGTTCTACGGGTGGCACTCGCCGGTGACGGTGTCCATGGCGATGGAGCGAGACCGGTCCATGGTCACGCACGGGCACAAGGCACCGGTTGTCGCCGACGATCTGTTCTGCCCGCCGCCGTCGACGCGCGCGTGCTTCGTGCACATCCAGGCGGAGGACGAGCAGTGGGTGCGCACGGCGAAGGAGAACGGCGCGCTGCTGTTCGCCGACATCGGCTGGGACCGCACCGGGGCGTGGTCGCCGGAGCTGCTGCGGCGTCTTGAGGGGTACGACGTGTTCCTGCCCAACCACGTGGAGGCGCAGGGCTACACGCGCACCGACTCGCCGGAGGCCGCGGCGCGCAAGCTCGCCGAGCACGTGCCGGTGGTGGTCGTCACACGTGGGGGAGGCGGTGCGGTGGCGGTCGACAGCGCTACCGGCGAGTGCGTGGACGTGCCGGGGCTCAACGTCGCGCAGCTCGACGCGACCGGGGCCGGTGACGTGTTTGGCGCCGGGTTCGTGATGGGCACTCTGGCCGGGTGGCCGCTGGAGCACCGGGTGCGGTTCGCGAACCTGTGCGCCGCGCTGTCCGTGCAGCATTTCGGCGGGTCGCTGTCGGCCCCCGGCTGGGGCGACATCGCGGTCTGGTGGCGGACGGTGAGCAGGAGGCCGGACGAGGAGCTGACGCGGTACGGGTTCCTCGACGACCTGCTGCCCGACCACGCGGGAGTGGAGGTGCGGAGGGCCAGCCCGACGATCGGCCTGCGGTTGCTCCGGTAGGTTGGAATCAGTCGATCAGCGGACGCAACCTCACGGGCCTCCCGCGCGACTTAATACGTAGGGATCTCTGGGGTGGAGTTCGGAAGGAGTTGCGGGTTGTTCGCCGCACGCGCGTCAGGCTTGGTCAAGTTGCTGGGGTTGTGCCTGACGGCGGGTGTGCTCCTCGCCGCGATGGTGTTCCCGTTCGTCGGAGGTCTCGGGCTCGCGTCCAACCGCGCGGCCGACGAGGTCGACAAGACGTCCGGTGATCTCGCGAAGGCGGAGCTGCCGCTCGTCACGACCATCGAGGACATGAACGGCGCCCCGATCGCCTACCTGTACGACCAGTACCGGATCCCGCTGGCGTCCAGCGACATCGCGGACACCATGAAGCTCGCCATCCTCGCGATCGAGGACAAGCGGTTCTACTCCCACCGCGGCGTCGACTGGCAGGGCATCGCCCGTGCCGCCGCGAAGGCCGGTGTGGACGGTGGGGCGTCGCAGGGCGCCTCGACGCTGACCCAGCAGTACGTGAAGAACTACATGGCGTTCGTGCTCGGCGCCGACAACGAGCAGGAGGCCTGGGAGAAGGCCACCGAGGCGACCGTCGGCCGCAAGCTCCGCGAGGCCCGCATCGCGTTGCAGCTCGAACAGCAGATGTCGAAGGACGAGATCCTCGCCGGCTACCTGAACATCGTGCCGCTGGGCAACCAGACCTACGGCGTCGGTGCCGCCGCCAAGGCCTACTTCAACACGACGGCCGACAAGCTGACCGTTCCGCAGGCCGCGCTGCTGGCCGCGATCGCGAACCGCCCGTCGTCGCTCAACCCCGGTTCGTCCCCGGACAAGGCGCTGGAGCGCCGCAACATCGTCATCGACAAGATGCGCGAGAACGGCGCGTTCGGCACCGACCAGGCCGAGGCCCAGAAGAAGGCCGACGAGTTCAAGGCCGCTCCGCTGGGCGTGGTCGACGACCTGAAGATCCTCCCGAAGGGCTGTGTCGGCGCCGGTGACGGCCCGATCTACGGCTTCTTCTGCTCCTACCTGCTCGACTACCTGCGCGAGGCGGGCATCACGAACAAGCAGCTGCAGCGCGGCGGCCTCACCATCCGCACCACGATGGACCCGAACGCCACCAAGGCGGCGAAGCAGGCGGCCGAGCAGCAGGTGCCCAAGACCCTGAACGGCATCTCGAACGTCATGTCGGTCGTCCAGCCCGGCAAGGACAAGCACAAGGTGCGCGCCCTCGTCGCTTCACGCGACTACGGCAACAACGCCGAGCTCGGCCAGGTGGCCCGCCCGGTGCCGGCCGAGGTCCTCCCGTTCGGTCCCGGCTCGGTCAACAAGATCTTCACCGCCGCCGCCGCGCTCGAGAACGGCGTCATCGGCATCGACAAGGAGATGTCGGTCCCCGCGACCTACTACTCCAAGGTCTACCCGAACGGCGGCTCGCCCTGGAAGATCGAGAACGCGGGCAAGTACGCCGACAAGATGTCGCTGACCCAGGCCCTCGCGACCTCCCCGAACACGGGCTTCGTGATCCTGGAGGAGAAGACCGGCCTCGACAAGGTCGTGGACATGGCCTACCGCATGGGCATGCGTGAAACCCTCCAGGGCGTCAACCGCAACGGTGAGCCGCTCAAGGAGGACAAGTCCAACGGTCCGTCCCAGGGCGACTGGACGAAGCAGAACAACGCGGGCTCCTTCACCCTCGGCCCCGGCGCCACCAGCGTCCTGGAACTGGCCAACGTCGCCGCCACCATCGTCTCCGGCGGCACCTGGTGCCCGCCGACCCCGGTGGAGAAGGTCCTCGACCGCTACGGCAAGGAAATCCCGCTGAAGGAAAAGCCCTGCGAGCAGGCCGTGAACACCGACCTGGCCAACTCCCTCGCCCAGGGCATGTCGCACGACATCGTCAACGGCGGCACCGCCGCGGCCGCCGCGAGCGCCTCCGGCTGGAACCGCCCGACCATCGCCAAGACCGGCACCACCGAGGAGCACAAGTCGGTCGCCTTCCTGGCCGCCACCCCGCAGTACGCGGGCGCCGTCATGACCTACGCCGACGGCAACCACCCCGAGGTGATCTGCGCGAACCCGATCCGCTTCTGCCCCGGCGCCTCGCAGGGCGTGTTCGGTGGCCAGGTAGCGGCACCGACCTGGTTCAACGCGATGAAGGTGATCCACGAGAACCTGCCGGTGGAGCAGCTGCCACCCGCCGCGGCCCGGTACAAGTAGGGCTTGTTCGGCCGAAGGGGCCGTCGGACGCGTCTCGCGTCCGACGGCCTTTTCGCTTTGGGCTCGAGGAGCGTCCAGGCGCCCCTCGACGCAGGGTGACGCACCCACCCCCACCACCCGGCACCAACCGAGCCGTCGATCTTTCTCGATAAAGCGACTGACCAGTACAAACACCAAGACGGTGATTGGTTCAAAGCGCGGTGACCAACCCCAAGAACGGTCAACCACGCTGAGTAACTGATCGTGGGCCTCGTCACCCAAACGTCCACATAGCTTGCCCAGGCCGGTGACGCGAGGTTACGTTCTCCGCCGCATGTCACGGTTCGATAACCGCCAGGACACGGATCACCCCCGAAACGGTCCAGTCCACCGGCCCTCGAAGCCACGAGCGGTTACCGGACTCCCCCGAGTGCATGGAGGCAAGTCTTGGCACGGCATCGAGCGAAGGGTCAGCTGGTCGACGTCCTGGCCAGAGTGGACCTGGACCGCAAGAGGGCCGTAGCGGCCGTGGTGGCCGCGGGTGCCCTGGCCGGCGCCGGCTTCGCCCAGGCGATGGCCACGGTCACGCCCGTCGACCGCATCGTCCCGGTCGCGGCGACGAAGGATCTCGCGGCGGTGATGACCGGGCAGCAGCAGCCGGAGAGCATCCGCACGGTCCACTCGGTGGACTCCACCTCCGAGACGCGCAAGCTGCTGCAGGCCGAGCAGATCCAGGTGCAGTTCACCGTCCGCGAGGCGCTCAAGTCCGCGGAGACCGCCTACGCGAAGCGCCAAGAGGCGATCCAGGCCGAGCAGGCCCGCGTCAAGGCCGAGGAGGAGGCCCGCCGGCCGAAGTGCGTGCGGCCCGCGCAGGGCACGTTCACGTCCGGCTTCGGGGCGCGCTGGGGAACCAGCCACAACGGTGTCGACATCGCGAACGCCATCGGCACGCCGATCGTGGCCGCGATGGACGGCACGGTGATCGAGGCCGGGCCCGCGTCCGGGTTCGGGTTGTGGGTCCGGATTCAGCACGAGGACGGGACGATCACCGTCTACGGGCACATGAACACGATCGACGTGCCGCAGGGTGCGAAGGTCAAGGCTGGGCAGCAGATCGCGACGATCGGCAACCGCGGTCAGTCGACCGGGCCGCACCTGCACTTCGAGGTGTGGGTCGACGGCGGGCAGAAGATCAACCCGCTGCCCTGGCTGGCGGAGCGCGGCGTCACGCTCTGACCGGCCTTCGTGGACGGACGACTGCGCCCGAACGGGTGAGGTGCCCACGGCCTTCGTGGTGACGCAAGGCGACGTCACGGCCGGGAGTCGACGGCGGCGGGGGTGGCGCCTTTTCCAGCGGTGCGCCAGGTTGGGCTTCGTGGAAGAGATGTCGACGTCGTTCTCCGGCAAGGCCCTGCGCGTTCTCGTCACCGGCGGTGCCAAGGAGCTGGGGCGGGCGTTCAGCGAAGTCCTTGGCGCGCAAGGGCATCGGCTCGTCATCACCGGTCGCGACGAGGAGGCGCTCGGTGCCGCGGAGGGTGAGCTCAGGGCCAAGGGGGTCGACGTCGAGGCGCACGTCGCGGACCTCGGCGACCCCGGCGCGACGCCCAAGCTCATCGAGAGCCTCGGCGGCGTCGACGTGCTGGTCAACAACGGCGCGCTCGGCGGACCGGTCGGGCCGACCTGGCAGGTCGACGAGAACGAGTGGTGGCGCACGTTCGAGGTGAACCTGCGCGGCACCGCGTTCGCCGCCAACGCCGCCATTCGCACGATGACGAGCGGGCGGATCATCAACGTGGTCAGCAACGCCGGCGTGCACAGATGGCCTTACGTCACGGCGTACTCCGTGTCGAAGGCGGCCGTGATCAAGCTGACCGAGAATCTCGCGGTGGAGCTGAAACGACGGCCGATCGCGGTGCTGAGCTACGACCCCGGCATGGTCGGCATCGGGCTGATGGGCCGCGGTTGCGAGCACGAGTCCGATGATCCGGACCAGCAGCGGATCTCGCGGTGGGCGAGATCTCAGCGCGACAGCGGCAGGTTCACCCCGGTGGAGCAGTCCGCCGGTCTTTTGGCTCGAATCGTGAGCGGAGAGTTCGATCACCGGTCGGGTGGACTCGTCACGCAGAACGACGCGTGAGAACGCCTGCACTGTCAACCGGCAACAGCTTCCGCCGCGTGCGTGAACGAGGAACCTGTATTTCTTCGTGTAGAGCGTTAAGGCCCTTCCTCGCCGACAGGTCAACGGGGATCGTCGCGAGAGGCTCCCCGAAAATCCGTCCACAGGAGGCGTCGTGCCTGTCGGAACATCTTCCGCTGCCGTCAACCTGGCCGCGGCACTCGAACCCGCGCACCTCGAGCTCGCGCGTGATCCGCTGCACGTCGAGCTGCCGGACGAGGTGAGAGAACGGGTCGCGCGCTGCCGCGAGTTCGTGCTCGACGTCAGCGGCTCCGGTCGCGCGATCTACGGTGTCACAACGGGTTTCGGCCCGCTCGTGGAGTTCGAGGGCCGCCCGGACAGCGCCGGTCAGAGCGACAACACGATCATCCACCACATCGTCGGCCACGGTGAGCTGATGCCGCCCGCCGTCGCCCGCGCGGCCGTGCTGGCGCGGCTGTTCTCGTTGGCGCAGGGGCGGTCCGGTGTGTCGGAGCAGGTCGTCACGGCGCTGATCGCCGTGCTGGGCACGGAGTTCGCCCCCGCGGTGCCGCGGCTCGGCTCGGTCGGCGCGAGCGGTGATCTCCAGCCGCTCGCGTACGTGGCGCATGCGTTGCGAGGCAACGGGAATGCGTTTTTCCAGGGCAGGCTCCTGCCCGCGGCGGACGCGCTGCGCCTCGCCGGGCTCACGACGCTGGAGCTGGACGGGCGGGACGCGCTCGCGCTGGTCAACGGCATTTCGGTGACCGCCGCAGCACTCGGACTCGCTGTCGCGCAGGCGAACCGCGCGCGCCGGACCGCGGAGCTGTTGTCCGCCTTGCTGACCGACGTGCTGGGCTGCGGCACCGAGTTCACGTCGGTCGGCCTGCTCGCCGCGTTCGGCCACCCGGACGTCGCGGACACCGGCGCCGCCATCAGGACCTGGCTCGAAGGCAGCACACCGTCCGGTGAACGCCCGCTGCAGGAGGCCTACAGCATCCGGTGCGCACCCCAGCTGATCGGCGCGGCCGGCACGAGCGTGCGGCACGCGGACGAGGTGGTGCGCCGCGACCTCAACGGCGTCAGCGACAACCCGTTGTTCTTCCCGGAGAGCGGGGAGGTGGTGCACGGCGGCAACTTCTTCGGCCAGCCCAGCGCCTTCGCGGCCGACCAGCTCAACGTCGCGCTGGTGCAGCTGGGCAACCTGGCCGAACGCCAGCTCGACCTGTTGGTCGACCCGCATCGCGCCAACGGCCTGCCGCCGATGCTGAGCCCGGCGCCCGGCCGGCACCACGCGTTGCAGGGCGTGCAGCTGTGCACGACGGCGACCGTCGCCGCGATGCGCAGGGCCGCCGTCCCCGCCTCGATGCAGAGCCTGCCGACGAACCTGCACAACCAGGACGTCGTCCCGTTCGGCACCCAGGCCGCGTTCACCGCGCTCGACCAGGCGGGCCTGCTGCGGTACCTGCACGCGGCGCTCGCCATCGGGTTGCGCCAGGCCGTGCACGTCGGGGCACGCCGCCCGCGGGCACCGAGGCTCGCGGAGGTGTTCGACCGGATCGCCGAGGAGGTGCCGCCGATCGTGGCGGACCGGCCGCTGGAGGAGACCCTCGGCCGGGTCGCGGAGCTGCTCGACACCGTCGCGTCCGAAGTGGAGGGTGGGCGATGAGCGCTCCGGTCTGCGCGCCCGTCCGGGTCCGCACGTGGGTCGATCTGCCGGTTCTGCGCCTGCCGGTGCCGGGGGCGGAATTGGTTCCGTGCGCCACCGGTTGCTATCAGATTCCGGTCGTGATCGACACTCCCGAGGATCCGGTGGAGCGCGCCGTCCACCGGTGGTTTCTCGGCCATCACGGCGCATTTCTGGTGTGGAGGTTTCTTTCGGCTTCACTCGATCGGTTGATACGCGAGCCTGATTCGCAACTAGTCCGCCTCGCTGCGCTTGGATATGACGCGTACTCGGTGATGCTCGCCTATTCGGGCAGTTGTTCCCGTGAGGTGTACGAGGACGTCATCCGGCCGATGATGATGGCGTTCGACCCGGCGTTCAGCGGGCGGTGGGCACGTGACTACGAGCCCCTGCCCGGCCTGCTGCGCCGGGCCCGTACCGCACTGGGGCCCGTGGCGGCCGCACCGCTTTCCTCTGCGAGCAAGGCGAACCTGTTGGCACACATGGAGGTCATGCGCAGACTCGTGCCGGGCGGCAACTCGCTGCTGCGCGAGTCCGGGCGCACGCGCGTGCCCACCACCGACGCCGACCGCGACCGGTTCGACGAGTTCTTCCTCGTCAGCCGGGAGAACGTGTGCGCGAGCCGCTATCGCGCGCACCGCGCGGCCGTCCTGTCCGCCATCGGTCGTGACCTCGCGAAACACCCGTTGCGGCCCGAGTACACCGCCACACTCAGGACGCTCGCCACCCGACTATGAGAGAAGGCCGCGCGTGAACGACTTCAAGACCGTGGTCATGACCCCGCAGATCTACCAGTACGTGCGCAAGCAGGCAGGCCAGCCCACCGCGGTGCAGGAGAAGCTGATCGCGAGGACGCTGGAGCTCGGCGACTCGGCCGAGATGCAGATCCCGCACGAGCAGGCGGTCCTGCTGTCCCTGCTGGTCCGGATCACCGGCGCGCAGACCGTCGTCGAGGTCGGCACGTACACCGGGTACTCCACGCTCGCGTTCGCGCAGGCACTTCCCCCGCACGGCAGGGTCATCACCTGCGACATCTCCGTCGAGTGGACCGGGATCGCCGAGGAGGCGTGGCAGGCGGCGGGCGTGCGCGACCGGATCGACCTGAGGCTCGGCCCGGCCGCGCAGACGCTCGCCGAACTGCCGGACGAACCGGTCATCGACCTGGTGTTCATCGACGCCGACAAGGTCGGCTACGTGCACTACTGGGACCTGCTGGTGCCACGGGTGCGTCAGGGCGGCCTGCTGCTCGCGGACAACACGCTCTACTACGGCGAGGCGGCCGACGAACAGCCGGAGGGCAACGCCGCCGCCATCGACGCGTTCAACAAGTTCGTGCTGAACGACCCGCGCGTCGAGTCGGTGCTGGTGCCGATCGCGGACGGGCTGACGTTCGCCAGGAAGCGGTAGCGGTTGTGGGCATACCGACCGGTCGGTAGGGTGTCTCCCAGTCGCGACCTGGAGGCGTTCATGGCTCGTTGGGGAATCACGCTGCCGCTGATCGGTGTGCCGGTGCTGGAGCACCGCGCGCTGGTGTCCGAGCTCGCCGGGCTCGGCTACACGGACGTGTGGTCGGCCGAGACGACCGGTACCGACGCGTTCACGCCGCTCGCGCTCGCCGCCCAGTGGTCGTCCGAGCTGCGCTTCGGTCCGGCGATCGCGCCCGTCTACACGCGCGGACCGGCCACGCTCGCGATGACCGCGGCGACGCTCGCCGAGGTGACCGGTGGCCGGTTCGTGCTGGGCATCGGCTCGTCGTCGCCCGCGATCGTGCAGCGCTGGAACGCGATCCCGTTCGAGGAGCCGTTCAAGCGCACCCGCGACACCCTGCGCTTCCTCAAGGCCGCGCTGGCAGGGGAGAAGGTCACCGCCGAGTACGACACGTTCTCGGTGTCGGGCTTCAAGCTGGAGCGCCCGCCGGCCGAGAAGGTGCCGATCATGCTCGCGGCGCTGCGGCCGAACATGCTGCGGCTGGCCGGTCGGGAGGCCGACGGCGCGATCACGAACTGGCTGGCCGCCACCGACGTGGCGCAGGTGCGGGAGGAGCTCGGCGACTCCGAGCTGGCCGCGCGGATCTTCGTGTGCCCGACCGAGGACGCCGACGCGGCGCGCGCGTTGGGGCGCATGCTGATCAGCACGTACCTGACCGTGCCCGCCTACGCCGCGTTCCACGACTGGCTGGGCCGCGGCGAGGCGCTGCGCCCGATGCACGAGGCGTGGGCCGCCGGCGACCGCAAGGCCGCGTCGAAGGCCATCCCGGACGAGGTGGTCGACGCGCTGATCGTGCACGGTTCGCTGGACGAGTGCCGTGCGCGCGTCGCCGAGTACCAGGCCGCCGGTGTCGACACCCCGATCATCGCGCTGCTCCCGACCGGTGGCGACCAGATCGCGCAGGTGCGCGCACTGGCACCGCGGGCCTAGCCGTGCCCACCGCGACCGAGCAGAAGATCATCGACGCGGCCGTGCGCCTGTTCGCGTCGCAGGGCTACGACGCGACCTCGGTGCAGGAGATCGTCACGGCCGCGGAGGTCACCAAAGGCGCGCTGTACCACTACTTCCGCGCGAAGGACGACCTGCTCTTCGAGATCTACCGGCTGCTGATCACGTCCCAGTCCGCCGACATGGACCGGATCATCGGGCTCGGGCTGCCGGCCGCCGAGACGGTCAGGGAGATCCTCGTGTCCCTGGTCGTCTCGACGGCCGAACGGGTCGACGAGACCGCGGTGTTCGTGCGGGAGCTGCACCGGCTCGGCGAGGAGCGGATGACCGAGTTCCGCGCCGAGCGCCGCCGCTACCACGAGACGTTCCTCGCGGTGGTCGAGAAGGGACAGGCGGACGGGGAGTTCAGCTCTCTCGTGCCCGCGGACACCGTGGTGCGGATCGCGTTGGGCGTCGTGAACCAGCTGCCCATGTGGTACCGGCCGGACGGTGCCAAGCCGCCGGCTCAGCTGGCCGGCGAGATCGCGGACTTCGTGCTGGCGGGCCTTGCGGCGTGCTGACGATCACCGGTTCCGCAGCGCCGCCAGCGCCTTGTCGGCGTGGCTGTTCATCGAGAACTCGCTCTTGATCACCTCGATGATCCGGCGGTCGGTGTCGATCACGAACGTGTGCCGCTTGACCGGGATCGGCCCGAACCGCCGTTTCACCCCGAACTGCTCCGCGACCGCACCGTCGACGTCGGACAGCAGCGGGTAGTCGAAGTCGTTCAGCTCCGCGAACTGCTTCTGCTTCGCGACGTCGTCGGTGGAGATCCCGACGCGCTGCGCCTTCGCCTCGGTGAACTCGGCGGCGAGGTCGCGGAAGTGGCAGCTCTGCGCGGTGCACCCGGCCGTCATCGCGGCGGGGTAGAAGAAGAGCACGACGGGGCCGTTCGCGAGCAGGTCGGAGAGCTTGCGCTCGGTGCCGTCCTGGTCGGGCAGGGCGAAGTCGGGGGCGAGGTCGCCGGGCTTCATGGATCTCCAATACGCTCGGTGCCGTGACCAGCATGTCCGATGTGGCCAAGGCTGCAGGGGTGTCCGCTGCGACGGTATCGCGAGCCCTGCGCGGGGAACCGGGCGTGTCCGAGGCGACGCGGCAGCACGTGAGCGAGGTCGCACGGCGGATGAAGTACGCCATCGCGCGCGACGCCTCGTCGTTGGCCGGTGGGCGCCGATACGCGATCGCGGTGCTGACCTCCGAGGTCAGCCCGGTGCTGGCGGGCGCGGAGGGTGCGTTGCGGCAGGCCGGTTACGACGTGCTGCTCTACGTGCTCGGCGACGCGTCCTCGCGGGAGAAGTTCTTCGACGAGCTGCCGCTGGGCCGCCGGGTGGACGGCGTGTTGCTGCTGTCCATGGCGTTGACCGAGGCCGAACAGGTCGCGTTGGAGTCGCTGGAGGTCCCGCACATCACCGTCGACGACGCCGACCTCCGGCACGCCCTGCGGACCGCGGTCGCGCACCTGCTCGCGCTCGGGCATCGCGACGTGGCGCTGGTGCTGTCCGACGGGGTGGACGAGTCGTACGACGAGATCCTCGTCGAGGCCGGGCTGACCGTTCGTCCGGAGTGGACGGTCTGGTGCTCGCCGACCGTCGACGGCGGAGAGCAGGTGGTCGACGTGCTGCTCGACGGCGAACGCCTGCCGACCGCCGTGATCAGCACGAACGGCGCGGCGGCGCTCGGCATCTACCTGCGCATGCAACGCGACGGGCGCGCGGTGCCGGACGAGCTGTCGATCGTGTCGCTGGACGGGCAGGAGCTGACCCGCGTGGTCGGGCTGACCGCTGTGGAGGGTGCGGCGAAGGAGCAGGGGGAACGGGCGGTCGCGGACCTGTTCACGTTGATCAGGGGCGGGGAGATCGAACCGGCCGAGCACCACGTGCGGCTGGTCGTGCGCAACTCGAGCGGACCGGTGCAGGCCGCGCTCGACGTCGATGAAGGGCGCCTTGCTCCACCTCAGGTGTAGCAAGGCGCCCTTCATCGAGCACGCGGCAGCCGTGTTCGGGTGAGTCCGGGAAGTACTGTGACGTCATGCCCGCCCAAGAGCGCCTGACCGAACTGCCGGAGCTGCCCACCACACCCGGCTACGCCCACGCGGTGACGGTCACCGGCAAGCTCGCCTTCGTCTCCGGCCAGGTCGCGGTCGACGCCAAGGGCTGCGTCGTCGGGGTCGACGACCTGGCGGCCCAGACGCGGCAGGCGTTGAGCAATCTTCATCACGTGATCAGAAACCTCGGCGCCGACTGGTCGGATGTCATCAAGTTCACCTGGTACGTGCTTGATGCGTCTGAGGTTCAGACCATTCGTGACGTCCGTGACGAGATTCTGCGACCCGCCCTGGGAGATGTCCCGAACCCGGCCAGCACCCTGGTTCAGGTCGCGGCGTTGTTCGGGCCCGATTTTCTTGTCGAGGTCGAGGCCGTGGTCTCGATTCCGGAAGAAGCATCGGATGTTTAACCAAATGCATCTGTGAGCAGGCGTCTCGATCGGTCTGCACCCTTCGGGTGACCAGGGACCATTTGCTCTGGTAATGCGGCCCGAGCTGTGACATAGCTTGTAGTTGTGGAGGAGTTGGTGGCGCGACTGGCGGACGCCTGGGGCGTTGCCACTCGGTACGAGAACGCGGACCAGCAAGAGGTCGTCGTCGACGCCGAGGTCGTCGTCAAGGTCCTCGCCCAGTTCGGCGTGGACGCGTCCACTGAGGACTCCGTCGCCCGCGAGCTCGCAGTGGTCGAGCAGCGCCGCGCGGAACGCGTCCTGCCGCCCACGATCGTGATCCGCGAGTACGAGACGTACGACCTGCGCGGGCCCGCCACCGTCTTCCTGGAGGACGGCAGCTCTTTCGACGTCGAACGGCACCTGCCGGACTCGCTGCCGCTCGGCTGGCACCGCGTCGTGACCGAGAAGCAGACCGTCACGCTGGCCGTCGCTCCCAGAACGCTGCCGGACGTGCCCCGCACGTGGGGCTGGATGGTGCAGCTCTACGCGGCGCGGTCGAAGGAGTCGTGGGGGATGGGCGACTTCGCCGATCTCGCCACGATCGCGCGCCGCAGCAGCCTGGAACTGGACGCGGGCGTGGTGCTGGTCAACCCGGTGCAGGCGCCGTCGCTCACGCATCCCGTCGAGCGCTCGCCGTACTCGCCGACCAGCCGCCGGTTCGCGAACCCGCTGTACCTGCGGATCACCGACACCGCGGAGTTCCTGCAGGCCTGCCCGCGCACCCGGCAGCTCATCCGCGACCTGCGGCCCGACCACCAGGACCTGATCGACTACGACGCGATCTGGGACGCCAAGCGGCAGGCGCTGGAGCTGCTGTTCCCCGGCGGCGAGATCGAGATGGACGACGACCTGCGGGCCTTCGCCACCTACTGCGCGCTGGCCGAGATCCACGGCGAGGACTGGCGCGAGTGGCCGGAAGGCCGTGCGGAGGCACCGGCGGAACGGGTGGCGTTCCACGCCTGGCTGCAGCACCTCTGCACCCGCCAGCTCCAGGACGTCCGGCTCGCCGCGCACGAGGCAGGCATGGCCGTCGGCGTCATCCACGACCTGCCGGTCGGCGTCTCGCCCGGCGGCGCGGACACGTTCGCGGACCCGGACGTCTTCGCCATCGACGTCACGGTCGGCGCGCCGCCCGACGCGTTCAGCGCGGACGGCCAGGGCTGGGGCCTGCCGCCGTGGCGCCCCGACAAGCTCGCCGAGACCGGCTACCGGCCGTTCCGCCAGGTCCTGCGCAGCGTGCTGAAGCACGCCGACGGCATCCGCATCGACCACGTCGCCGGCCTGTGGCGGCTCTGGTGGATCCCACCGGGCGAGCCGCCGTCACGCGGCACCTACGTCCACTACGACGCCGACGCGATGCTGGGCGTGCTGGCCCTGGAGGCCTACCGCGCCGGTGCCGTCGTGGTCGGCGAGGACCTCGGCACGGTCGAGCCGGTCGTCACGAAGACGTTGCAGGAGAACGGGATGCTCACCAGCGCCGTCCTCTACTTCCAGCGCGACTACTACGCCGAGGGCCACCCGCTGATCCCGCCGTCGCAGTGGAACCCGAACCAGATGGCCAGCATCTCCACTCACGACCTGCCGACCGCCGCGACGTTCTTCGCCGGTCCCGACGGCCCGGACTTCGACGAGCTCATGCGCCAGGAGGGCATCGACCCCAGCGACCGGGTCGCCGGCGCTCACGAGTTGCTCGCGCAGGCTCCCTGCGCGTTGGTCCTGACTTCACCTCAGGACGCTCTGCGGGACACCCGGCAGCCCAACGTGCCGGGCACGATCGACGAGCACCCGAACTGGCGGATCCCCCTGCCGGTGGCGTTGGACGACTTCTTCCCGCGAGTCCGGGACATCACCCGTCCGCTGCGCGGCCGGAATAGATGAAACTTCCACGTAACGGCAGGTCACGTGCCTGCGGAGTACTGTAAGGCCGTCACCCGACGGCGGAAGACGAACGTTTTGGAGGTGGCGTACCAGATGAGCTCAGCCGTGAGCACGCGGACATCGACCGGCGTGCTTGAACTGGCCGTCGAGCAGGTCCTCGCTGCGGTGAGGCCGGCGGCACTCGGCGACCCGGTGGTCGGCGCACGGCGCGCGGAGGCGTCCCTGCGTGACGCGCTGCGGGACGCGGGACCCGTGGACGACAACATCGCCCTGCAGCAGGCGCTGGCGTGTGCGGAAGCTGCCTGTGAGCACCTGAAGTACGTGGAGATCCAGGAAGCACGCACTTTGCTCACGGCCGCACGTGGGCAGCTGGTGCTGGCACACGAAAGGGTGTGACTGCAACCGGTAGTCGCTGGTTTGTGACGATCACACGTTCGATTTAAGCCGCTCCCACTCCCGTGAGAACCTTCGAGTAACGGGCCGGAATTTGTCGGTACCCACTCGTAGGGTTCGAGTGTGATCGTCCACCAGGCCTACCGGTTCGCATTGGACCCGACTCCGGCACAGGCGCGGGCTCTGTCCGCGCACTGCGGTGCCACGAGGTTCGCGTTCAACTGGGGCTTGGCGCTGGTCAAGGCGGTGATGGACCAGCGTGAGGCCGAGGCCGGCTATGGAATAGCGCCAGAGGACCTCACACCACCGCTGCACTGGTCGCCGCCCGCTCTCCGGAAGGTGTGGAACAGAACCAAGGACGAGGTCGCGCCCTGGTGGGCGGAGTGCTCGAAGGAGTCCTACAGCAGCGGCCTGGCGCGGGCGCTGAGCAACTGGTCCGCATCTCGGAACGGCAAGCGGGCGGGCCGCCCGATGGGATTTCCGCGGTTCAAGTCGAAACGGCGTGCAAGCAGGTCATGCCGGTTCACCACTGGCCCGATCCGGGTGGAGGCCGACTGTCGCCACGTGACTCTGCCCACGTCGGGCCGAATCCGAACCCACGAGTCGACCCGCAAGCTCGCTCGCCGGATCGACGCAGGCACTGCTCGCGTTCTGTCGGCCACGATCCGCTGTGAGGGTGGCCGGTGGTTCTGCTCTTCCACCTGCGAGGTGAATCGCTCGGATCCTCCACCTGCTCAGCCACATGCGGTGATCGGTGTGGACCTGGGTGTCACACATCTCGCTGTGCTGTCCAGGCCGCTGCTCGGCATCAGTGACGCAACCGGGTTCGTCCCCAATCCGAGGCACCTGGCGCACGCGTCAGCTGAGTTGCGCCGCAGATCCCGCACGGTGTCGCGCAAGCAGGGGCCGGACAAGCGCAATGGTGATCGACCGCCGAGGCGGTGGGAACGAGCGAATCAGCATCGCAATCGTGTCCACCACCGTGTGGCCAACCTGCGGCGCGATGGCCTGCACAAGCTCACGACAGCGTTGGCGGCCGAGTTCGGCACCATCGCGGTCGAGGACTTGAACGTCGCAGGCATGATGCGCAATCGACGAGTGGCCCGTGCGATCGCGGACGCCGGTTTTGCGGAGATTCGACGACAACTGGCGTACAAAGTGCGGTGGCGGGGTAGTCGTCTGCTCGTGGCAGACCGTTGGTTCCCGTCATCCAAGACCTGCTCGGGCTGTGGCGCGGTGAAAGCCAAACTGCCGCTGCACGTCCGGGTATTCCGCTGTGAGCCGTGCGGACTGAAGATCGATCGTGATCTGAACGCTTCGCGCAATCTCGCCAAGATGGTGAGTTGTGCGACAGGTACCGGAGAGGCCGGAGACCTGGGGTCGTTAAGCCCGAAGGGACGTGGAGCCGACCGGAAGACCCACTCCACGTGGGCTGGTGGCTGTGAAGCGTTCACCTCGCACCGGGCAACCGGGTCAGTCGAGGACCGGACCATCCTTCACAGCGGCGTGATGCCATGCCGTTGTGGCCCGGATATGGTCTGTCGGTAGCCGCCTGCTGTGACGAGGAGCATCGTGCGACCCTGGCCTGGAAGGCCCTACCCGCTGGGCGCCGGATACGACGGTGTAGGCACCAATTTCGCCCTGTTCTCCGAGGTCGCGGAGTACGTCGAGCTCTGCCTCTTCGACGACGACGGCACCGAGACCCGCGTGAGGCTGCCGGAGGTGGACGGGTTCGTCCACCACGGCTACCTGCTGGGCGTCGGGCCCGGCCAGAAGTACGGATATCGCGTGCACGGTCCACACGACCCGGCGCGCGGACTCCGCTGCAACCCGAACAAGCTGCTGATCGACCCCTACGCGAAGGCCATCTCCGACGGCCTGTCGTGGGACGAGGCGTTGTACGGGTACAAGTTCGGGGCGCCGGACGAGCGCAACGACGCCGACTCCGCGCCGCACGTGCCGAAGTCGGTCGTGGTCAACCCGTTCTTCGACTGGACGAACGACCGGTTGCCGAGGACGCCGTACAACGAGAGCGTCATCTACGAGGCCCACGTGCGCGGTCTCACCGTCGACCACCCCGAGATCCCGCCGCGGCTGCGCGGGACCTACGCGGGCCTCGCGCACCCCGTGATGATCGACCACCTCATCAAGCTGGGCATCACGGCGGTCGAGCTCATGCCGGTGCACCAGTTCATCAGCGATCACACGCTGGCCGAGCGCAGGCTCAGCAACTACTGGGGTTACAACACGATCGGGTTCTTCGCGCCGCACGACGGCTACTCCGCGTTGCCGTTGAACCAGGTGCAGGAGTTCAAGGGCATGGTGCGGGCGCTGCACCAGGCCGGGATCGAGGTCATCCTCGACGTCGTCTACAACCACACGGCGGAGGGCAACCACCTCGGGCCGACGTTGTCGATGCGCGGGATCGACAACGAGTCGTACTACCGGCTGGTGGAGGACGACCCGAAGTTCTACATGGACTACACGGGCACCGGGAACTCGCTGAACGTGCGGTCGCCGCACACGTTGCAGCTGATCATGGACTCGCTGCGGTACTGGGTCACCGAGATGCACGTGGACGGGTTCCGGTTCGACCTCGCGGCGACACTGGCGCGCGAGTTCTACGACGTCGACCGGCTGGCCACCTTCTTCGAAGTCGTGCAGCAGGACCCGGTGGTGTCGCAGGTCAAACTGATCGCGGAGCCGTGGGACGTCGGGCCCGGTGGTTACCAGGTCGGCAACTTCCCGCCACTGTGGACGGAGTGGAACGGCAAGTTCCGCGACACCGTGCGGGACTTCTGGCGGGGTGAGAAGGCGACGCTGGGCGAGTTCGCGTCGCGCATCACCGGAAGCAGCGATCTCTACCAGGACGACGGTCGCCGGCCGTACGCGTCGATCAACTTCGTGACGGCGCACGACGGGTTCACGCTCAACGACCTGGTGACGTACAACGAGAAGCACAACGAGGCCAACGGCGAGGACAACCAGGACGGCGAGAGCCACAACCGGTCGTGGAACTGCGGGGTCGAGGGGCCGACGGACGATCCGGAGGTGCTCGAACTGCGGGCGCGGCAGCGGCGGAACCTGATGGCGACGATGCTGCTTTCGCAGGGCGTGCCGATGATCCTGCACGGTGACGAGTTCGGGCGCACGCAGCACGGCAACAACAACGCGTACTGCCAGGACAACGAGGTCTCGTGGGTCGACTGGTCGTTGCTGGAGAGCAACGCCGAGCTGGTCGAGTTCACCGCCGCCCTCACCAAGTTCCGCAAGGCGCACCCGGTGTTCCGGCGCCGGCGCTTCTTCGCGGGACGGCCGATCCGCAAGGGCGAGGAGCTGCGCGACATCGCGTGGTTCACGCCGTCCGGCGAGGAGATGACCGAGCAGAACTGGGAGGACGACTTCGGCAAGTGCATCGTCATCTTCCTCAACGGCGAGGGCATCCCGGACCTCGACTCGCGCGGCATGCGGGTGGTGGACGACTCGTTCCTGATGGCGTTCAACGCGCACTTCGAGGACATCGAGATCACGCTGCCCGAGGCCGAGTACGGTCCTGAATGGACGGTGGTGGTCGACACCACGACGGGACGCGTCGGCGACGGGGAGAAGCCGATCGTCGCGGGCGGGCAGCTGACGCTGACCGCGCGGTCGCTCGTCGTGCTGCAGCGGGTGGGCTGATGGGCGCGCCTTCCTCCACCTACCGCGTCCAGTTCACCCCCGGCTTCACGTTCGCCGACGCCGCCGGCATCGCGGACTACCTGGCGCGCCTGGGCATCGGCGCGCTGTACGCGTCGCCGATGCTCGACGCGCGTGAGGGGTCCACGCACGGCTATGACGTCGTGGACCCGACCCGCGCGCGGCCCGAGCTGGGCGGCGACGAGGGTCGCCGGGCGCTGCAGCAAAGCCTGCGGCGGCACGACCTCGGGCTCGTGGTCGACATCGTGCCGAACCACATGGTCGTGCCGAACCCGTGGTGGGACGACGTGCTCGCGCACGGTCAGAGCTCGAAGTACGCGCGGTACTTCGACATCGACTGGTCGTCGGGCAAGGTCCTGCTGCCGGTCCTCACGGAGGGCTCGCCGGAGGAACCGGGCGAGCACTTCGTCAGGGTCGACTGGCGGCGCGGCAACAGCGAGCTCAACTACCGGCGGTTCTTCGACATCACCGAGCTGGCGGCGATCAGGGTCGAGGACCCCGAGGTGTTCGAGGCGACCCACCGCGAGGTGCTGTCGTGGGGCGTCACGGGGTTGCGCGTCGACCACCCGGACGGCCTGGCCGATCCCGGCGGTTACTTCCGGCGGCTGCGCGAGCACTTCGACGGCTGGCTGGTCGTGGAGAAGATCCTCGGACCGGACGAGTCGCTGCCGCAGAGCTGGCCGGTCGACGGCACCACCGGCTACGACGCGTTGCGCGAGGTCTGCGGTGTGTTCATCGCGCCGACCGACAGGTTCGGCGGCGGTTTCCACGAGGTCGAGCACGCGTCACGGCAGCAGGTCGCCGACTCGATCCTGGTCGCCGAGGTGCGGCGGATCGCCCGGCTGGTGCAGGGCGTGCCGTTCGAGGACGCCTGTCAGGCCGTCGCCGAGGTGATGGTCAACTTCCCGGTGTACCGGTCGTACCTGCCGGAAGGCTCGCGGCACTGGGACACCGCGGTCCAACGGGCCGAGTCGCCCGCCGTGCGGGCGCTCGACGAGCAGGTCAGGGCCGATCCGCACGGTGAGCTCGCGACCAGGATCCAGCAGACGTCCGGCATGGTCGTCGCGAAGGGCACCGAGGACACCGCGTTCTACCGGTACACGAACTTCGTGGCGCTGAACGAGGTCGGCGGCTCGCCGGACCGGTTCGGCCTGCCCGTCGAGGAGTTCCACCAGCGCGCGGCGGCCCGGGAAGCGCAGACGCCCCAGGCCATGACCGCACTGTCCACGCACGACACCAAGCGGTCGGAGGACGTCCGGGCGCGGCTCGCCGTGCTGGCCGAGATCCCGGACGAGTACCTGGCTTTCGAGGCCGCGATGTCCGGCGAGCACGGCATCTCGGAGCCGACGCTGAACCGCCTCGCCTGGCAGTCGCTCGTCGGCGCTTACCCGATCACCGAGGAACGCCTCGGCCAGTACCTGGAGAAGGCGTCCAGGGAGGCCAAGATCAGGACGTCCTGGGTCGACCGGAACGCCGAGTTCGACGCCGAGGTGGCCGCGTGGCCCGCGAAGGTGCTCGACGAGCCCGAGGTCGCCGCGTTCGTCGACCGGATCAAGGCACCGGGCTGGTCGAACTCGCTGGGGCAGAAGCTGGTCCAGCTCATCGCACCCGGCGTGCCCGACCTCTACCAGGGCACCGAGCTGTGGGACTTCTCACTGGTCGACCCGGACAACCGCCGCCCGGTGGACTACGCGGTCCGGCGGGAGCTGCTGGAGCGCATCGACGACGGCTGGCTGCCGGAGGTCGACGACTCGGGCGCGGCGAAGCTCCTGGTCGTGCAGAAGGCCCTGCACGTGCGCAAACGAGGTCTGCACGGCTACCGGCCGCTTCGGGCCGAGGGCCCGGCCGCGGATCACGTGCTGGCGTTCGAACGATCCGGCGTGATCGCGGTGGCGACCAGGTTGCCGGTCACACTGGCCCAGAAGGGCTGGCAGGACACCGTTCTGCCACTGCCGGGCGGTCCGGAGTGGACGGACGTGCTCACCGGGCGGCCGGCCTCGGAGGACCTGGCGAGCCTGCTCGACCGCTACCCGGTGGCGCTGCTCGTACGAGGGGGATGAGTGAGCTTCTCAATCTGGGCACCGACGCCCAGGTCGGTGCACGTGCGGGTCGACGGCGTCGACCACGAGATGAAGCGCGACGGCGACTGGTGGCACTCGGATTCCGAAGGGACGGACTACGCGTTCGTCATCGACGGCAAGGCGTATCCGGATCCGCGGTCGTTGTGGCAACCCAATGGCGTGCACGAGGCGTCCCGGGTCTACCGGCACGACTTCGAGTGGACCGACCAGAGGTGGACGGGTCGCGCGTTGCCCGGCGGCGTGATCTACGAGCTGCACATCGGCACGTTCACGCCGGAGGGCACGTTCGACGCGGCCATCGGCAAGCTCGACCACCTGGTGGACCTCGGCATCACGTTCGTCGAGGTCATGCCGGTCAACAGCTTCGACGGCGTGGAGGGCTGGGGTTACGACGGTGTGCTGTGGGGCGCGGTGCACGAACCGTACGGCGGCCCGGACGGGTTCAAGCGGTTCGTCAACGCCTGTCACGCGCGAGGGCTCGCCGTGCTGCTCGACGTGGTCTACAACCACCTCGGGCCGTCCGGCGCGTACCTCGACAAGTTCGGGCCGTACTTCGCCGGTCGCAACGACTGGGGTCCAGGCCTCAACCTGGACGGGCCGAACTCCGACGAGGTCCGCCGGTACGTGATCGACAACGCACTGCAGTGGCTCGGGGACTTCCACGTGGACGGTCTGCGGCTCGACGCCGTGCACGCGCTGGCCGACCGGCGCGCGGTGCACGTCCTCGAGGAGCTGGCGGTCGAGGTGGACGCGCTCTCCACGCGGGTGGGCCGTCCGTTGACGTTGATCGCGGAGTCCGACCTCAACGACGCGAAGCTCGTGACCGCACGCGAAGGCGGCGGGTACGGCCTGCACGCGCAGTGGTCCGACGATCTGCACCACTGCCTGCACGTGGCGCTGACCGGTGAGACGTTCGGCTACTACGAGGACTTCGCGGCACCGGGAGCGTTGAAGAACACGCTGGAGAAGGTGTTCTTCCACGCGGGCACCTGGTCGTCGTTCCGCGAGAAGCACCACGGCAAACCGGTCGACACCGCGCTGATCCCCGGCCACCGGTTCCTCGCGTACGCGCAGAACCACGACCAGATCGGCAACCGCGCCACCGGCGACCGGCTGCCCGCGACGGTCTCGACCGGGAAGTTGTTGTGCGCGGCGGCGATCGTGCTCTGCTCGCCCTACACCCCCATGATCTTCATGGGGGAGGAGTGGGCGGCGAGCACGCCGTGGCAGTTCTTCGCGTCCTTCCCGGACCCGCAGCTGGCCGAGGCCGTGCGGACGGGCCGGCGCCGTGAGTTCGCGCGGCACGGTTGGGGCGAATCCGACGTTCCGGACCCGATGTCGCCGCGGACCGTGGAGAACTCGCGGCTGAAGTGGGACGAGGTCACGACCGGCGAGCACGCGAAGGTGCTCCAGACGTACCGGGCGTTGATCGCGTTGCGCCGCTCCCGGCCCGAGCTCGCCGATCCGCGCCTGGACAGGTTCGTGGTGGAGCAGGACGGGCTGTGCTTCGTGCTGCACCGCGGAACGACCCGCGTGGTGGTGAACCTCGGCACGACGCCCGTCCCGCTGCCTCAGGGCGAGGTGCTGCTGACCTCCTCGGCGAATCCGTCGTCGCTTTCGCCCGAGTCGTTCGCGGTCGTCGCGTCGACGTGATCCCAGAGCGCCTGGTCGGCCGGCCGGACCGGCCGGCCGAGGTGCGCGTGCACGAACGCCGCCACCAGCCGGTCGGCGGCGACGTGCAGCTTGATGTTCTGGTGCTGGGAGATGTGCACCAGCAGCCCGAAGGCCTGCTGGGGCGTGCAGGGCTTGCGTGCGGCGATCAGGCCGGTGGCCTGCCCGATGACGGTCCGGGACACCAGAGCTTTGCGCAGCCCTGCCACCTCGGCCTCGAGGGCGGTGATTCTCGCGGACGGCACCGCCGGCTCCTTTCACGTCGTCATGGTCACAGCGGCATGCCGGTGGGACGACGGGCTCGGGAGCTCTCGAAGGGGCGGGACACATCCAGAGCAAGCCGTCTCATCGGCTTGCGGCTGGGTTCTCAACCGCGAGTGATCACCTTATCAACTGTTTCGGACCGTGCTCGCCGGGTAACCGATGGACGTAGCTGACCACGTACTGAAGGAGCCTGATCCATGGGTGCCGACGACAAGTTCAGCAACAAGGCTGAAGAGATGAAGGGCCGTGCGAAGGAAGCGGTCGGCGACGCCACGGACAACGAGCAGTGGCAGGCCGAGGGCCGCGGAGAGCGCGTGAAGGCCGACATCAAGCAGGCCGGCGAGAAGGTCAAGGATGCCTTCCGCTCGGACAAGTAAGTCAGCCGGCGCCGCCCAGTTCGTCCCGGAGGGGAAGGACTGGGCGGCGTTGCGTTCTGCGTCGTGCGAGTGCCGCGGCTGCGACCTCTACAAGGACGCCTCGCAGACCGTGTTCGGCGAGGGACCGGTGCCGGCGCGGCTGATGATGGTGGGGGAGCAGCCCGGCGACCGCGAGGACGTCGAGGGGCACGTGTTCGTGGGCCCGGCCGGACGGTTGCTGGACCGGGCGCTGGCCGCCGCGGGGATCGACCGGTCCGCCGCGTACCTGACGAACGCGGTGAAGCACTTCAAGTTCGTCGAGCGCGGCAAGCGCAGGATCCACCAGCAGCCCCGGCGGGGCGAGGTGGTGGCGTGCTTCCCGTGGCTGCGCGAGGAGATCCGGGTCGTGCGGCCGCAGTTGGTCGTGTGCCTGGGAGCCGTGGCGGCGAAGGCGCTGCTGGGCTCGTCGTTCACGCTGACCGCGCACCGCGGTGAGGTGCTCGAGCAGGACGGGCTGCGGATCGGGGTGACCGTGCACCCGTCGGCGGTGCTGCGGGCCGACGACCGGGACGAGGCCTACGAGGCGTTCGTGGCCGATCTCAAGGCCCTGAAGAAGTCACTGCAGGAGTCCCTGTAACGGGACAACCCCCGGACGACTCCCGCGCTAGCGGGCCGAGCGGGACCAGCGCTCGAAGTCCGGGGGCCGGGTGGCTGCCTGGTATTCGCCAGGGTCACCGAGGGCTGGTCCTAGCGGACAGCCACCTCACGAGTCCTGTAGCTATACAACTTTGGACCACCTCCTCTCTTGTGTACGACGAACCTATGTCGTGATCGGCTGGCGTCGCAACGGAGTTTTGCGGACCCCTTGACTTGCACGATTCGCGTAGAATCCGCAGACATGGTGCGCATTCCCCTGACCTCGACGGAGCGGGAGCGCGGCAGGCGGCTCGGGCAGTTGCTGCGGGACGCCCGCGGCGAGGAGAGCATGGTCGAGATCGCGGCTCGCGCCGGGTTGTCGGCCGAGACGGTGCGCAAGATCGAGACGGGACGCGCTCCCACGCCGTCGTTCTTCACGATCGCGGCGCTCGCGGGCGCGCTGGGCATCTCGCTGGACGCCATCAACGAGCTGCTGGCGCCGCAGAGCCGCTCGGCCTGAGCAGGCTGCTGGCCGGTCGTGCGCGCCCCCGTTGTGGATGAAGGGCGCCTTCATACACCAGGGGGGGGTGTAGGGGGCCGTGCTCGACCGCGCCGCGCGGCGGCCCCACACGGCCTCGACAGGGGGGGGGGAGGTGACCACGG
>NZ_JBEXJN010000082.1:0-31038 GCF_040609115.1 Lentzea sp. NPDC004782
GGCGCCTTCATCCACCTGACGTGGATGAAGGCGCCCTTCATCGAGAACGTGCGGGGCGAGCGTGCGGAAGCCGTCAGGCGCTGGCGCGGCGTACCAGGGAAGTCGGGAGCAGCAGCGAGGGCGGCAGGCTGTCCTCGCCGGCGAGCTCGCCCAGCAGTCGCCACGTCATGGTGCGGCCGAGCTGTTCGACGTCCTGCCGGACCGTGGTGAGCGGCGGCGTCGCGGTCGAGGCGAGCAGCGAGTCGTCGAACCCGATGACCGCCACGTCCTCCGGAACGCGCCTGCCGCGGGCGCGCAGCACCTGCAGCGCCCCGAGCGCGATGATGTCGGCGGCGACGAAGACGCCATCGATGTCAGGATCGCGGTCGAGCAGCTCGGCCATCGCGCGGGCACCGCTCTCCGGCGTGAAGTCGGCCTCCGCGACGAGGTCCACGGCCAGCTTGGCTTCGCCGAGACCGCGCCGCCAGCCGCTCAGCCGGTCCTGTCCGGCTGCCATGTCGCGCGGACCTGCCACGGTCGCGATCCGGTTGCGGCCGAGCGAGACCAGGTGCCGTGCCGCGTCCAGGCCGCCGGTGAAGTTGTCCGAGTCGACGAACGGGACGGAGGCGGTGCCGAGCGGGCGGCCACCGACCACGACCGGTATGCCGAGCTCGTGCAGGCGGTTCGGCAGCGGGTCGTCGCCGTGGAGGCTGACCAGCAGAGCGCCGTCGACGTGCCCGCCCGCCAGGTACGTGACGAGGTCGTCGTGGTCCTCCGGCCGGCTGAGCATCAGCAGCAGCTGGACGTGCCGCCCGGCCAGCTCCGCGTGCACGCCGCGCAGCACCCCGGCGAAGAACGGGTCGCCGAGCACGCGGCTGCCCTGTTCGGACACGATCAGCGCGATGGCGTTCGCCCGGCTGCCCGCGAGCGACCGGGCCGCCTGGTTCGGGCTGTACTTGAGGCGGGTGATCGCCGCGTGCACGGCGTCGCGCGCCCTGGCGCTCACGTACTGCTCGTCGTTGATCACTCTGGAGACCGTCGACTTGGACACGCCCGCCAGTCGCGCGACCTCTTCGATGCGCGGGCCGGGCCGGCGTTGCCGGTCAATCTCCGTCATGCCGCTCATCGTAGGAGTCAGCGGCCGTCAGTTCGAATGTGGACGAACCGGGCGTGTCTGGGATCGGTGCGGGACGCCTGGGCGCGCAGAACGTCCCGCACCGAGGTTCGGTCAGGGTTCGGCACCCCACGCGAGCACGCCGCCGGTGTAGGCCGTCACCCGGTCGAAGTCGGTCAGCGCGCTGCTGACCCGGTAGCTGTGGTCGTCGGCCTGGTTGAACGCCGACCAGTCGGACTTCGCGACCCGCAGCTGGATCTCGCCCGTGCTCGCGCCCGCGGCCAGGCCGCCAGAGGTGAAGGCCACCTCCAGGTACGCGTCGGCGCCGGGGCGCGGTGTGGCGAGCTTGACCACCCTTGCCTGGACGGTCGCGCAGCCGAGCTGCGCCCAGTCGCACCACACCTGGTAGGTCGCCGACGCCGGGTCGCCGGTGAACCAGTACCTCATCGTCGTCGTGGTGAGGCTCACGGAGGTGGTGCCGCGGTTGGTGAGCTGGAGGGTGGCACCGATCTGGCTCGACGCCGCCGCGCCGGTGCCCCGGTGCTGGACGGTCAGCGTGCTTCTCGTGCCGGGAAGGGTGCGCACGGCGACGGGTGCGCCGGCGGCGGACACGTTGCCGGCCGCGTCTCTGGCGCGCACCGAGAACGAGTACGCCGTGTCGGGGGTCAGGCCGGTCAGCTGGAGGCCGGTCGTGGTCGCCGATCCGGCGACGGTGCCGCCGTCGAGGACGTCGTAGCCGGTGACGCCGACGTTGTCGGTCGAGGCGGTCCAGCTCAGCGTGACGCTGCTGCTGCCGGTGCCGGTCGCGGTCAGTCCACTGGGGACGGTCGGCGGCTCGGTGTCGTCGACCGCGCCGCCGGGTTCGCTGCCCCAGAGGACCTTGCCGTCCTGGCGCAGCACGATCCGGTCGGTCTGCAGGACCGTGTTGCCACTGCCCAGTCCGGTGTAGGACCAGTCGTTGGTCGGATCCCACGTGCCGCTGCTCGTGATGCGGAGCTGGACTTCCTTGCGGTACGCGGACTGCCCGGCCGGGGCGATGCCCGTGCAGGGCACCTCGACGTAGTAGACCGCGCCCCGGTACTGCGTTGGAGGGCTCGCCGCGCCGCACTGGTTGTAGTTCGTGGTGACGGTGAGCTGGCTCGGCGTGGTGGTGCCGTCGAGCGTGAAGTAGTAGCGCAGGCTGCCGTTGAACGTCCGCGCCGGCCAGGCGCTCTTGTTCAGCACGAACGCCTTGATCTCGGTGAACTGGGCGGCGCTCTGCGTCACCGACGCCTGCACGGTCAGCTCGGGACCGTCGGGCGTCTCGGCCGTCGGGAAGTTCGCGAGCGGGGTGCCGCCGAACTCCCGGTACAGCCGGGCGAGGGCGCTGGTGAAGCCCGCGTTGTAGTCGAGCGCGACCTCGTTCATCGTGTAGTCGCTGCGGCTGTCGGCGTAGGCGTCGTTGTTGGT
Source organism: Lentzea sp. NPDC004782 (assembly GCF_040609115.1). Taxonomy (NCBI): domain Bacteria; kingdom Bacillati; phylum Actinomycetota; class Actinomycetes; order Pseudonocardiales; family Pseudonocardiaceae; genus Lentzea; species Lentzea sp. NPDC004782. The sequence continues at coordinate 2,543 of NZ_JBEXJN010000082.1, forward strand.
GGTCGGCCCGCCGACCAACGCGCCGTACAGGACGTGCCTGCTGGTCACGGGCTCCTGGATGCTGTCGGCCCACGAGCCGTGCGCGGTGCGGTGGTGCGGGTTGCGCGGCGGGTTGGCGCCGAAGCCGACGACGTAGCTGGAGCTGCGCGGGTTGTCGCCGAGCGCGTAGTTGATCTGCCGCACGCCGAAGTCGTGGTAGGTCCTCGCGCGCGCACTGTCGCGTGTGGACAGCCAGTCCGAGTACGTCAGCGCGGCGAACGCGGTGTTGGCCGCGTACCGCAGCGAACCCCAGCTGTCGAGCACCGCCTGGCCACCGGGGGAGTAGCGCACCCGGTTGCCGTTGTAGCCGGTGGTCCAGAAGTCCAGCCACCGGTTGGCATCGTCGATGTAGGTCTGCTCGCCGGTCAGCTCGGCCATCAGCACGTAGGCGCCGTAGGACTTGTCGTCCCACGCGATGGTCCACTTGTAGGACCGTTCGGTGCTCTGCGGTTCGGTGCTGAGCTTCTGGTACTCCGTCTTCGCCTTGGTCAGGTAGCTCGCGTCACCGGTGGCGCGGTGCAGCCAGATCGCGCCCCACACCAGCTCGTCCTGGTAGCCGCTCCAGGAGTTGTAGAAGTTGGCGGCGTCGGTGATGCACGCGCTGTACTTGCCGCGGTAGGTGTCCGCGAAGCTGTAGAGCTGCTTGGCGTGCGTGAGCAGGGTTGCCGCGTAGGCGGGATCGGTGTCCTTGAAGACCATCGAGGCCGACGCCATCGCCGCCGCGTACTCGCCCGCGAGGTCCGAGCCGGGGCAGGAAGCGTCCACTTTGTACGAAGGCCGGGCCATCGGCATGACCTCCGCCGAGCCCCACCAGGCGTGGTCCGGGTTGCCCGCGCCGACCTGGCCGTAGACGACGTTCGGTGACGGGTGCGCCTTGATGATCCAGTCCGTGCCCTGCCGCAGGTTCGCCATCAGGGGCTTGAGCTGGCCGGAACTGGAGTAGGCGTCCCGGTTCTCGACGGCGCCCCAGGCGAGCATCGACATGCTGAACGCGAACGGCAGCCCGAACTTCACGTGGTCGCCGGCGTCGTAGAAGCCACCCGACAGGTCGAGCCCGGCGTCGGAGCCGTCCCGCAGCGCCGAGTCCCCGCGCCAGCTCACCCGGTTGTCCGGCGGCAGCTTGCCCGACCGCTGCGCGTCGTAGAACCAGACCGCCTTCTGCAGCGCCTCCCCGTAGTTGAACGCGGGCGCGGCGACTGATCGTGACACCAGCGGGCCGGCCGATCCCGCGAGCACCGCGAGGAGGACGGCTGTCACAGCTCTCGCCATGCGACGGTGCATGTGAGCCTCCGATGACAGAGTCGAACCATTTTCCTGGGAGCGCTCCCAGAGTGGCGACTGTAACGGTCATGAAACCAATCCGACAGGGGCGTTCATCGAACAGCCGGGGAATGCCTGCGGGTGGGCTGCCGTCCTGGGCCGAACGCCCCTGGTCGCGTTCTGCCGAATGGTCCTGTCAATGCTTTCTGCGGCAAGAAAGAGCAGGTCGGCGCAGGTTCGTACCATTTGGCATCGAACTTCGCTCGGCCATTCGGCGCAACTTTTACCTGGTTGTCATGCCAGAGTTGTGGTGGTGCGTTTCCGGTAGCTCACCGGAATGGTCGAGCGGGCTCGGTGAATTCGTTCACCGCACGTGTTCTCGTACTGCCGTTCCGGTGGTGTGGTTGACCGGAATGCGCTCGCAACGGCGGCATTTTTCGGCTACGAAAAGTGCAACATGAAGTTCGTTCCTGTTTCGACCACAATTCGACAACACTTCCCGCCGCGCTGTTCGCGTGGTTAAAGTCCTGGACCACCTGGGAGCGTTCCCAGGTATCCGGCCCGGGTCGGGAGTGGGACGCGGATCAACCGACGCGGTGCGGCGCCGTGGAGGCCACCCCGACGTCCCCGACGGCGGCTCGCCACCGTGCCGGTCCCGACGAGCACCCCTTCCTGAACGCGCCAAGGAAGGGGTGCCCGTCTAGGGGTCGCTCAGACGTTCTGTTCGTCGCCGGCGCCCGAACGCGGCGTGCCGGGTGCTCGATGAACGCGCCCGTCCAAGCGGCTTGCCAGAGGTCTTGTCCGCAACCCGCCTGCCGGGCAGTCATGTGGATGAAGGGCGCCTTCCTGCACCTGGTGTCGATGAAGGCGCCCTTCATCCACCTCGCCAGACGGCGAGTTGCGAACACGACTTCCGGCTACCTGCTCAGGTGCAGCAGCGCACGGTCACGTGGGCTTCGCGAGAACCGGCGGGCAGCGTGTCGACGAACGGTGACCCGCCCGCGGTCTGCAGCTCGTACAGACGCTGGTCGGTCGTCGCGTCGACCACCACCACGTAGGCGCCGTACGGACCGTGTTGCGCCGGATCGACATAGAGCGTGCTGTGCCACGTCGTGCCGTCGACCCGCACGGTCGACACGATGTAGAACCTGCACTGGCCCACGGCGTACAGCAACAGCCAGGGCTTCTCGTCCGGGTGAAGGTCGATCGTGCCCGCCACGGGGATCTCGTCGCCGTTGATCACGGCGTTCGTCTTCGGCGTGCTGATCGACAGGCCCTCCACGGCCGGCCGGTCCGGCCCGTTGCGGCACGGTGTGGTCCGGGTCGCCACCGGCTCGACGGTCGGCACGTCGGCCCCGGCCAGCAGCACCACCGCGAGCGCCGCGCCGATCCAGTGGAGTCGCCGCGGCCGCTTCACCGGTGGCGGCTCGGGCGGCGGGCCTTCGACGAGCCGGGTGCGCGCGGCGAGCCACGCCTCCAGGTCCGCGTCGCCGGTCGGCAGACCCTTCTCCCGAGCGCCCCGGGCGCACGCGCTGACGATGATGCGCAACGACCGCGCGTCGAGCGGAGCGTCGGAGTCGGCGAGCTTCCGCCCGACCGTGGCGTCGGAGATGCTGTCCTGCCCGCGCGACCTGCGTTCCACCGCGAGCGCCGTCGTCTCGGTTCTCGCCATGAGGTTGCGCAGCGCGGAACGAAGCTCCCGCCACGACTGGGGATCACCGGGCAGGGCACTCGTCATGGACTGAGCTTCTCATGTCTTCTCACCAGTTCTCAGGCCGTTGACCAGCAAAGGAACACTTTCGACGCTGGGTGGCGTGCTTCGGAAAACCCTGGCCGCAACCGCGGCACTCGTCCTCGTCCTCGTCTCCGGTACAGCCGCCCGCGCCGCCGAGGACCCCGTCTACATCACCAGCGTCGCCGGCGGCCGCTGCCTCGACGCGGCGGCCCGGTACAACGGCGCGAACGGCACGCCGATCCAGCTCTGGGACTGCTACCCGCCCACCCAGTACAACCAGATGTGGCGCGTGCACTGGCTCACGGACTGGGACTTCCAGCTGATCAACGTCGCGAGCGGCCGCTGCCTGGAGGCCAAGGACTGGAGCACCGTCTCCGGCACCAGGCTGCAGCTCTGGGACTGCTTCGGCCTGAGCAACAAGAACCAGATCTGGCACGCCCAGTCCACCAACACCCCCGGCGCCGTCTGGTTGGTGGAGCAGCACTCGTTCAAGGTCCTCGACGCGGCGGCCCAGTACAACGGCGCGAACGGCACGCCGGTCCAGCTGTGGGACCGCGTCGGTTCGGAGACCCGGGCGAACCAGCGGTGGATCGTTCCGCACTTCTGACGGAGGGTGCCATGTCGCAGGTCGGAGAGATCCGCATCAGCAAACGCGTGGTGCGGGTGGGTCACCAGACCTACCCGCTCGCGAACATCTCCCGCGTCCAGACGCTCCGGCTCGTCTGGCGCGGCCGCTGGACCACCTGGTACCCGATCGGCGAGATCGTCGTGCTCTGCGCGCTGGCGATGGGCATCGCGGCGGCGGCGCAGAACCTGCGCTTCGGCCAGGCAGGCGTTGTGCTGACCGCCCTGATCGCGGTCCGCGTGGCGTTCATGTTCTGCGTCTTCCTCCACCGCCTGGTCTTCCGCCGTCGCCGGTACGCCCTGATGCTGGAGACCGCGGGCACCCAGTACACTGCGCTCTCCGGCACGGACCTGGGAGAGATCCGGCGCATCGAGAGCGTGATCGTGGGCGCCATCGAGAACCCGCCGGAGCGCGAGTACGTGGTGCAGCTCCACGGCGACCTCGTGATGGGCAACAAGGAAGGCAACCGCTTCCTCAACTTCGGCCGCATCGGCAACGTCGGCGGCGATCTGACCGTCGGTGACAGGGGGTGAAGCCCATGTCCGGCAACGTCTTCCACAACTCCGGCTCCATCGGCGACATCGGCGGCGACCTCACCGTGGGCAACAAGACCGTCGGTCCCGCCGACCTCGACGCGGCCGTGGCCGAGCTGCGGTCGCTCATCGCCGAGCTGACCCGAGCCGGTGCCGTCACCGCCGACGGCACCGTGCGCGACCCCGCCGCCGTCGTGAACGCCGTGCAGAAGCAGCCGAGCCGCTTCAGGGCGCTCGCGAAGGCGATCGGCGCGGGCGCCAAGGACGCGGTCCTGTCCGTCGTGCAGGGCGGGGTGGCCGCCATGATCGTGGCGCTGGTCGGCGCACTCTGACCGGTTTGACGCGGCGAACGGCATCCGGACCGTGGGCCGGAGACGACGCCGCTCGACCTGACGACGTCCGGCGGGGCGTTGACGTTCGGCAACCCGTCGGCCTGGGCGCCGAACGTCGACTGGATCCAGCTCGCCCCGCTCGTGGTGTCCTCTCAGGTCACCCGTCGGTGCTGATCCGCAGTCCCCGGCGCATCCCCTCGAGCTCGTCGGCGAACATCCGGCGCGTGATCGCCGCGCTCGTCACGAACGACGACCCGTGGAACGTGCCGGGGTAGTGGCGCAGCTCGGCGTGCACACCCGCGTGCGCGAGGCGGCGCGCGTACTCGATCCCCTCGTCCCGCAGGGGGTCGAACTGGCAGGTCGTCACGAACGCGGGCGGCAGCCCGGTGAGGTCGGTGGCCCGAGCCGGTGCGGCGTACGGCGACACGTCGTCGCCGCCCGGCTCGGTGCCCAGGTAGGCCGTCCAGCTGTAGATCGCGTTGGGCCGGTTCCACAGCGGCGTGTCGACGTACTCGCGCATCGACGGCGTGTCCAGCCGGTCGTCCAGCTCCGGAATGCCGAGGAACTGGAAGCACAGCGCGGGACCGCCGCGGTCGCGGGCGAGCAGCGCGACCCCGGCCGCGAGCCCGCCACCGGCACTCTCCCCGGCCACGCCGATGCGCTCCGGGTCGACGCCCAGCTCGCCGGCCTTGGCCGCGAACCACTGCAACGCCGCGTAGCAGTCCTCGACCGGGGCGGGGAACGGGTGCTCGGGCGCGAGCCGGTAGTCCACCGACACGATGACCACACCCAGCTCGTCGACCAGCCTCAGCACGTGCGCCTGGAACATGTCCAGGTCGCCGAGGACGAACCCGCCGCCGTGGATGTACAGCAGTCCCGGCACCACGCCCTGACGGTTCGCCGGGGTGTAGATCCGCACCGGCACGTCCGGCGCGTCGGAGGGACCGGGCACCGCGGTGTCCCGGATGTCGACGGGGTTCACCGGCTCGTAGGTCGCCAGCACCTCCCGCAGCTCGGACTGGCCGGCCCGTGCGGCCAGCAGGGAGTCGTAGTCGGTCAGGGTCACCTGGGGCATCATGTCGACCCAGGGCAGCAGCTCGGCGTCGATGGCGTAGCTCATGGGAACGATCCTCGGGTCTGCGTGGTGCCTGAGGCATCCGACACGTGGCGGGCGATTCGCGGGCCGGGCTCGCCAGGTGGCGGGCTGAGACCCCTCGTGCTGGGACTATCGTGACGTCATGAAGGGCCTGTTGCTGCGCCTGTCCGGCCTCGACGCCGACGCCGAGAACGCCGTCCGCGTGATCGGGTTCTTCGACCGGCTGATCACCGAGCGCGCCGGTCTGGACACCCTCGTGCGCACCACCGCCGAGCTGGCCGGCTGCCCGGTCGGCCTGCACGCCCCCGGCCAGGGACTGTGCCTGCGCGCCGAACCCGGCGGTGTCGTCGTGACCGGTCCGGTGCCGACACGGGCCGCGGTGCGGTCGCTCGAAGGCGGCGTGGAGGTGTGGGTGGCGCGCGAGGGCGAGCCCGCGCCGTTGGACGACATGCTGCTGGAACGGTTCGCGATCGCCGCCGCAGTGCTGCTCGACCACTCCAGCGTTCCGCTGCCCGAGCTGGGCGATCCGGCGCTCGTCGAACTGGTGCTGTCCGAGAGCGTCGGCACGGCGGAACGGTCCCGTGCGCTGCACCTGCTCGGCATCGGTGCCACGGCGCCGATGCGGGTGCTGGCCGCGACGGGGGAGGTGCCAGGACGGTCGGTGCTGCTGGGCAACGTGCGGGCGGTGCTGAGCGAGGACGTTCCGGAGACGGACGGGCGGCTCGGCGTCGGGCCGTTGCTGCCCGCGATCGAGGCGGCGCGCTCGTGGCAGTCCGCGCGCACCGCACTTCTGTACACATCGGACAGTGAGCCGGTGGTGTGGTGGGAACGGCTGGGCGGTCTCGGGCTGCTCGCTCGGATCGAGCACGCGGACATCGCGCAGCTGGACGATGTTCGTGCGCTCGACCGGCTGGCCGCCGAGCCGGACATGATTGCCACACTCGACGCGTTGTGCGCCACCGGATCGGTGCGCAAGGCCGCAGCGTTGTTGCACCGCCACCACAGCACGATGCCGGCCAGGCTCGCCAGGGCCGAGTCGACGCTCGGGTTCGAGATCGACTCGGCCGCCGGGCGGTTCAGGCTCCAGCTGGCGCTGATGCTTCGACGGTTGCGCGACAACTCGGCGTGATGTGCTGCCGGTGCTGCCGCGCCTGCTTGGGCATGTTCCAGCCCAGCACGCCGGTCAGTTCGCCGTCGCGGTGATACCGCACCACGAAACGACCTTCGGCCACGCTTCCTTCCACAACAGACACTTCTGGGGACGCTTCGGGGCTGACGAAGCCGTGCACGTGGATCTTCGCGTCGAACTGGTCGGTCCAGAAGTACGGGACCGGCGTGTAGGGCCGGTCGGCGCCGAGGATGTTGGCGGCGACCGCGATGGCCTGCTCGGTGGCGTTCGTCCGGTTCTCCAGGCGGATCAGCCTGCCGAGCGTCTCGTGGTGCCAGCGGGCGACGTCACCGACCGCGTAGATGCCCTCGGCGGCACGGCAGCGGGAGTCGCACACGATGCCGTTGCCGAGCACGAGCCCGCTGTCCTGCAACCAGTCCGTCGCCGGCGCCGAGCCGAACGCCACCACGACGAGGTCGGCGGGCAGCACCTCACCGCTCTCCAGCAGCACGCCGTCCGAGTCGACGCCGGTCACCGCCGCACCGAGCCGCAGCTCGACGCCGTGCGAGGTGTGCAGGTCGCCCAGCAGACCGGCGACGAGCGGTCCCAGCTGCAGTGCCATCGGCGCGGACTGCGGCCCGGCCAGGGTCACCCGCACGCCCATCTGGCGTGCGGTGGCCGCGATCTCGGCGCCGAGCACGCCGTCGCCGACCACGACCGCACGTGAACATCCCAGCAACGACGCCCGCAGCGCCTGGGCGTCGTCGAGCGTGCGGAGCGTCGGCTGTCCCGGCAGCGTTCGTGGTCGCAACCCGGTCGCCAGCACGATGTTCTCGGCCTTGAGCACCCGTCCGGACGCCGTGTGCACGGCACGTTCGGGAACATCGAGGTGCACGGCCGGATCGCCGAGCACGAACGAAACGTCCAGGGCAGCGAGAGCTTCCGCCGACCGCAGCTGCGCCCGTGCGGGCTCCCAGGCGCCGGACAGGACCTGTTTGGACAGTGGTGGCCGGTCGTAGGGCAGGTGCGGCTCGGCGCCGAGCACGGTGATCGGGCCGGTGTACCCCCTGCGGCGCAACGCCTCGGCCGTGGCGAGACCGGCGGCCGAGGCGCCGACGATCAGAGTGCTCACGAGCTCACCGCGATGGCGGAGGCGGGGCAGACGCTCGCGGCCTCCTGCACGAGCGCGTGGAGCTCGGCCGGGGGTTCGGCGTCGAGCAGCACCACGATGCCGTCCTCGTCGCGCTGGTCGAACACGTCGGGCGCGAGCAGCACGCAGGTTCCGGCTCCGCAGCACTTGTCCTGGTCCACGGTGATCTTCACGTTCTCAAGTCCTTCTCACGAGTCGTTGGTGACCGGCGCGAGCCAGAGGCCGACGAGGGCGTCGATGAGGCCGCTCGCGGTGTCGCGCCAGGTGGCACGCGGGGTCGGGGTGTTCTCGGCGAGGGCGCGCTCGCGCTCGGCGATCATGTGCACGAGCAGCTGCCGCGTCATGTCGTTGCGCTCGGCCCGCACGTCGTCGGGGAGGTCCGGCAGGCAGTTGGCGAGGCCTTCGACGATCCGCACCAGGGACGGCGACGACTGGGTCTCCTCGACCATGATCGGCCGCAGTGCGGGGTCGGTCATGACCTGGGCGCCGAACCGGGCGAACCAGGTGGGGCTGCCCACCACCGCCAGGTGCTCGGTGACCGGCCGGACCAGGCACGCGATCCAGTCGCGGACGTCGGTGCTGCCGTTGATCTCGGCCACGAGCTGCTGCCGGACCTCCTCGATCTGCGCGAGGTGCTTGCGGGCGATCGCGCGCACGAGGTCGGCCTTGGTGCCGAAGTGGTAGCCGACGGCCGTGTTGTTGCCCTGCCCGGCAGCCTCGCTGACCTGGCGGTTCGACACGGCGAACACGCCGTCCTCGGCGAAGAGCCGTTCCGCCGCGGCCAGGATCAGCTCGCGGGTCCGCTCCGCCCTGGGCGTGTTGTCGTCGACCTTGTTCATCAGATCACCATCGCACCGGTAGTTCCACGAGCCCGCCGACGACGAGCCCCTCGACCCGTCGTAGATCTTGCACCGGAACGGCCAGGTCGAGCGACGGCAGCCTGCGCAGCAGCACCTCCAGCACCACCTGCAGCTCGGTGCGGGCGAGCGGCTGGCCCAGGCAGGCGTGCGCACCGGCACCGAACGCCAGGTGCTGGTTGGGGCTGCGGCTCAGGTCCATCTCGGACGCCCGCTCGAACGCGTCCTCGTCCCGGTTCGCCGCGGCCATGCTGCACATCGCGGTGGTGCCGGACGGCAGGACCACGCCGTCGATCTCGACGTCCTCGGTGAGGTACCGGGCCATGCCGACGCCCGCGTTGGCGTCCATCCGCAGCGACTCCTCGACGGCGGTGCGCACCAGCGACGGGTCGGCGAGCAGCGACTCCCAGCGGGCGCGGTCGGACAGCAGCATCGCGACCATCTTCGTGATCATGTTCGCGGTGGTCTCGTGACCCGCGATCAGCAGCCCGATGCCGGTGGCGATCAGCGTCACGTCGGACATCGGCTCCGGGTCCGCGATCAACGCGCTGAGCAGGTCGTCGCCCGGTTCCGCGCGCTTGGCCGCGATGTGCGCGGCCATGTACCGCCCGAACTCCTGCTCGGCCGCCTTCATCTCGGCCGAGCTGAACCGGGTCATGCTCAGCATCGTGTCCGACCAGTGCGAGAACCGGTCGCGGTCGTGGTCCGGCACGCCGAGCATGTCGCAGATGACCCACACCGGCAGCGGAAAACCGAGGCTCGCCTTGAGGTCCGCGGGCGCGCCCTTGGTGACCATCTCGTCGATGAGCTGCTCGGTCATCGCCGCGATGCCCGGTCGCAACGCGTTCATGCGCTTGGCGGTGAACCACTTGCCGATGCTGCGCCGCCACGTCAGGTGCGCCTCGCCGTGCTGCGGGATGACGTTCGCCATGTCGCTGTTGAAGATGCCGCCTTCCTCGCTGTCCGCGATGCGCGCGGCGCCGTCCTGCGGGGTGGGCCTGGTGAACCGCGGGTCGGACAGGACCTGCTTGACGTCCGCGTGCCGGGTGAGCAGCGCGGCCTCGTCGCCGCTGGCCAGCCGCACGTGCGCCACGGGGCACTTCGACCGCAGCTCGGCCCACTCGGCCGGCGGTTCCAGCGCCGCGTCGACGGCGAACGGGAAACGCGGCAGTTCGTCTACTTCGGACATTGCGGACTTCCTTCGAGGGTGGGAGGCGTCTCTTTCCCAACATGCCCACGGACTCGATTTAAGTCAAGCGACTGACTTAGACTGGCGATGTGCTCCTCGCAGAAACGCGGCCGGTGACCCGGCCGAACGTCGTCGTGGCCGTGCTGGCCCTGGGCGGCATCGTCGTGTCGCTGACGCAGACGCTGGTGATCCCGCTCCTGCCGCGGTTTCCGCAGCTCCTGGGCTCGTCGCCGGGCGACACCGCGTGGGTGGTCACCTCCACGCTGCTCGCCAGCGCGGTCGCGACACCGGTCGTCGGCCGCCTCGGCGACATGTACGGCAAGCGCCGAATGCTGCTGGTCAGCCTGGTCATGCTGGTCCTGGGCTCGGTGATCGCCGCGCTCAGCCACTCGCTGCTGCCCATGATCGCCGGCCGCGCCGTGCAGGGACTCGCGGTCGGCGTGATCCCGCTCGGCATCAGCGTCATGCGCGACGAACTGCCCGCCGAACGGCTGGCGTCGGCGACCGCGCTGATGAGCGCCTCGCTGGGCGTCGGGGGAGCGCTGGGCCTGCCCGCGGCCGCGTTCCTGGCCGAGCAGAGCGACTGGCACGTGCTGTTCTGGACCGCGGCGGCGGCCGGCGTGCTCGTGCTGGCCGCGGTGCTGATCTTCGTGCCGGAGTCGGCGGTGCGCAGCGGTGGCCGGTTCGACCTCGTTGGCGCGCTTTGCCTTTCGGTCGCGCTGATCTGCCTGCTGCTCGGCGTCTCCAAGGCCTCCTCGTGGAGCGCCGGTACCACCACGGGCCTGTTCACGGCGGCGGCGGTGACGCTCCTGCTGTGGGGCTGGTGGGAGCTGCGGATCACGCAGCCGCTGGTGGACCTGCGCACCACGGCACGACGTCAGGTGCTGCTGACCAACGTCGCCTCGGCGGTGTTCGCGTTCGCCATGTTCGCGCAGTCTCTGGTGCTGCCGCAGATCCTGCAGCTGCCCAAGGCCACCGGCCACGGCCTCGGGCAGTCGTTGCTCGTCACGGGCCTCGTGCTGGTGCCGTCCGGTCTGGTGATGATGGCGATGGCACCGGTGTCCGCACGGGTCACCACCGCACGGGGACCTCGGGCCACGCTGATGCTGGGCGCGCTCGTCGTCGCTTTCGGTTACGGCGCAGGCGTTTTCCTGATGTCCGCGGTGTGGCAGCTGGTCGTCGTGTCGGCCGCGATCGGCGCCGGCATCGGCCTGGCCTACGGCGCGATGCCCGCGCTGATCATGGGAGCCGTGCCGACGTCCGAAACCGCCGCCGCCAACAGCCTCAACACCCTGATGCGCGCGATCGGCACGTCGATCTCCAGCGCGGTGGCGGGTGTCGTGCTGACGCAGGTGACGATCCCGTTCAGCTTCCGCCTGATCATGGGCCTGGGCGCCGCGACCGCACTGCTGGCGGTGGCGGTCGCGGCGTTCATCCCGCAGGTCAGCCGAAGAACTCCGTGAGCTCACGGGCGACGTCGTCGGGCTTCTCCTCCGCGAGCCAGTGCCCGGCGTTGATCGCCACGGTCTTGAAGGTGGTCGCGACGTTGGGCAGCGCCGCGGCCATCTGGTCGTGCGACAACACGGACGCAAGCCCCAGCACCGGCGGCGTCAGCTTCGCGTACGTCTTGCCGTCGGCGATGTCCTGGTGGAACGCCTTGTACCAGCCGTTGCCCGCCCGGATCGCCTCCGGCGTGTCGTACGCCCGCGCGTAGATCGACCTGGACCGCTCGTCGAGCGCGTCCGGGTTGAGCGCGGTGTTGGCGAACAGCCAGTCGAGCAGGAACCGGAACCGCCCGGCGAGCAACTGTTCCGGCAACGTCTGCACCTGGTTGAACGCGAACCACCACAGGCTGAACTGACCGGGCGGCGGCAACAGCGGGATGTGGTAGTAGCCCTCGTCGGGGTGCAGCACGTCCATCAGCGCCACCTTGCGCGTGGCGTCCGGGAAGTTGGCCGCGAAGCTGAACGCGACCTGGCTGCCGATGTCGTGCCCGGCGACGTTGACGTTGGCGTACCCGAGCTTTTTGACGAGCTCGTGGATGTCCGTCGCCATCGTCTTCTTGTCGAACCCGCCCTGCGGCTTCTCCGACCCGCCCATCCCGCGCAGGTCGACCGCGATCACCCGGAACCGCGTGGCCAGCGCGGGCATGATCCGGTGGAACTCCCACCACGTCTGCGGCCAGCCCGGCAACAACACCAGCGGCTCACCGCGCCCACCCGTCACGTAGTGCAGGCGCACCCCGTTGACCCGCGCGTAGTTGTGCCGGAAGCCCGGCAGCTCCGCCTCGTGCTCGCTGTCGGCGGCCGCGATCCCGGTGCCTGCCGTGGCCGCCAGCGCCGCGCTCAGCGCGAACACGCCGCGTCTGTTCAACTCTGACATCTTTCGGTGCCCCCATTCAGCCCGGCGCTCGCCGAGCGCGCGTAGAGCCTAGGTGGCGGGACCGGCGTCAGGGAGTCAGTTGATACGCCACGGTCGGCCAGACCTCACCCTTGACCTCACGGTCCTGGTCGCGCGCCGGATCGCGGACGAACCCCGCGCGTTCGGCCACCTTCCGCGAGCCGGTGTTGTCGCGGTGCGTCCACAACCGCAGCTCGCCGACGTCGTGGTGGGCGAAGATCCACGCCACGAACTCGGTGAGCGCCCTGGTGGCCAGTCCTCGCCCACGTGCGTGCGCCGCGACCAGATAGGACACGTGGCCGACGCCGTCCTCGACTTCCACCGCGACGTTGCCGCAGCGCTCACCGGCGTCCTCGATGCAGAACGACGACGTGGCCGGGTTGTCCCGCAACCCTTCGATCGCCCGCGCGACCTGGTCGGCGGTGATCGTGGGCGGGTCGGTGGTGTAGCGCTGGACTTCGGGGTCTCGCGTGGTTTCCGCGTACCAGGCCGCGTCCTCGACGGTCCACTCGCGCAGCCTCACGAGAGCTCCGCCGAGTCCGTCAGGTGCAGCTTGCGCCGCGCCCGCTGGTAGAACGTCGTCATCCCGAGCCGCACCACCCGCGCCGCGCCGGGCCGTCCCCGCAACGAGATGCGCGAGCCCGGTTCCAGGTAACCCGCGACGATGCCGTCCACCTCCACGGCGAGGCGGCCGCTGGACGGCAGCAGGTCGAGGTCCACCTCGTCGTGCACCGACAGCACGACGCCGCGGCTGTAGGCGGAGTGCGGTGCGGCCGGGGTGACCAGCAGGGCCTCGACGGACGGGCTGGTGATCGGACCTCCCGCGGAGAAGCTGTAGGCCGTGGAGCCGGTCGGGGTGGCGACGATGACGGCGTCCGCGGCGTAGCTGACGAACGGTTGGCCGGCCACGCGCACGGCCACCCGTGCGCTGCCGTCGCCCGGTACGCGTACCACGGCGATGTCGTTGAACGCCGTGACCTTGCTGCCGTTGAAGACCGCGTCCACGGCCAGACGGGGTTCGACGGTGAAGTCGCGGGCGTCGATCGCGGAGAGGGCGGCGGGCAGGTCCGGGACGTCGACCTCGGCCAGGAAACCGAGTTTGCCCAGGTTGACGCCCAGGACCGGGGCGTGCTCGCCGTCGGCCATGCGCATGGCGCGCAGCATCGTGCCGTCACCGCCGAGGCTCACGACCAGGTCGGCGCGGCGGGCCAGTTCCTGCGCGGAGACCGGGGTGGCCTCGCAGCGGAGTCGCTGGATCTCGTCGGCGATGCCGAGGATCTCGACACCGCGGCTGGTCGCCCAGCCGAGCACGGCCTCGACGGCGGCTGCGGAGTCTCGTTGCGGGTGCAGCACCAGGCCGGCGGCGTGCACGTCAGCGGTTCCTCAGTGGGGTCACCCCGCCAGTCTGCCGAATTCCCACGGGTCGTGTGCGCTGAAGAGCGTCACCTCGTCGGAGTGGTCGCGGGCGAGGGCGCGGAGCTGGGACTGGGTGCTGATCCTCCGGTCGTGGTCGACCTCGGAGGAGGTCTGCACGATGTCGAGAACGGGATGCGGCTCGGGGTCGGCGAGCAGTTCGCGGTGGTAGTAGTAGGCGTCGCCGCAGTGCAGGAGCCACCGCGTGCCGTCGTGCACCGCGATGCCGGTGTGGCCGGCGGTGTGGCCGCTCAACGGGACCAGCTTGATCGTTTCTGGCAGACCGGTGGGCTGGATCGCGGGGAGTCCGAACCACGTGTCGTCAGTGGACTCGTAGGTGCGCCACTGTGGACCGTGCGCCCAGTGCGCGGGACGGTAGCGGCGGCTGGGGGCCTGTGCCAGTGCCGCGCGCAGTTCGGCGTCCAGCACGTGGACCGAGGCCCGCGGGAAGTCCGGCAGGCCACCGCAGTGGTCGACGTCGAGGTGGGTGAGCAGCACGTGCCGGACGTCCGCCGGGTCGAAACCGCGGCGTTCCAGCTGACGGATGGCGGTTTCCTCCTCGTTCAACGTCGGCTGGGCCATCTGCACCCATTCCGCGCCGAGCGTCTCATTTGGACGGTGGACGTCGTCGAGTCCGAGTCCGGTTTCGACCAGCACGAGCCCGGCGTCGGTTTCCAGCAGGAGGCAGTGATTGACGGCGTGTGCGCTCGGCAGACCTCCGCAGGTCGGATCGATTTCGCGGACGGAACCGCAGTTCAGGTGATGGATCTTCATGCCGTCGAGAGTGCGACTTGAAGCACGGTTCAAGTCAAGACCTCAGCCGATCGGCCGATGTGGACGTCTCCGAACCGGCCGTTCGGCGGTGCGGGGTGACCTTGAGGAGGAGTTCGGTGGGGGCGTGCTTTCCTAGGTTGGCCACATGACCATCCTGCTGGCAGATCCGGTCGTGCGCGCCGTGCGCGTGCTCGACAACGGTGATCCGTTGGTGCCACTAGTCTTCGCGCCTGACGTGCTCGTCAGGCAGGGGCTCGCGCTGCGGCTCGTCGAGGCGCGCAACGCGCTGCCGTCCGGTGTGGACCTCAAGGTGATCGAGGGGCACCGCAGCATCGCCGACCAGAGCGCGATCATCGAGCGGTACACCGGTGAGCTGCGGGAGCTGCACCCGCACGCGGACGAGGTCGAGCTGGACCGGTTGTCGAGCCGGTTCGTCGCGCCGCTGGCCGTCGCACCGCACGTCGCGGGCGCCGCGGTGGACCTCACGCTGGTCGACGACCGGGGCGACGAGCTGTGGATGGGCACCGCGGTCGACGCCACGCCCGAGCAGAGCGACGGCGCGTGCTTCTTCAACGCCGAGGTGGACGCGGAGGCCCGGCGCAACCGGACCGTGCTCGCCGACGCGGTGAGCGGGGCGGGGCTGGTCAACTACCCGACCGAGTGGTGGCACTGGTCCTACGGCGACCGCTACTGGGCCCTGCTGACCGGCGCCGACTTCGCCCTCTACGGACCAGCGGAGGTGCCTGCGTGGGCGCACTCGTGACGAGCATCCGCCAGGCCGCGGCCGAGCCGTCGCTGTCGGTGGACCTCGACGCGGTGGCGGCCAACACCCGGCGGTTCGTGGAGCTGGCGCGCGGCGAGGTCATGGCCGTGGTGAAGGCGGACGGGTTCGGGCACGGGCTGCGCGACGTCGCACGGACCGCGGTCGCCGCCGGTGCCACGTGGGTCGGCGTCACGTCGCTCGCCGAGGCGGTGGCGGTGCGCGAGTCCGGTGTGGACGTTCCGGTGCTCAGCTGGCTGAACCCGGTGGACGCCGACGTCAGGACGGCGGTGCGGCACGGGATCGACCTGAGCGTGCCGAGCCCGTCCCACCTCGCGGCGATCGAGCAGGCCGGGCCGGTGCGGGTGCACCTGCAGCTCGACACCGGGATGGCCCGCGACGGCGCCTCGCCGGACTCGTGGCTCGCGTTGATGTCCGCGGCCCGGCGGGCCGAGCTGGCCGGGAGGATCTCGGTCGTCGGCGTGATGGGGCACCTGCCGTGCGCGGACACGCCCGGCGCCAACGCGGCCGGCCGGCGTGCCCTGATGCGCGGGGTGGCGATGGCGCGGCAGGCCGGGTTGCGGCCGTCGGTGCGGCATCTGGCCGCCACGAGCGCGGCGTTGACCGATCCCGGCACTCACCTCGACGTGGTCCGGATCGGTGCCGGTCTGGTGGGCATCGACCCGTCCGGGACCACCCGGCTGCGCTCCGCGTTGCGGTTCACGGCGCCGGTGGTGCAGGTGCGACGGGTGCCGGAGGGGACTGGCGTCGGTTACGGCCATGTGCACGTGACCGAGCGCGCGACGACGTTGGCGCTGCTGCCGGTCGGATACGCGGATGGCTTGCCCCGCACGGCTTCCGGGCGCGCGGAGGTGTGGTTGGCGGGACGGCGGCGGCCGGTCGTCGGGGTGATCTCGATGGACCAGGTCGTGGTGGACGTCGGGGACGACGCGGTGGTGCCGGGGGATGAGGCTGTGGTGTTCGGAGCCGGTGACGAGGGTGAGCCGACGGTGGCGGACTGGGCCAGGTGGGCGGGCACGATCCCGCACGAGATCGTGACGGGCATCGGCGCGCGGGTGCGGAGGTTCGTGCGATGAGGAGGATCCGCGTCGCCGTCGTCGGCGGCGGGCAGAACTGCGAGCACGACGTGTCGCTCGCCTCGGCGGCATCGGTGCGGTCCGCGCTCGACCCCGCCGAGTACGAGGCCGTCCCGCTCACCATCGGCAGGGACGGCAGGTGGTACGGCGACACCCGGACGCCGGGCAGCCTCGCCGCCGCGCTCGACGTGCTGGGGACCTGTGACGTCGTCTTGCCACTGGTCCACGGGCCGTTGGGTGAGGACGGCACGCTGGCGGGCCTCTGCGAACTGGCCGGTGTGCCGTACGTGGGCTCGCCGTTGCGGGCGGGTGCGCTCGCGATGGACAAGTGGGCCACCAAGCTGGTCGCGGAGGCGGTCGGTGTCCGCACCGCGAAGGGGAAGCTCGTCACCGATCCGTCCACTGCGGACTTCACCGGTCCCGTCGTGGTGAAGCCGGTCGCGGCGGGGTCGAGCTTCGGGGTGCGGCTCGTCGAGCACGAGGCTGACCTCGAACCCGCGGTCCGCCAGGCGCTGGAGCTGGACGACCGGGTGCTCGTCGAGGAGGTCCTGCACGGCCGGGAGATCGACATCGCCGTGCTCGACGACCCGGACGAGGGCCGCCGGACCGGGCCACCGCTGGAGATCCAGGTCCGCGGTCTGTTCGACACCGCGGTGAAGTACGACGGCAGCGCCACGTTCCTGATCCCGGCACCGCTGACCGACATCGAGCTCAAGGCGCTGGAGGACGCGGCGCTGCGGGTCTACGAGGCGCTCGGCTGCCGTGGCCTGGCACGGGTCGACTTCTTCCTGACCGGCGACGGCCTGGTGCTCAACGAGGTCAACACCATGCCGGGCATGACTGCGCAGTCGCAGGTGCCCAAGATGTTCGCGGCCGCCGGACTGTCCTATCCGGACCTGCTCGACAAGCTCGTCCGCGGAGCGATGCGGTGAGGCGCATCGCAGGTCTGGACGTGTTGCGCGGCATCGCGATTCTGCTGGTGATGCTGCGGCACGCGTTCCCCGACGTGTTCCCCGGCGCCGGTGTGGTCGGCGTCGTCGTCTTCTTCACGTTGAGCGGCTACCTGATCACGGGTGTGCTCAGCCGGGAGCTGCAGAGCAAGGGGCGCGTCGACTTCAAGCGGTTCTACCTGCGCCGGGCCCGCCGGTTGCTGCCCGCGCTGCTGGCCCTGATGGTGATCTTCGCGGCCGTCACGCTCGTGTTCGACCCGCTGGGCGAACGCGACAAGCTGCTCAGGACCGCCGTGGTGCTGGTGACGTTCACCGGCAACCTGCCGATCGGCGGGGTCAGCCCGGCGGCGTTCCACAGCTGGACGCTCGCCACCGAGGAGCAGTTCTACCTGCTGTGGCCCGCCCTGCTGGCGTTCGCCTGGGTGCGCAACCGCACGGGCGCGGTCCTGGTCGTCACGGCGCTGGCGGCGCTCGCGGCCTGCACCGCGACGCTGATCTGGTTGTGGCCCAACGCCGACAACGCCTACGCGCTGCCGACGTCGTGGTTCGTGTGCTTCGTGATCGGCGCGGCGACGAGGCTCAAGCTGACCGGCGCACCGCGGTGGGCGGTCCCCGTCGCGCTGGTCGGACTGGCTGTCCTGTCAGTGATCCCGTTGCGCGGCAACGTGCTGACGTACCTGGTCGCGGGCCCGGCGATCGCGGGCTGCACGGCCGTGTTGCTGCTGGTCTGGTCGAAGTGGGAGACCGTGGCGACACCGATCCGCCCGCTGGTGGCGCTGGGCGTGCTCTCGTACGGCGCCTACCTGTGGAACTACCCGCTGACGTTGTGGCTGCGCCCGGAACTGGGTGCCGCCGCCGGACCGGTCGCAGCGGTCCTGACGGTCGTGGCGGCGGCGCTCAGCTGGCGTTACGTCGAGGAGCCGGTCATGCGGCGAGGCAGCCGTTCACCAGAGCCGGCCAGGGGTCGATGAAGGGCTCCTTCATCGACCCCAGGTGGATGAAGGCGCCCTTCATCCACGATGGCGCGCGACTAGCCTCGGCACGGTGCTGGACATCGCCGAAGTCGCCGAGAGGACGGGGCTGGCACCGTCGGCCCTCCGGTTCTACGAGAAGAAGGGCCTGGTCGAGCCGAGCGGCCGCAACGGCCTGCGCCGCACCTACGCGCCCGAGGTGCTGGCCAGGCTGGAGCTGATCAACTGCGCGCGCCGGGCCGGGTTCTCGATCGCGGAGATCAGCCGGTTCCTCGTCGCGACGCCGGGTGACACCGCGTTGCGCGCCAGGATGGCCGAGAAGGTCCAGGAGCTCGACGAGGACATCGCACGGTTGCAACGCATGCGCGAGAGCCTCGACCACGCCTCGACGTGCACGCACGAGCCGTTGGTCGAATGCCCCGACTTCAAGCGGAAGCTGGCGCCCTGACGTTGTTCGAGGTTCGTTGATCAGTGCGCTGACCTCGAACGTGAAGAATTCCGGGCGGCTAGACAGGTCGTCATGAGGGATGTCGGTTTGCCGAGATCGTCGTGACCGTCAGTTCGGGCAGAGCGGGGTGTGGTCGATGTCGGGGAAGTAGCGGTTCCAGTCCTGCTCGGTCATTCGCGGGGTGGCGGTGGCGCAGATCCGTTCGGTGGCGTGCCGGTCGTCGGTCTCCCACCGCCGGACCATGCGGTCGCCGCCCGCGCTGAGCAGCGCGCCGTCCTGGCCGAACGCCAGCGCGTAGACCCGTTCGGCGTGGCCGGTGAGCGTGGCGAGCGGGGTGTGGTCGGACAGCCGCCAGAGCCGCACGTCGTGGTCGGCGCCGGCGCTCGCGAGGGTCGTGCCGTCGGGGGAGAACGCGACGGCGTGCACGGTGTCGGTGTGGCCGGTGAGCTCGGCGGTGCGGGCGCCGGTGGCGGTGTCCCAGACGCGGACGGCGAAGTCCGTGCCGCCGGTCGCGAGCCGGGTGCCGTCGGGGCTGAACGCGACCGACTTGACGGCGTGGTCCTGGCCGTCGAGGTGGGTGACGGCGGTGCGCCGGCCGACGTCCCAGATCCGTGCGGTGAAGTCGGCTGAACCACTGGCCAGGCGGTGGCCGTCCGGGCTGAAGGCGAGTGCTTCCACCGAGTCGCTGTGGCCGGTCAGGGTGCCGAGCGGCGTACCGGTGTGCGCGTCCCACAGGACGATGGTGCGGTCGGTGCTGCCGGAGGCGACGAGGGTGCCGTCCGGGCTGACGGCCAGGGCGTTGACCGCGTCGGAGTGGCCGGTCAGCGCGGGGAGCACCTCGGGTTTCCGCGGGTCGGTGATGTTCCAGCGGTGCACGCGGTGGTCGGCGCTCGCGGCGAGCAGCGTCCTGCCGTCGGGGGAGAACCGGACGGTGTTCACGGCCTCGGTCGGTCCATTGAGGACGGTGAGGAGGCGGCCGTCGCGCCACAGCTTGACCATGCGGTCGTAGCTGCCGGTGGCGATGAGCGCGCCGTGGGTGGCCACGGAGTACACGGAGTCGCTGTGGGCCTGGAGCAGGTCGCCGGGCAGGTCCCAGAGCCGGACGGTGTGGTCGTCGCTCGCGGTGGCCAGCGCGGTGCCGATGAACGCGGCTCCGACGACGGCGGCGGTGTGACCGTTGAGCACGAGCGGGTCGCCGTCGCCGAGGTCCCAGACGCGCGTGGTGCGGTCGACGCCGGTGCTGGCGAGGCGGCCGTCGGGGCTGAACGCCAGGCCGCGCACGACGTCGGTGTGCCCGGCCAGGACGCGCGGTTCGCCGCCCCCGACCGGCCAGACGCGGACTGTGCGGTCGCGGCTCGTCGCGATCTGGCGGCCATCGGGGCTGAAGGCGACCACGTTGTCGCCCACGAGGTCGCGTGACGTCGGAGTGCCGGTCAGGTCCCACAGGCGCGCCACGCCGTCGGTGGCTCCGGCGATGAGCAACGGCGCTATGGGGCTGAACGCGAGTGAGACGACGGCGCTGGAGTGGAGGAGCACGGTGATCCGGCGTGGTTCGCGCGGGTCGGTGAGGTCCCACAGCGTGACGGTCCTGTCGGTGCTCCCGGTGGCCAGGACGCGGTTGTCGCTGCTGAACGCCACGGCGTTGACCAGATCGGCCTGGCTGATCGTGGCGAGCACGGTGCCGCTGGCCGTGTCCCACAACCGAGCCGTGCGGTCCCATCCGGCGGTGGCGAGCATCGTGCCGTCGGAGTTGAACGCGACGTTCACGACGTTGTCGGTGTGGCTGGTGAGAGTGGCGACCTCGCGCGGGTGGTGCGGGTCGGCGACGTCGGTCAGCTTGACCGTGCGGTCCCGGCTGGAGCTGGCGAGCAGCTGTCTTCGCGGTGAGTACGCGACCGCGTTGACGTTGTCGCGATGGGCGGTCAACCGGGTGGCGTAGGACGGGGTGAACGCGCTGAGCAGCGCACTGCGGGCGTCCTGCGTGGGTGCGAGCCGGTACGCGCCCAGTGCGAGCTGGGCGGCCAGGGCCGGATCGGTGCCGTGCAGCCGTTTGGCGTCCTGGGCGACCTTCTGCGAGAGCGCGTTGTTGCGCTGGTCGGTGGCCTCGGACGTGGCCCGCAGCGCGGCGACGCTGACGGCGGTGGTGGCGACCAGCAGCACCGTCAGCAGGCCGACGAGGAGCCGCAGCCGACGACGGCCGGCGGTCTCCGCGTTGAGACCGGCGGCGAGGAACTCGCGTTCGCGGGCGGTGAGCGGGTGCGGCGGCTCGGCGAGCCAGGAGCGGAACGACGCGAGGCGGGCGCCGCGCAGCAGGGCGCCGGGGTCGCGGTCGAGCGACTCCCACACGGCCGCGGCCTCGGCGAGGTCGCGGTGGGCGCGCAGCCCGTCGCGGTCGGCCGCGAGCCACTCCCGCAGCCGGGGCCAGCAGCGGATCAGGGCCTCGTGGGTGATCTCGATCCGGTCCTGGCCGACCGTGACGAGCCGGTGGCGGGTCAGGGCTTCGAGGACCAGCGCGGCGTCCGGTTCGTCGTCCAGCTCGGCGCGGCTGATGCGGCGCTTGGTGTCCTCGGTGCCGTCGCCGACCGCGGTCAGCCGGATGAACAGCGACCGCACCAGCTCCTGCTGTCGTGGCGTGAACCCGTCGAACACCGACTCGGCCGTGCGGGTGAGCGCGCCCTCGAACCCGCCGGCGGCGCGGAAGCCCTGCAGCGTCAGGGTGTTGCCCTTGCGGCGGTGCCAGGTCTCCAGGAGCGCGTGCGAGAGCAACGGCAGTGCGCCCGCCTGCTCGACGCAGTTGGCGACCAGTTCGGCCACGAGGGCGGTCTCGACGGCGTGCCCGGTGGTGCGGGCGGGTTGGATGATGGCGGCACGCAGCTCGTCGGTGGTCATCGGGCCGACGGTCAGCTGTGCGGTGCCCATGGCGTTGACCAGCGCGGGGAAGTCCGTGCAGTGGCCGTAGAAATCCGCCCGTACGCCCAGCACGACTCGATGCTCGGTGATCTGCTCGACGAAACGCCGTCGGATCTCACGGTCCTCGCAGAGCGTGAAGATCTCCTCGAACTGGTCGACGACGAGGACGGTGTCGGCGGTCGCGGGCACCTTGACGCACTCGTCGAGGGGGTGCGGGCCGGGCGTGAACAGGACGGCGCGGTTGCCCAGCCGTGGCATCAGACCGGCCCTGAGCAGCGACGACTTGCCCGCACCCGACGCGCCGACGACCAGCACGACGCGGTGCTCGTCCACCTGCTCCTCCAACTGGGCGACCAGCCGGTCGCGCCCGAAGAAGCGGGTCGCGTCCTCCTGCTGGAACGGCGCCAGGCCCGCGTAGGGCGCGGTGGTGTCCGGTTGCTGGCGCGGTTCGTCCGCGGCCGTGGCGTACCAGCGTTGTTCCCACTCCTCCTCCGAGCCGCCGCATGCCCGCACGTACGCGAGCGTGACCTGCAGCGTCGGCAGCTTGCGCCCGCCCGCGGCCTGGGACAGCGCCGCCTCGGAGTAGTGCGTCAACGAGCTCAGCTCGCGGTAGGTGGGCCTCCCCGCCCTCTCGCGCAACGACCTGAGCTCGCGCGCGAACGTGAGCACCGCCGAGTCACCCGCGTCGAGCGGGCGTTCCTTGCGTGGCATTGCCTTTTCCCCCGTGACTTCGTCCGGCGGGGCAATCTAGTGTCGCGCGGTCTCGTGCGACTGTCTCCGGGATTTCATCGGCGGGGATCGATGGTCGTGCCCGGCCGCGGGTGAGCCCGCCCGCCCTCGACGTCGAGCCACGCGAAACCCTTGTGCGCCAGCGGTGAACCGATCGGCACTCCTGCTGCCCCACGTGGTCGCCGTCGGTCGCCGTGAGCATGGTCTGTCCGATTTGGTCTTTCAGCACCTGATGCACCGCCCAGGACGCACCGAGGGGCTTGAAAGCGGGCAGGCCGGGCCGGGAGGATTCGTCCTCGACGAACAACCGGCCGACTCCGAGCCGGGAAGTGCCGCGTGGAAGTCCCCAGGAGTGGGCGTCTGGCCGCACGAACTTCATGAGCACCAGCGACGAGTCGCCTGGGAGGTGCCTGTTGACCGATGAGGAGCTGATCGTCGAGTTCGCCCTGACCCGTCTCGACCATCCCGGCCTCGACCTGGAGGAGGTCGCCGCGCTGGTGGTCCGGCGGGTCGGGCCGGAGCGGATGGTCGAGTTCGCCGGGCAGACCCTCGCGCACCGCGACGAGCTGCGGGGAGCGGTGTTCCCGGCTGCGGTCGAGCACGTCCTGCGGGTGGTTCTGACCCTGCGGGGACCGCGGGACTGACTTGCCTTGGCTGAACGTTTGTTCAATACTCTGAACATGCGTTCAGACCTGACGGCGCGTGCTCGCATCCGGGACGCCGCGCTGGCCCGGTTCGGTGCGGACGGGGTGGCGGGGACGTCCGTGCGGGCGGTGGCGGCCGATGCCGGGGTGTCGGCGGCGCTCGTGCTGCACCACTTCGGCTCGAAGGACGGGCTGCGGCAGGCGTGCGACGAGTACGTGCTGGAAGGCGTCGACTCCGAGGCGGACCTCGCGGAGGTGCTGCAGGCGGCCACGCCCGTTCGGCGGTACCTGGCCCGTGCGTTGCTGGACGGCACCGAGAGTGCGTCTGCTTTGTTCGATTCGATCGTGGCTCGCACCTCGGCGTGGCTCGCTGAGGGAGAGGACGAGGGGTGGGCGCGGCCTTCTGCCGACGCGCGCGCTCGGGCCGTGACGTACGTGTCGTGGCTGTTGGCGCCGTTGGTGCTGAGCGGGCACGTGAGCAGGCATCTCGGCGGTGATCCGGCGGAGACCGCAACGGCCGTGCGCGGCGCGCGTGCCGGTCTGGAGATGTTGACGCACGGGCTGTTCGCCGATGACCGGTTCCTCGTGGCGTTCAGGGAGGTCGGCAATGCTTGAGTCGGTGGCCAGGTTGTTCCGGATGGACGACGACGCGTGGCGCAGGCACGCGAACCCGTGGAGCGTGTGGACCCGGTTCGCGGCGATCCCGGCGATGCTGCTCGCGATCTGGAGCCGGGTGTGGATCGGCTGGTGGTGCCTGGTGCCGGTGGCCGTCGTGGTCGTGTGGCTGTGGCTGAACGTGAAGGTGTTCCCGCCCGTCTCGGAGCCGCGCGGCTGGGCCTCGCGGGGCATCTACGGCGAGCGCGCGTGGCTGGAGAACCGTGCTTCGGTGCCTCCGGATCACCGCGCGGTGCTGCGGCTGCTCGTGGCGGCGGGTTCCGTCGGGTTCGCGCTGGTGATCTGGGGCCTGGTGGCGCTGCAGGTGTGGCCGACGGTGTCCGGGGCGGCGCTCGTGGTGCTCGCGCAGCTGTGGCGCATTGACCGGTTCGGGTGGCTCTGGGAGCGTGTGAGCGCGGCTTGAGCAGCGCTCGATCGCGACTGCACGGAATTGTCGGTGCCGCCCGGTAACGTCCCACCCATGACAGCTGGGGACCGGATTGCAGAGCTCGCGGCGCGGATCGTGGAGCTGCGCGACGCGTACTACCAGGGCGAGCCGCTGGTGGCCGACGCCGAGTACGACGCGATCGAGGACGAGTTCCGGGCGCTGGTCGCGAAGCACCCGGAGCTGGCGCCGGAGGACAACCCCCTGGACCACGTGGGCGCGCCGTCGGTGCTGCACGCGCCCGTCCGGCACTCGCGGCCGATGCTGTCGCTGGAGAAGGCGAACAAGCCCGAGCAGGTCGAGGCGTTCTTCGCGCGGTTCCCGGGCCAGCCCGTGGTGGTCATGCCGAAGCTCGACGGCCTCTCCCTCGCCCTGGTCTACGAGAACGGGCGGCTCGCGCGGGCGGTCACGCGCGGCGACGGCACGACGGGCGACGACGTCACGTTCCTCACGCGCGCGTTGTGCGACGGCGTGCCGGACAGGGTCGAGGCGCCGGGCCGGGTCGAGGTCCGCGGCGAGTGCGTGATGCTGCGCTCGACGTTCGACGCCTACAACGCGGCGCACCCGGACAAACCGCTGATCAACCCGCGCAACGCCGCCGCGGGCACGTTGCGCGCCAAGGACCCGAAGGCCGTCGAGGGCCGCCGGATGCGGTTCTTCGCGTTCGACCTGATGACCGAGCCCGAGAGCGCCGACTCCGATCTGGACGCGGGCCTGCGCAAGCTGGGCTTCTCCGTGGCGGAGATGAGCCACTGCTCCTCGGCGGCCGAAGCGCAGAAGCTGATCGAGGGCATCGAGCAGGCCCGCAACTCGCTGGACTACGACCTGGACGGCGCCGTCCTGCGCCTGGCCAACCGCGACGCGTTCGCCGCAGCGGGCACCAGGTCGTCCTCGCCGCGCGGCGCCATCGCCTACAAGTTCGCCGCCGAGGAGAAGACGACGGTCCTGCTGGACGTGGTGTGGGACGTCGGCAAGACCGGCAAGATCGCCCCGGTGGCGTGGCTGGAACCGGTCTTCGTCGGCGGCACCACCGTCACCCGGGCCACCCTGGCCAACCAGGAGGTCATCCGCTCACGCGGCATCAAGATCGGCGACACGGTCCTGGTGCGCCGCGCCGGCGACGTGATCCCGTTCGTGGCGGGCGTCCTCGACTCCTCGAAGCGCACCGGCGCCGAGCGCGAGATCATCCCGCCCTCGACGTGCCCGTCGTGCGCGCAGGAGCTGACCGAACAGGGCAACAGCCGCGAGCTGTTCTGCACCAACGCGGCCTGCCCGGCCCAGACCGTGCGCCGCCTCATCCACTGGTCCTCCCGCGCCGCCGCCGACATCGACGCCATCGGCCAGGTGTGGATCGAGCGCCTCGCCGAGACCGGCGACCTGGTGAACCCGTCCGACTTCTACACGCTCACCAAGGAACGCCTCCTGGAGTTCGACCGGGTGGGCGAGGTCTCCGCGACCCGCATGATCGAGTCCATCGAGCGCAGCCGCGCCGTGGGCCTGCGCCGAGCCCTGATCGGCCTCTCGATCCCCATGGCCTCCGAAGGCACCGCGGCGAGGCTGTGCCGCGCGGGCTTCGGCTCCCTGGAAGAGGTGGCCGGCGCGGGCGTCGAGAAACTGGTGGCCGTCGAGGACATCGGCCAGAAGGTCGCCGAGTCCCTCACCCACCACCTGGCCCGCCTGCGCCCGGAGATCGAACGCCTGCGGGAACGCGGGGTGTCGCTGGACGTCCGCGAGGAGGACCTGCCGCCCGAGGTGGTCGCGGGCGCCCCGCTCGACGGCAAGTCCGTCGTGATCACCGGCTCGATCAGCGACCCGAGGTCCGGCGAGAAGGTCACCCGCCCCACCTTCCAGAAGATGTGCGAGCGCGCGGGCGCCACGGCCGCGTCCTCGGTGTCCGCCACCACCGACCTGCTGATCACCGGCGCCGGAGTCGGGGCCGCCAAACTGACGAAGGCCGAGAAGCTCGGCGTCGAGGTGGTGGACCAGGCGGAGATCTGGTCGGTGCTGATCGCCGCCGGCATCGCCTGACCGGCCGACGGCGCGACGAGGCCTCCGAGACGAGGAAGCCACGGAAACGCTCTCATGCTTCGCCCGCACCAAGTTGGTTGTAGAAAGTGCCGATGACGTCGTCTGGGCGTCAGTGGGAGCGATTCCATCGGACACATCGAACACTTTGGCGAGTGTTGATCTTTATGAAGGGCGCTTTCATTCACCTCAGGTGGACGAAGGGTCCCTTCATAAAGATCAACTAGAGTCCCGCTTTGCCACCCAGATGCGCGCTACCGCATCGGCATCCACAAAGATCGAAGTCAGCGTGTTGGGGAGCGAGGGTCGCGCCTGGCCGGGCGGAACAAGATGAAAAGGGCTCGGTACTTGCAGACGCCAAGCCCAGCAGGGGTGGCTTTGTCGGGCCCTGAGTCATCGGGACATGAGGCGCGGGCCCGAGATGTGGAAAAGCCCTCAGACCGCCGTCGAGGGGGTGTGACGGTCTGAGGGCGCGCCCACGGCCGCCGTCGGGGGGACTGAGTGACGGCCTGCGGGCGATGTTCCTCCAGCCGCCTGGGGGAGGAAGACGGCTTGAGGGTTGGACCTTGGTGGTCGGCGCGGCGGTCGCCTCTCGGCGGTGGGCACGACGCGGTACCAGCCGAACGGTCTTCCGCGAAGGCGTTGTAGGTGAGGCCCGGGGGACCTGAACCGCACCGACCACTTTCTACAACGGGGCTTGCCCCGCTGGTGTTTCCGGATGATCTGTGTGGTGCCTCACCACCGGAAAGGCGTGGTGTGGCAGGGGAAAGGACGTGCTGGGTGGGATGCCCCCAGGCCGTCGTCGGGGGAGAACGCGACGGTCTGAGGGCAAGTGTGGGGCGGATCCGTTGTGTTTCCAGGTGATCTGTGTGCTCGCTCACCGTCGGGAACCTGGAAACCGTTGCGTCCCAACGTGCAGAGGACGCCCTCAGGCCGTCCGTCGGGGGAGAGTGACGGCCTGAGGGCGAGCTTGGTGTGGTCGGTGCGGCGGTCGCCTCTCGGCGAGGGGCTCGACGCGGTACCAGCCGGACGGTCTTCCGCGAAGGCGTTGCAGGTGAGGCCCGGGGGACACGAACCGCACCGACCAAGACGTATAACGGCACGATGCTCGCCGGTGTTTCCGGATGATCTGTGTGGTCGCTCACGAGCCCGCGCCACCGGAATTCCGTGAAACCCTGGTCCGGACGGACGAATCCGGTTCTAATGGGGGACGCCGCCGCTCCTGTCACAAGGTTGGAGAAACCTGCATGGTGAGGCGGCGTTCGTTCCTGCTGGGTGCATCGGTCCTGCCGTTCCTGGACACGTCGACGGCGACGGCGGTGGCCGGTCCGCTCGACGCCGGCCGTGCGGCCGCGGACTACTGGATCCGCACGCAGAGCATCGGCGGCAACGACTGGCAGGACGCGACCCTGCACAGCGGCGTCATGGCCCTCTACCGGGCCACCAGGGACCCGAAGTACCGCGACTACACGCTGAGCTGGGCGAACCGGCACAGCTTCGGCCTCAAGAGCTCGTCGAGCAACCCGCACTTCGCCGACCACCAGGCCGCCGGGCAGCCCTACCTCGACCTGTACGAGGACAACCCCGAGCCGCGCCGGCGGGCGGCGATCGCCAAGGAGATCGACGCGACCGTCGCCACCGGCCGGACGGACTACTGGTGGTGGGTGGACGCGCTGCACATGGCGATGCCGCTCTACGCACGGCTGGACAAGATGGACTACGGCGACCGGCTCTACCGGTACACCCGGCAGCGGCTGTGGAACAACGGGCTGTGGTGGCGCGACAGCAAGTACGTCGGCAAGAACGTCTACTGGTCGCGCGGCAACGGGTGGGCGATCGCCGCGCTCGCCAAGGTGCTCGACGTGCTCCCGCAGGATTCGCCTCACCGGGCGGGCTACCTGGCCGACTTCCGGTAGATGGCGGCGCGGCTCGTGCCGGTGCAGCGGCCGGACGGGTTCTGGAACGTCAACCTCGGCGATCCCGCCGACCATCCGGGGCCGGAGACGAGCGGCACGGCGTTCTTCACCTACGGTCTGGCGTGGGGCATCAGGGCGGGCGTGCTCAGCGCGGCCACGTACAAACCGACGGCTGTGAAGGCGTGGGACGGCATGGTCAGGGTCGCGCTGCAGTCGAACGGCAGGCTCGGGTACGTGCAGGGTGCGGGACAGCAACCCTCCGACCATCAGCCGGTGGGGCGCAACGACACGTGGAACTTCGGTGTGGGGGCGTTCCTGTTGGCCTCCTCGGAGGTCGCGAACCGCGACGACGGTGAGCCGATCTCCTCGTCGCCGGTCACGAGAACCGTGACGCCGTCGCGCGCCTCGAACGGAATCCGCTCCAGCGACCCGATCG
>NZ_JBEXJN010000083.1:0-16418 GCF_040609115.1 Lentzea sp. NPDC004782
TGGGCAGTTACGTGGATGAAGGGCGCCTTCATCCACGTCAGGTGGATGTAGGCGCCCTTCATCCACCTCGCCAGACGGCGAGTTGCGCACACGACCTCCGGCTGCCTGCTCAGACGGCGTTGCGCAAGGCGTTGTAGCCCTTGAAGAGCTCGTCCCACGCCTTGCCGCAGCGGGCGTCGAGCCGGCCGTCGGCGCTCGACCCGCCCGCCGCGAACCACGGCTCGCACGGGCCGATCTCGGTGAGCGCCCTGCGGACCTGCTCGATGGCGGCACGGCCGGCGGGCGGCAGCTTGCCGGACTGCTTCTCGGCCTCGTCGAGCACGCCCGTCACGTCCGGCATCAGGCGGGCGCAGTTGTCGGCCGGGTCGACCGGCTCTCCCCGCAGGCGGGCCAGGCAGGCGGTGAGGAGGGTGCCGACCGCGTCGAGCCTGGGTTGCAGGCCGGGCAACGGTGAGGAGGACGCCGAGGTCGGTGCCGGGGTGATCGTGGGCAGGGACGACGTCCCTCCGGTACCGCATCCGAGCAGAACGAAGACCAGCGCGAGGGCGGAGTAACGCACGTCGGGGGAGCCTAGCCTTCCGCCGGGACCGCCGAAGACGCGCCACCGCCGGGGTCCGGTGCCGTCTCAGGGCCCTGACCAGCCAGAATGCGGCCGTCGCCAGCACCGCCGGGAGCCGGTGAAGTAGACCTGTTCGAAGTAGTCCGCGGACCGTGATCACACTCGAACAGGTGGCCCGGCCGGTAACGTTGGGGTGTGAGCATCAGCCTGAGCAGCGAGTTCGCCACCGCCGTGCCGGAGATGGCCGTGGGGTGGGAAGCCGCCCAGGTCGCCGAACCGCGCCTGCTCGTCCTGAACGAGCCGCTGGCGAAGGAACTGGGCCTGGATCCGGCGTGGTTGCGGACCGACGGCCTGCGGTTCCTGGTGGGCAACGAGGCTCCCGGCGTGGCCCAGGCGTATGCGGGGCACCAGTTCGGCGGCTACTCCCCCAGGCTCGGCGACGGGCGCGCCCTTCTTCTCGGCGAGCTGCGCGACACCGACGGCAGACTGCGCGACCTGCACCTCAAAGGCTCCGGGCGCACGCCGTTCGCCCGCGGCGGCGACGGGCTGGCCGCGGTCGGGCCGATGCTGCGCGAATTCGTGCTGAGCGAGGCGATGCACGCGCTCGGCATTCCCACGACCCGTTCGCTCGCGGTCGTGGCGACGGGCGGTCTCGTCCAGCGCGAGGAACGGTTGCCGGGCGCGGTGCTCGCGCGGGTCGCGTCCTCGCACCTGCGCGTCGGCAGCTTCCAGTACGCCCGCAACACCGGCGACCACGACCTGCTGCGCCGTCTCGCCGACCACGCCATCGCCCGCCACTACCCCGGCAGCACCTACCTGGAGCTGTTCGAGCAGGTGGTGGCCGCACAGGCCGCGCTGGTCGCGAGGTGGATGCTCGTCGGCTTCATCCACGGCGTGATGAACACCGACAACATGACCATCTCCGGCGAGACCATCGACTACGGCCCGTGCGCGTTCATGGAGGCCTACGACCCGGCAACGGTCTACAGCTCCATCGACCACCGCGGCCGCTACGCCTACGGCAACCAGCCGATCGTCGCCGAGTGGAACCTGGCGCGGCTGGCCGAGGCGTTGCTGCCGTTGCTCGCCGACGACGAGGACAAGGCCGTGTCGTTGGCGCTCGAAGCGCTCGGCACGTTCGACGGGCACTTCGAGAGCGCCTGGACGGACGGGATGCGGGCCAAGCTGGGCGTGTCCGGTGACGTCGGACCGCTGGTGAAGGACCTGCTCGCGCTGATGCACGCGAACCACGTCGACTTCACGTCGTTCTTCCACCGGCTGGGCGCGGCCGCCCGTGGCGACGCCGAGCCCGCGCGGTCGCTGTTCCTCGACCTGGCCGGGATCGACGCGTGGATCGAGCGGTGGCGCGCGCTCGGACCGGATGCCGGTGCGATGGAGCTGATCAACCCGGTCTACATTCCTCGCAACCACCTCGTCGAGGAGGCGCTGGCCGCCGGGTCCGCCGGTGATCTCCAGCCGCTGCAACGGCTGCTGGACGCCGTGACGTCGCCTTACGGGGAACGCCCAGAGCTGGAGCACTACGCGGCCCCCGCGCCGCGGGACTTCAGCGCCACCTACCAGACCTTCTGCGGAACCTGATGAAACTGCAGCCCGTCGGCCACGTCGAGTCAACGCTCACCGACGGCGCGTCCGCGCCCAGGCAGGGCGACGAGGGTGCGCCGGAGTCCTGGATCGTCTTCGCGCCGGAGTACGCGCGGGCCATGGCCGAGCTCGCCGCCGGCCAGGAGGTGCTCGTGCTGACGTGGCTCGACCGCGCGGACCGCTCGGTGCTGGCCGTGCACCCGCGCGACGACGCGGAACGGCCGCGCACCGGGGTGTTCTCGACCCGGTCGCAGGACCGGCCGAACCCGATCGGCCTGCACCGGGTGCGGATCCTCGGGGTCGACGGGCAGCGGGTGCACGTCGGTGACCTGGAGGCCCTCGACGGCACACCCGTGGTCGACGTGAAGCCGGTGCTGGGCTCCGAGCGCTGATCTACTGGGGATCGCGCGGACAGCCGGCGTCCGGCGTCACCACCAGGTCGGCGGGGAACGGCAGTTCACCGCACAGCAACTGCGGTGTCGACGTCGTGTCGGTCTTGCCCTGCAACACGATCACGGCCTTGTTGGACGGCAGCCGCGTGCTCGCGCCGAACCCGATCCTGCCGGTGGCGCCCTGGATCGCGTTGTCCGGCCGGATGCTGCCGATCCCGGCGAGCAGTCCCTCCCGCACCCGCGCCCCGGGATCGGTCCGGCGCACCTGCCGCACCCCTTCCGCCAGGACCTGCATCGCGTCGTAGGCGGCGGCCGAGCGACCGTCGCTCAGCGTCTGGCAGGTCTTGTGGAACACGTCGAGGTAGTTCTTGTAGAACGGCACCTTCTCGCAGTCGGTCCACGCGGCGGGGCTCGCGAACGACAGGTAGTCCAGCCGCACGTTGGGGAACTGCGTCATCGTGCCTTCGAGGATGAACCGGGTGGACGAGTCGCTCGCGAGCACCGGCGGGGTGCTGCCGCCCTGGCACCTGCTGTTCATGCCGCGCAGGAACTCCGCCAGGTACTGCGCGCGTCCGGCGTAGAAGACCGCGTACCCCGGCCTGGGCGCGGCCGGGCAGGCGCCCTGCCCGAGGCTGGCCGGGGCGAGGCCCTCGTCGTCGTTCGCGACCCGGTACGACTTGTACTGGCTGACCGCGATTCCCCGTTCGGCGAAGGCGGTTCGCGCGTCCTCGGCCATGTTCTGGCTGTACCGGTCGGTGGGGTCGCCGGAGTAGAAGATCGCCATGTCGGTCACGTCGAGCTTGGTCTGCGCGTAGTAGGCGGCGACCCGCGCCTCGCGCAGGTTGTTCGGACCGACCTGGTAGTAGTACTCGTTGATGCTCGCCATGTCGTCGGCGGACGTGAGGCTGCCGATGACGGGCAAAGCGTTGCTGCCCAACCGCTTCACGACGGACTTGGCGGTGTCGGTGCTGATCGACAGCCCGGTCACCGCGACCACGCTGCGATCCCGCGCGGCCAGTTCGATGATCTTGTCGGCCGCCAGGTCGCCGGACGCCAGACCTCGGCCGCCCGGCCCCTCACCGCCGTTGGCCAGCAGCATCCTGATCGGCACGTCACTGGTCTTCTGCGCCACCCACACGCCCCGCAGCTCCTCGACCAGGGCCGCGAAGCTGTTGGCGGTGCGGGGAGTCAGCACGCTGAGGAACACGATCGTGATCGCGTCCTCACGGGTCTCCGCCTTGCGGTTCTCGGCCATGATCTTGCCGTAGACGTCCTCCAGCCCCGGCCGGACCTCCTCGGGCACGGTGTCCGGAACGAAGTGCCGCAACGGATCCGCGGACACCCCGATGCACTCGTCGCCGACCAGCTCCAGCTGCGCGTGGATCGCGAGCGACCACCAGCGGTCGCACCGGGAGTGGTTGTAGAACGGCACGGCGAGGACCATCCCGGCGAGCAGCGCGACCACGATCGGGGCCGCGACCGCCCGGCGCAACCGCAGCGACGGGTGGCCGGCGAGGCCGCCACCCACGCCGGGCGCGGGTGCGGTGGCGTCGGTGTTGAGCGCGATGGCCCAGTTCTCGGACCGCGGCAGGGCCCGCAGCCAGTCCTTGTAGCCCTGCAGCGCGTCCGCCGCGTGCGTCGCCGGTTCGTCGTCCGACTCTTCCGCCGAGATCACCAGCAGCGGATCGGGGTGGCTCAACGGGTTCGTGCGCCACGACCGTCCACGGTGGACGGTGTTGCGGGCGCGGCCGATCGCGTCGACCAGCCACTGCCCGGCCCCCTGGGACACGTTGTCGATCAGCAGCCACGGACAACCGGTGCGCCGGCGGCCCGCGCCGAACACCGTCCAGCGCCGGTGCGAACGCCGCAGGTCCTCCAGGAACGCGCGCACCAGCAGGTCGTTGACCTCGTCCGGAAAACGCGCGGCGAGGCGTTCCCGCACGAACGCGCGGGCCAGCCGGTAGAGGCCGCGCCGCGACCTGCCGCCGAACGACTGTTCGCCCACCCACGTCGCCGGCCGCCACAGCAGCGTCATGAGCGCCAGGCCGAGCCGCGGCATCACCGTGATGACCAGCCGGATCCACCACGGGAAGTCCTGCGCCAGGTCCTGGACGCCGTCGGCGGTCATCCGCACGCGGCGGCGGAGGTGCTGCTTGAACTGGCGGGCGATCTCGCGTTGTTCGTCGTCGGCCTGGACGTCGGCGGGCAGCGTGAGGTCGAGCAGCCACCCGACGAGCGCGTAGTGCGGGAACCGCAACCGCTTCTCGGCGAGCCCGCCCACCGCGTCGTCGAGCAGCTTGCGCGGTTCCGGCTCGGCGCCGTCGACCAGTGCCAGGGGCACCTTGCGCCCGTGCGCGGTGGCAGGCCGGTTGGCCAGCGGTTCCAGCGGGCTCTCCACACCGGGCGGCCGGCGCAGGTGGATGATCGGCAACGGCACGTCCCGCGCGGGCCAGCGCGGCCGGGACGCCAGGTGGTCGAGCAGCTCCAGCAGGTCGAGCGCGCCCAGGAAGTGCAGTCCGCGCGTCTGCTCGGCGCCGAGGTACCAGTCCTGCGAGGCCATCCTGGACGCCATCTGCCCACCCCGTTCCGCCGGTCCCGAACGAACCGATTGTCGGGTGGAATGCTTGGGGTATTAGCGAAATCCGCCCAATTCGCGGCCAGGAGGAATCCGCGCTGGTGAGAATGGCCGAACGGATGGGTACCCGCCGGGCATGACCCAGCCGGTACCGCCACCAGAACCCGCGCCTCAGCCGGGACCGGACCAGCCTCGGCCGCCCGGTCCCGACCCGGATCCACTACCTCCGATGCCCGAACCCACCTGAGCCCCGGTGCTCGATGAAGGGCTCATTCATCCACCTGAGGTGGAGCAAGGAGCCCTTCATCGACCTCGGACGCCTCAGGCGTCAGGGGCGGAGGAGTTGGCGTGCTGCTTCGGCTGTTGCCTCGGCGTCGATGTGGGCGGCGTGCAGCAGTTCGCCGGGCTTGCCGGACACCGGCATCTCCGACACCGCGAGCTTCCGCACGACCGGCCGGTCCGGACAGGCCGCCAGCGCGCCGAGCACCGCGTCCCCGAGCCCGCCCTCGGGCCAGTGGTCCTCCACGGTCAGCACCGCCCGCGTCTGGGAAGCGGCCTGCACCAACGTGTTCCCGTCGATCGGCTTGATCGAGTAGCAGTCGATCACCCGCGCGCGGATGCCCTCCCCGTCCAGCACGTCGGCCGCCTTCTCCGCCTCGCCGACGGTGATCCCGCACGCCACGATCGTCAGGTCGTCGTGATCGCTGTTGCGCAGCACCCGGCTGCCGCCGACGCGGATGTGCTCGTCCGGTGACGTGCGCACCGGCGTCTTGCCCCGCAACGTCCGCAGGTACGAGATGCCGGGCAGCGTGGCCATCTCGGCGACCAGCGCGGCGGTCTGGTTGGCGTCGGACGGGTGCAGCACGGTGCTGCCGTGGATGGCGCGGAACATCGAGATGTCCTCCAGCGCCATCTGCGACGGCCCGTCCTCGCCGATCGACACCCCGGCGTGCGAGCCGCACAGGCGCAGGTCCGCGCGGGACACGGCGGCCATGCGGATGAAGTCGTGCGCACGGGTCAGGAACGCGCCGAACGTGGACGCGAACGGCACCCAGTTGCGGGCCTGCAGGCCGACCGCGGCGGCGACCATCTGCTGCTCGGCGATGAACATCTCGAAGTAGCGGTCCGGATGCGCCTTGGCGAACAGCTCGGACGTGGTCGAGTTCGACACCTCGCCGTCCAGCACCACGACGTCGCCGCGCAGGCCGCCGAGCTCGGCGAGCGTCTGCCCGTACGCCTGGCGGGTCGCGACCTCCTCACCGATCTCCCAGCGCGGCAACGTGCCGCCGTTGGTGGCGAAGCGGTGCGGCGTACCCGGCGTGGGCGTCCTGACCGTCACGGCCAGGGAGCGGGCGCCGCCGAGCTCCTCGATCGCCTCCTCCGGGTCCTCCAGCGGCTTGCCGTGCTTGCCGGGCTGGTCCTCGACCGCCTTCACGCCACGTCCCTTGTGCGTCCTGGCGATGATCACGGTCGGCCGGTCGGTCACGGACGTCGCCTGGGCCAGCGCGGCGTCGATGGCGTCGAGGTCGTGGCCGTCGATCGCGACGGCCTTCCAGCCGAACGCCTCGGCGCGGGCGACGTAGCCGTCGAGGTCCCAGCCGAGCATCGTCTCGCGGGTCTGGCCGAGCCGGTTCACGTCGATGATCGCGGTGAGGTTGTCGAGCCCCGCCCAGCCGGCGTGCTGGAACGCCTCCCAGATCGAGCCCTCGGCCATCTCCGAGTCACCGCACAGCACCCACACCCGGTACGGCAACCGGTCGAGGCGTTTGCCGGCCAGCGCGAGGCCGACGCCGACCGGCAGGCCCTGGCCGAGCGAGCCGGTGGCCACGTCGGTCGGCGGGATGCGGGGCGTCGGGTGGCCTTCGAGCCTGCTGCCGAACGTGCGGAAGCTCAGCAGTTCCTCGTCGGTGATCGCACCGGCGGCCTTGAGCATCGCGTAGTACAGCGGCGAGGCGTGGCCCTTGGAGAACACGAGGTGGTCGTTGGCCGGGTTGTCCGGGTTCGCGTAGTCGAGCTTGAGGTAGCCGTGCAGCAGCACGGCCATCAGGTCGGCCGCGGACATCGACGACGTCGGGTGCCCGGAGCCGCCCGCGTCGCTCGCGCGGACCGAGTCGACCCGGAGCTGCTGGGCGAGGTCGTGGCGGAAGTCGTTGTCGGGCAAGGGTCACCTCCGAGCTGGTTGGGCGGTCAGGCGGTCGAGCAACTGCCGGTAGGAGTCCACGAACTTCCGCACGCCCTCGCGTTCGAGGGTGTCGGTGAGGTCGCGGTAGCTGATGCCGATCTCGGCGAACCGGTCGAGCACGCGCCGCGCGCCGCCCACGTCCCTGGTCAGCGAGTCGGCGACCATGCCGTGGTCGAGGAAGGCCTCGATCGTCTTGCGGGGCATGGTGGTCACGGTCTCCGGCCCGATCAGCTCCTCGACGTACCGGGTGTCGCGGAACGCCGGGTTCTTCGTCGACGTGGACGCCCACAGGCACCATTGCGGCGTCGCGCCCGCGCGCGCCAGCTCCTCCCAGGCCGGGCCGGAGAAGATCTCCAGGTACTGCTGGTAGGCGAGCTTGGCGTTGGCGATCGCCAGGGTGCCCTTGAGCACCTCGTGGCCGCGCAACGCGTCCAGGCGCTTGTCGGCCTCCGTGTCCACTCTGGACACGAAGAACGACGCCGCGGAACCGACCTTCGACAGGTCGCCGCCGTCGGCGTGCAACCGGCGCAGGCCGCGCAGGTACGCCTCGGCCGCCTCGCGGTGCCGGTCCAGCGAGAACAGCAGCGTGACGTTGATCGGGATGCCACCGGCGACCGCTTCCTCGATCGCCGGCAGGCCTTCTCCGGTGCCGGGGATCTTCACGAAGAGGTTCGGCCGGTCGACCAGCTCGTGCAGCCGTCGTGCCTCGTCGATCGTCGCCTGCGTGTCGTGGGCGAACCGCGGGTCGACCTCCATCGACACCCAGCCGTCGCGTTCCGAGGTGCCCTTGCCGGCCAGCAGGTCGCAGGCCTGGCGGACGTCCTCGGCCGCGAGGGCCAGGAAGATCTCCTTCGGGTCGTCGGCGTCCAGGTCGCGCTTCTGGGCTTCGTAGGCGTCGCCGCTGCTCATGGCGTCCGAGAAGATCGTCGGGTTCGACGTCACCCCGAGGACGCCCGCGTCGACCAAGGCGGCCAGCTCGCCTCCCCGCAGCAGTTCTCTGGACAGCTGGTCCATCCACGGGCTCTGGCCGCGCTCGGCCAGGCCGTGCAGTGCGGTGCGCATGGCAGGTCCTCTCTGATGGCCACTTTTCGTGTACCCGTGGGGCGCCGGGCGACACACCGTTTGGGCGGTGGGCTGCCGGGTACACCGCGCGTGCGACCGCCGTTACCTGTCGAGGAGTCGTGATGCCTGAACCGGAACCGCAAATCGACCCCGTCACCGCGGAGAGCGAGGAGCAGGACGCCGACCTGGCCGGCGAGCACGAACGCACGGACGCGACCGACGATCCGACCGCGGGCGGCGGTGAAGCCATGCCCGACGACCACGGCGGAATGACCACCGAAGGCGAGTCACCACCGTGACCACGATCAAACCGACGCCGGTCGTACCGCATCCCGGTGTCGCCCGCCGACGTCCCAAGGGCGCCGCGTTCCTGGGTTTCCTGCGCACCACCGACCCGAAGCAGATCGGGATCCTCTACCTGGTCACGTCGTTCGCCTTCTTCATGGCCGGCGGCGTGATGGCTCTTCTGCTGCGCGCCGAACTGGCCCGGCCGGGCCTGCAGTTCCTCTCGAACGAGCAGTACAACCAGCTCTTCACCATGCACGGCACGATCATGCTGCTGCTGTACGCGACGCCGATCCTGTTCGGGTTCGCCAACTACATCCTGCCGCTGCAGATCGGCTCGCCGGACGTGGCTTTCCCGCGCCTGAACGCCTTCTCGTACTGGTTGTTCCTGTTCGGCGGCCTGATCGTGATGAGCAGCTTCGTCACCCCGGCGGGCGCGGCCGACTTCGGCTGGACCGCCTACACACCGCTGTCGAGCGCCGTGCACGCCCCCGGCATCGGCCCCGACCTGTGGATCATGGGCCTGGCGGTGTCGGGTCTCGGCACGATCCTCGGCGCGGTCAACATGATCACCACGATCGTCTGCCTGCGGGCGCCGGGCATGACGATGTTCCGCATGCCGATCTTCACCTGGAACATCCTGGTCACGGCGGTGCTGATCCTGCTGGCGTTCCCGATCCTGACCGCCGCCCTGCTGGCGCTCGCGGCGGACCGGCACTTCGGCGCGCACGTGTTCGACCCGGCCAACGGCGGGGCGATCCTGTGGCAGCACCTGTTCTGGTTCTTCGGCCACCCCGAGGTCTACATCGTCGCGCTGCCGTTCTTCGGCATCATCACCGAGATCCTGCCGGTGTTCAGCCGGAAACCGCTGTTCGGGTACAAGGGCCTGGTGTTCGCGACGTTCGCCATCGGCATGCTGTCGGTCGCCGTGTGGGCACACCACATGTTCGCGACCGGTGCCGTGCTGCTGCCGTTCTTCTCGCTGATGACCTTCCTGATCGCCGTGCCGACCGGCATCAAGTTCTTCAACTGGGCCGGCACGATGTGGAAGGGCCAGCTGACGTTCGAGACGCCGATGCTGTTCTCGATCGGGTTCCTGGTGACGTTCCTGCTCGGCGGCCTGACCGGCATCCTGCTGGCCTCACCGCCGCTCGACTTCCACGTCACCGACACGTACTTCGTCGTCGCGCACTTCCACTACGTGCTGTTCGGCACGATCGTGTTCGCCACCTACGCGGGCATCTACTTCTGGTTCCCGAAGATGACCGGGCGGATGCTCAACGAACCGCTGGGCAAGCTGCACTTCTGGACCACGTTCCTGGGCTTCCACGGCACGTTCCTCGTGCAGCACTGGCTCGGCAACATGGGCATGCCCCGCCGCTACGCCGACTACCTGCCGACGGACGGGTTCACGACGCTCAACATGATCTCGACGATCAGCGCGTTCGTGCTCGGCGCGTCCGTGCTGCCGTTCGTGTGGAACGTGTTCCGCTCCTACCGGTACGGCGAACCGGCCGGAGGCGACGATCCGTGGGGGTACGGGAACTCGCTGGAGTGGGCGACCACTTCTCCCCCGCCGCGGCACAACTTCCTGGACCTGCCGCGGATCCGGTCCGAGCGGCCCGCGTTCGAGCTGCACTACCCGCAGATGGTCGAGCGGATGCGCGCCGAGTCGCACTTCTCCCTTTCCCGACGCGGCAAGCACACTCCGCCCGACCAGCCGACCGAGGACGCCCTCGCCCCGACGGACCGCGAGTCCTAGGAAGCAACCGGCATCGCGACGGCGGCGTTCGGGGGTGCCTCGGCGCGGTTCCAGTGCATGCGCGACCACGGCAGGTCCATGTCCGCCAAGGCGTTGATCTGGCGGGGCCGCAGGTCATCCGGCGACGGGGCCTCGGCGTGCCGGGAGTAGGCCGCGTCGACGTAGCGGTGGCCGGTGTCCGGGGCGAGGACGACGACGTGGCGGTCCGGGTCGAGCCGCTGCTCCCACCTGGCCGCGAGGTAGGCGGCTCCGGCGGAGAGCCCGGCGAAGACGGCGTGCTCGCGCAGCAACGCCACACCGCCCGCCAGTGCCGCCTCGAAGCCGAGCCAGTGCACGGTGTCGTAGAGGGTGTGGTCGACGTTGCCGAACGGGATGGAACTGCCGATCCCGGCGATGATGATCTCCGGGTCGTGCACGTGCTCGCTGCCGAACGTGACGCTGTCGAACGGTTGCACACCGACGAGCTCCACGTCCGGATCGGTTTCCCGGAGGTACGTGGTCAGCGCACCCGTCGACGCGCCCGTGCCGACGCCGCCCACGACGGAGAGCCGCGCGCAGCCGACGTGCTCGCGGACCAGGTCGGCGATCGGGCGGTAGCCGCGGTAGTGGACGTCGTCGTGGTACTGCCGCATCCAGTGGTGGCGCGGCCGTTCGCGCAGGATCTCCCGCACTCGCGCCACCCGGCGGCTCTGGTCGAGTTTGAGGCTCGCGCACGGCGGCATCGGCTCGACGGTCGCGCCGAGGATCTCCAGTTGTGTCCGCAGGGTCCTGTCGACGGTCGTGGAGGCGATGATGTGGCAGTGCAGGCCGTAGCGGTGGCACGCGAGCGCCAGGGCGTGGGCGTAGATGCCGCTCGAGCTGTCGACCAGCGTGTCCCCGTGCGCGATCGTGCCGCGTTCGAGCAGGTACCGGACGGCTTCCAGCGCCGAGGCGACCTTCATGGTCTCGAAGCGCAGGCAGACGGTGCGGGAGTCGAGGCGCACCAGGGCAGGGCGGCTGAGCGCGTCAGCGATGTGGTGGTCCACGTCTTCTCTCACGTCCGGTAGCGGAACAGGGTGGTGGCGTCGGCGCTGAACTGCGAGAACGGGAACGGTTCCGCGGACAGCGCGGTGACGCCCGCGCCGAGGAAGTGGCGGGCGACGGCACTCGCGGTCTGCGCGTACACGACCAGCGGGATCTCCCTCTCCCGGCAGGTGCGCAGGATCTCGTCGAACGTGCCGTTACCGATCGTCATGCCGGTGGCGACGACGGCGTCCGCGACGCCGAGCACGTCCCGCATGTCCGGGGTCACCGGGTCGCCCCACTGGGTGGTGCGCAGCTGGAGGTCGCACGGCAGGCACTCGGCGCCCCGCTCGCGGATGGCCGCCACCAACGGGTTCACCACGCCGATCAACGCGACCTTGGCGCCCGGCTCGACGTCGAGCAGCCCGGCGACCGCCGCGTCACGTGCCTGCGCGCGCTCTTCCGGGGTTCCCGCGGGCAGCACCACCCGTTCGGCGGTCCGATGTGGACGGACGTGGCCGAGGTAGGCGTCGAGTGCGGCGACGCGCACCGGTGCCGGTGCCTCGGTGAGCAGCCGCGCGACGGGAGCGCCGGAGTAGTTCGCGCACACCGCCGGGTCGGCCTCGCCCTCCGCGAACGCGCACGCCCCGAACGCGGTGCCGACGCGGGCCAGCACGTACTGGTTGCGGTAGGTGACGTTCCCACCGGCCAGCCGCGTGCCGTGGTGCACCCAGAACACGCTGGTGGCCGGGACCTCGGCAGGGGCGGGGCCGTGCTTCCCCGCCAGCACTTCGGCTGTCAGATCGTCCACAGTGGTCATGACTCCCCCTTTGTCAGCGATAGCCGACAGCCAGGTGGCCCAGGCTGTCGCGGCCGATCTCGGCGTCCACGTCGAACACCTCGCGCAGCAGCGGCGCGGTGAGCACTTCGTCCGCCGGCCCGTCCGCGACGACAGCGCCGTCGTGCATCAGCACCAGCCGGTCGCAGTAGCGGGCGGCCAGTGCGAGGTCGTGCAGCGCCACCACGACCGTCTGCGGCGTGCGGCTCGCCAGCTCCATCAGGTCGAGCTGATGGCGTACGTCCAGGTGGTTGGTGGGCTCGTCCAGCAGCAGCGCCGACGTCTGTTGCGCCAGCGCCCGAGCGAGGTGCGTGCGTTGCCGCTCGCCGCCGGACAGCTGCTTCCACGGCCGGTCCGCCAACCCGCCGAGATCGAGCCGGTCGAGGGCGGCCGCCACGATCGCGCGATCGTTCGCATCGGGCCCGCGCCACCGCGAGCGGTAGGCGGTCCGGCCCAGCATCACCACGTCGGCCACGCGCAGATCGCTGTCGGTGTCGGCGGCCTGCTCGACGAACGCCAGCCTGCGCGCCCGTTCACGGGCGGGCCACGACGTGATCTCCACGCCGTCGTAGCGCACCAGACCGCTGGTGGGCGTGCGCAGACCCGCGACGCACCGCAGCAACGACGACTTGCCGGACCCGTTCGGCCCGATCAGCCCCACGGTCTCACCTTCGCCGACGGCCAGGCTCACGTCCCTGACGATCGTCCTGCCCGGCACGCCCCAGCTCAGGTGCTCGACGGTGATCCTCACAGCTCTCCCCTCCTGCGCAGCACCAGCAGGAAGAGCGGCACGCCCAGCAGCGCGGTGAACACCCCCACCGGCACCTCCAGCGGCGCGAACAGCACGCGGGTGAGCGCGTCCGTCCAGACCAGGAACACCGCGCCGACCACCGCCGACAACGGCAACAGCCTGCGGTGCAACGGCCCCACCAGGAACCGCACGCCGTGCGGCACGATCAGCCCTACGAACCCGACCGCTCCCACCGCCGCCACCGCCACCGCGGTCAGCACCGACGTGGCCACCAGCAACAGGATCCGGGTCGTGCGGACGTCGATGCCCAGCGAGGACGCGGTGTCCGCGCCGAACGCGAACCCGTCGAGCGCCGACGAGCACAGCCACACCACGAGCAGCCCGACCGCCAGCACCACCGCGCACACCGCGACGGACGTCCAGCGGGCCGACGCGAGAGACCCCAGCAGCCAGCTGGTGACCGCACGGATGCTGTCGGCGTCACCGGACGACAGCAGGATCAACGAGGTGAGCGCCGCGAACAGCTGCCCCACGACCACACCGGTCAGCACGATCCGCGAGGAGTCCAGCCCGGTTCGTTTCAACAGCAGCATCAGCAGCCCGAACGCCACCAGCGCGCCGACCAGCGCCCCACCGGTCACACCGAGCTGCGAGCCCGCGAACCCGAGCACCACGACGACCACGGCGCCGGTCGAGGCACCGGACGACACCCCGAGCAGGTAGGGGTCGGCGAGCGAGTTGCGCGTGACGCTCTGCAGCGCCGCACCGCACACCGCCAGCGCGGCACCGACGAGCGCGGCGAGCAGCACCCGCGGCAACCGCAAGTCCCAGATCAGCGAGTCGAGCAGACGTGGCAACGGCACGACCGGCAGCCCGAGGCGCATACCCACAGAGCGGCCAATTTCTGGCCAACTCGCGGCCACTCCTATGCCGACGGCGAGCACGAGCGAGACGATCAGAACCGCGAGACTCACCACGGTCAGGAGCACGCTCTTGTCGCGTCGAACGGGAGTCACCGGCACCTCGACGGCTTCGTCGAGGACAGCGGCCTCAGCCACGGCCGGCGATCCTGTCGAGTCCGGCGGCGAACGCGCGCAGGGCGTCGACCGTGCGCACCGACGGGTCCATCTCGATGCCGTTCAGCTCGATGACCTTGTTGTCCTTCAGCGCTTTCAGCTGCGACACGACCGGGTGCTCGCGCATCATCGCGAGCTTCTCGCTCGCCTTGTCGCCGGGGTTGCCGCGTTCGGACAGGTCGCCGATCACGATCACGTCCGGGTCGCGGCGCGCGATCTCCTCCCAGGACGCCTCCGGCCACTCCTGCGGCAGGTCGTCGAAGACGTTGGCGGCACCGGCGATCCTGCTGATCTGGCTGGGCATTCCATCGCGCCCGGCCACGTACGGGACGCCCTTGAAGACCGAGTAGACCCACACGACCTTCACCGGTTCCCGTTTCACCGCCTGGACTTCGGCCATGATCGCGCGCTGCTCGGCGGCGAGCTGGTTCGCCCGTTCGGTCGCGCCGAAGATCATGCCGAGGTTCTCGTAGTCGCGGAACAGCCGCTCGAACGCCGGCGTGGTGCCGTCCGGGCAGTTGACCGCGCTCACGAACGTCGGCACGCCAAGGGCTTCCAGCTCGTCGCGCGTCCCGGCGCGGTCGGCGGTGAAGAGCTCGCGGAACCCGGACACCACCACGTCCGGGTTGGCCGCCCTGAGCGGCTCGGCGGTGAGGATCTTGGGCGACAGCACCGGGATCTTCGCGTAGGCGTCGGCGTACTTCGGCGCCACCTTGGTCTTGATGTTCGCCGTGCCGGCCATGCGGTCCTGCACTCCCAGCGCCAGCAACGTCTCCGTGGACGACTGGTCCAGCGCCACCGCCCGCTGCGGCGTGCCGGTGAACGTCAGCCGCTTGCCGCAGCTGTCCACCACCACCGACTGTGCCGTCGGCGCCTGCGCGCCTCCCGGTGCGGTGCAGCTCGCCGTGAGCACCGCGACCAGCGCCAGGCCGAGCCGGGCGGGGTGTGACATCGAATCCTCCGGAACGTGACGAGTCGGACGTCCGCTACTGTAACGACAATCATTTTCAAATCAAGCCCTTCCTGGAAGGTGACGCACGTGGTCCACGACACGGCCCGCCCGGTAGCCGCGGCACGATCGGTATTGCGCAGCACGGCGTTCCTCCGCCTCTGGACGGCGACCACCGCGTCGGGCATCG
The DNA here is from genome assembly GCF_040609115.1 of Lentzea sp. NPDC004782. Classification (NCBI taxonomy): domain Bacteria; kingdom Bacillati; phylum Actinomycetota; class Actinomycetes; order Pseudonocardiales; family Pseudonocardiaceae; genus Lentzea; species Lentzea sp. NPDC004782. Next base: position 15,226 of record NZ_JBEXJN010000083.1, read on the forward strand.
CGACGTGGGCGCTGCCGTTCGTGCTGGGCCTCGCGGTGCTCTCGCGCTCGCTGACCGCCGTCGAACTGGGCGTGCTGCTCGCCGCGCGCACCACCGGATTCCTCGCCGCGGTGCCGATCAGCGGTGTGCTGGCCGACCGTTACGCACGCCGCCAGGTCGTGCTGTGGTCCGGGCTGACTTCCGCTGTCGCCGCGCCCGTGCTCGCTGCCTTCGTGGGCAACTCGCTGGTGCTCGCGGCGGTCGCGGCGGCGGCGATGGGTGCGGGCCAGGGTGCGTGCCGGCCCGCGTTCTCCGCGTTGACGGCCGAGGTGGTGGCGCCGGAGCAGCGCCAGGAGGCCAACGCGGCGATGACCATGTCGATCCGGGTGACGACGCTGGTGGCGCCGGGATTGACGGCGTTGCTCGCGCTCGTGGTGAGCACGCAGGGGCTGCTGTTCGGGATCGGCGCGCTGTGGCTCGCGGCGGCCCTGGTGCCTCCTGCCGGTACCGGACAGGTGGCGACGCCGAGCCGTGCGGGGTTCGTGGCCGAGTTCCTCGACGGAGTGCGCGAGGCCCGCAGGCACCCGTGGTTCCTGGCGGGCCTGGGCGCGCTGTCAGCGGTGATCGCCACCGGCTACTCGGCGACCGGTGTGGTGCTGCCCCTGGTCAGCCGCGATCGTTACGGCACGGAAGCCGTGCTCGCGGGTGCGCTGACCGCCTACACGCTCGGCGCACTCGCCGGGGCGGTGCTGATGGCCAGGTGGCGGCCGCGTGCCGCCGGGTGGACGGGCCTGTTCGGCCTTGCGCTGTACGGGTTCGCGCCGCTGGTGCTGCTGCTGCCGGTGCACCCGTTCGTCGTGATCGCCGTCTACGCGGTGGCCGGGCTCGGCATCGACCTGTTCAACGTGCCGTGGTTCACCGCGACCCAGCGCGAGGTGGAGCCGTCCAAGCTGGCCCGGGTGTCCTCTTTGGACTTCCTGCTGTCGTACGGTCTCGCGCCGGTCGGCCTGGCGCTCATCGCCCCGGCCATCTCCGCGTTCGGCGCCACGGCGGTGCTGGTGGCGTGCACGGTGATCTGCTTCGCCGCGCCCGCGCTGGCGGCGCTGGTGCCGTCGTCCCGCGACTTCGGGGGGGGGGGCGGCCCCCCCCTGGGGTGCAGGGACAGATTTGGAGGAAAAAAAAAAAAAAAGCGGGGGAGCAGGGAAAGAGGGGTG
>NZ_JBEXJN010000083.1:16428-21725 GCF_040609115.1 Lentzea sp. NPDC004782
GGGCCTCCCGGTTCTTCTCCGCCCCCCCCCCGGCGGGGGGGGCGGGGGCGCCGCGCCCCCCCTCGTCGGGGGCGGCCCACCGCGACCAGGTCGTGACCTGGACATGAGTAGCAGTACTCATGACAGTCCGGCGGTGACGCAGGACTCTCGGGATCATGACTTCTTCCGCGTCTTCACACACCCCGTCGACGCCCGCGTTCTACCTGCAGGCGGTCCTGTCGTTCGGGCTCTCGATGACCGCCGTCGGCATCGGGGTCGTGTTCCTGCCCGTCGACGGGTGGGTGCGCGCGTTTCTGGGCATCGCGATGCTCTACACGGTCACCTCGGCGTTCACCCTGGCCAAGGTGATCCGGGACCGGCAGGAGGACAGCTACATCGCCAGCCGGGTGGACAGAGCCCGGCTGGACAAGCTGCTCACCGAGCACGACCCGTTCAAGCTCGACGTGCCCTGACGCCGAACTCGATGAAGGGCGCCTTCCTCCACCTCACGTGGATGAAGGCGCCCTTCATCGACCTCGCCTACTCGGCGGCGGCCTTCTGCAGTTCGCGCTGCAGCTCGGACTTGCTCATCGACGTGGCGTTGGGCAGGCCGAGGTTGCGGGCCTGCGCGAGCAGTTCCTCCCTGCTCGCCTGGCCGGGGATGTCGCCGAGGTGCTCGGCGCGCACCCGCGCGAACTTCTCGCCGAGCTCCTGGCGGCGTTCGTCGCTCAGGCGGGTCTTCATGCCCGGCAGGACGGACTTCTCCTCCTCCTGGACGTGGTGCGTGATCGCCTCGACGACCTCGGCGAGCATCTGGTCGTACTGCGGCGAGTCGTAGTCGCAGTCGAGGAGCTTCGCCAGCAGCTGCTCGGCCTCGGCGTGCTCGTGCTGGCTGTGCTCGACCTCGTCGGTCTCGCCCGCCTCCTGCTTGGCGACCGGGTAGACCTCGGACTCCTCGGCCCGGCTGTGGGCGACGAGCAGGCCGCAGATCACCGGGGTGAGCAGCGGGCGTTTCTCCGGGTGGTTCTTCAGCTCGTCGAACAGGCGCTCCACCTCGCGGTGGTCCTGCATGATCAGGTCGACGACGTCGTACTGCACGGCGGTCCTCCTCTTACTGGTTCCTGGGATAGCGGGTGCTGATGGGTGCGACGCCGCGCCGTCCGATCCGTCCGAGCGCCACGCCGAACGCGCTGATCACGGCCACGGCGGTGACCGCACCGACGGTGATCGACCACGTCAGGCCCGCGTTCAGCAGCCCGCAGGCCGCACCGGCGATGGCACCGGCGACGAGTCCGTTGACCAGGTTCACGAACCCGGCCACGCCCAGCGTGGTGCCGATCAGCCGCGGCCGCCTGGCCTTGCGCCACCCGGTCTGCCCGGCGTCGGCCTCGACGGCCGCGGTCTCGTCGTGCATCTGCCGGACGAAGACGTCCTTCGTGGACGGTTCGAGGTCGCCGTAGACGTGCCGGATCCGGTTGATGCCCAGGCCCGCCTGCACGTCCTCGATCGTCAGCTCCACGGTGCGGAACAAGGTGGCGAGGCCGATCGCGAACAGGCCGGTGAAGAGCACCAGCATCAGCGCGAGCAGCACCTTGGCCGGCACCACCTGGGCGACGAACCCGAGCGCGATCATCGACGCGGAGATGGTGGTGAGCAGCTGACCTGCCCGGCTGGCGGCGTCGGTGATCGTCGCGGTGCGCACCATCTGCAACGTGTAGTGCTCAGCGGTGAGGATCGTCAGCGCCGAGGTCTTGTCCACTTCGGCCACGTCAGCGTCCCAGCGCGTCCGCGAGCTCCTTCTTCGTCATCGTCGAGCGGCCCCTGATGTTCTTCTTCTTGGCCTCGTTGTAAAGCTGTTCCTTCGTCGGGCCTTTCGGCCGGTTGGTGCCCGACCGCTGCCCGCCGCGCTTCTGCGGCGACATGTCCTTCGTGGACGACTTGCTCGCGGTCTTGGACTCGCCGGACTGGGCGCGGTTCTTGTTCACCGTGCGCGCGGCGATCTCCTTCGCCCGCTTGGGTGAAGCGCCACGGCTGCGGGCGGAGTCCTTGATGTGCTCGTACTGGCGTTCACGTTTCGCGTTCGATCCCGCTGGCATCACGACCTCCTGGTTCGAGCCGATTCGCGAATACCCCCGGTCAGGACGGTTCACACCTGGGTTACGAGGGGTAACCGCCGGTATGGCGATCTCTTCACGACTCGACACGACCCGAGTGCTGGCGAAGGTGCTGCTGCCCACGCTGGCCAAGGGCGTCATCGTGCGCCGGCCGGGCGTGATGGCGTTCTCCGAGAAGCTGCAGTCCGACGCGACCGCCATCGACACGATGCGGCACCTGCGCGACCGCTACGGCCCGGAACCGGTCCGGTTGCGCATCACCGGACGCAGCGTCGCGGTCCTGGTCGACCCCGCGGACGTCGGCCGGCTCCTCGCCGAGTCGCCGGAACCGTTCGCGCCGGCGACGAAGGAGAAGAAGGCCGCGCTGAAGCACTTCCAGCCGCACGGCGTGCTCATCTCCGAGGGGGCCGCACGGCAGGAGCGCAGGGAGCTCAACGAACGCGCGCTGCGCCCCGACCACGAGCGGATCGGCGCGGTGGTGCGCGACGAGGCCGACCTGCTGACGAGGCACGTGATGAGCACCGGCGAACTGACCTGGGACTCGTTCGACCAGGCGTGGTGGCGGATCGTGCGCAGGATCGTGCTCGGTGACCGCGCCCGCGACGACGACCAGCTCACCGACGACCTCAAGGCGTTGCGGCAGAACGCGAACTGGGCGTTCCTGCACCCGCGGCAGGAGGGTCTGCGGGAACGGTTCCAGCGCAGGCTGGACGAGTACCACCCCGAGCTGCCCGACCAGGTGCCGCACTGGCTGTTCGCGTTCGACGCGGCCGGCATCGTCACGATGCGCGCGCTGGCCATCGGCGGACGGGGCACGCACGGCATCCTGGAATCCGCGCGGCTGTGGCCGACGACGCCGGTGATCCTGCGCGAGAGCACCGAACCGACCCGCTGGCACGGCACCTGGCTGCCGAAGAACACGGAGTTCGTCGTGTTCACGCCGTTCTTCCACCGCGACCCGGACCGCCTGCCGTACGCGGACCGGTACGCGCCGGAGATCTGGGACAAACCGCTCGACCCGGCGATCGTCCCGTTCAGCGGCGGGCCTGGCGTGTGCCCCGGCCGTGACCTCGTGCTCGCGACCGGCAGCGCGATGATCGACGCTCTCAGCGAGCACCTCACGTTCCCCGCGCTCGGCGAGCCGTTGCCCAGGACGCTGAACCACTTCGGCCTTCGCATGCCCGCGAAGCCCGTGGGTACACGCGTGCCATGAACGCACCCCTCTACGCCGTTGTGACAGGGTCGGACTCCGGGATCGGCAAGGCGGTCGCCGTCGCGCTGGCGGGCGGTGGTGTCGACGTCGGCATCACCTACCACCGCGACGCCGACGGTGCCGCGAAGACCGCCGACCAGGTGCGAGAGGCCGGCGCCAGGTGCGCGGTCCGGCAGCTCGACCTCACCGACCTGCCCACCGCGGCCGCCGTCGTCGACGAACTGGCCGAGGAGCTGGGCGGGGTCGACGTCCTGGTGAACTGCGCGGGCACCGGCAGCAGCCAGAAGGTCGTGGAAATGCCCTTCGACACCTGGCGCTCGGTGCTCTCGGTCGACCTGGACGGCGCGTTCCTGTGCTGCCAGCGCGCGGCCAAGCACATGATCGACGCCGGGCGCGGCGGCCGGATCGTCAACATCACCTCGGTGCACGAGCACCTGCCGCGCGTCGGTGCCGCGCCCTACTGCGCCGCGAAAGCCGGGCTCGGCGCGCTGACGCAGGTGCTCGCGCTCGAACTCTCCGAGCACGGCATCACCGTCAACTCCGTGGCACCCGGCGAGATCTCGACGCCGATGACCGGCCAGGAGGACGTCGACCCGCACACCCGGCCCCGGCCCGGCGTGCCGCTGGGCCGTCCCGGTCACGCCCAGGAGGTCGCGGCCGTGGTCGCGTTCCTGGCCACCCCCGCCGCCGGTTACGTGACGGGCGCGTCGTTCGTCGTCGACGGCGGCATGTCCCTGATGGGGCCGCAGGCCGGCGGAATGCTCACCGACGAGAAGTGGAGGCAGCCCTGATGCGTGCCGTGGTGCTCAACTGCACCCTGAAGAAGTCACCGGAGCAGTCCAACACCGACCTGCTCGCCCAGGTGGTCGTCGACGAGCTGACGAAGAAGGACGTCGAGGTCACGACGTTCCGGTTGGCGGACCACACCATCCCAGCGGGCGTGCAGACCGATCTGGGCCCCGGCGACGAGTGGCCGCGCATCCACGCCGCCCTGCTGGACGCGGAGATCCTGGTGTTCGCGACGCCCACGTGGGTCGGGCACCCGTCCTCGCTCGCGCAACGGGCGCTGGAGCGGATGGACGCCATGATCTCCGAGACCGACGACCAGGACCGTCCGGTCGCCTACAACCGGGTCGCCGGTGTCGTCGTGACCGGCAACGAGGACGGTGCGCACCACGTGATCAGCGAGATCAACGGCGGCCTGTGCGACATCGGCTACACCATCCCCGGCCAGTCGTGGACGTACTGGAACCGCGGACCGGGGCCGGGCCCGAGCTACTCCGACACCGACGAGGGGCACGAGTGGTCGGAGAGCACCGGCCGCACCATGGCGAACAACCTGCACGCCGTCGCCCTGGCCCTGGCGGAACGGCCGATCCCGGCCTGAGCCAGCGCCACCAGCGCGCCGATCACCAGTCCGCCCAGGACGTCCGTGGGCCAGTGCACACGGGTCCTGAGGCGGCTGTAGGCGACCAGCAGCACCAGTGGTGTCACGAGAATCGCGGCCTTGCGGTCCTCCAACGCGGTGGCGGTGCCGAACGCGGCAGCCGTCACCGCGTGCTTGGACGGGAACGACGACGAGTCCGGGTGTTCCGGCAGCGCCTGGCGCGCGGGGATGTTCGCGGCCTGCGGCCTGGGGCGGTGCACGACGAGGCTCACGAGGTGGCCGATCGGCATCGCCACGGCCGCGGCGGTGAGCGCGCGCCCGGCGGCCTTCTTCTTGCCCGACAACGCGAGCAGTCCCGCGACCGGAAGCCAGAGCACGCCACCGCGGGCCGTGACGCTGGCGGCGATGATCAGCGGGTTCGGGCGCTCGGCGGGCAGCGCTTCGCTGTCGTGCAGCGACTCCTCGTCCAGCTCTTCGAGCTCGTCCTCACCGTTCATGCGGGACTATTACCCAGAAGTGTGAAATCGGAATCCACGGCCCGGCCAGCCTGCCCCCTTGTCGCCGTGGGGTTTTGGGGGGGGGGAGGAAACACGGGGGGGGTGGT
>NZ_JBEXJN010000083.1:21735-30762 GCF_040609115.1 Lentzea sp. NPDC004782
GGCCCCCCCCCCCCCCCCGGCCGCCCACCCCCCCCCCAACCCCCCACAACGGGGCGCGCCCCGCAAAAGGCTTGATACTAGGGCCAGGAGGGTTCTTCGGCGTGGGCGATGACCAGTTCGCGGATCTCGCAGTCCTTCGGCTGACTCAACGCGAACACGATCGCGGCCGCCACCCGGTCCGGCGGGTTGAGCTTCTCGAAATCCGTCGGCCGGTACTGCTCGGTCCGGTCGTCGAAGAAGTTCGTCCGCATCCCGCCGGGCACCACCAGCGTGACCCCGACCCGGCCCGCGGTCTCCGCGGCGAGTGCGCGGGTGAACCCCACGACCCCGAACTTCGAGGCGCAGTAGGCCGTGGCGTCGCTGACCGCCCGCAACCCGAGCGTCGACGCGACTGTCACCACCCGCCCGTTCTCCAGGTACGGCAACGCCGCTCGCACCACCGCCGCCGTGCCGAACAGGTTGACGCGCACGACCTGTTCCCACTCCTCGGCCGGCACGTCGGCCAGCGTGCCGCACCGGTCGATCCCGGCCGCGGTCACGACGCCGCTGAACCCGCCACAACGCTGCGCCAGCGTCCGCACCGCGGCTTCGGCGGCACGTCCGTCCGCCAGGTCGACCAGCTCGAACTCCGCCGTCGAGGGTGCCGACTTGTCCAGCACCAGCGGTGTCCCGCCGGCCTCGCGCACGGCCTGGACGACCGCCGCTCCCAGCCCACCGGCACCTCCGGTCACCAGCACGTTGCCCAGCATCAACCCCTCCTCGCCAAGATCTCGGTCGTCGAACGTCCCCGGTGGTACGGCACGATGACCGTCCGCCCACCCCAACGCCGCAGCACGGCGGCTTCCGGCAGCAGGTCGGCGCTGTAGTCGCCGCCCTTGACCCACACGTCCGGCCGCAACCGGCCCAGCACGTTCTCCGGTGTGTCCTCGCCGAACACGACCACGTCGTCCACGGACTCCAGCGCCTTCAACACCTCTACGCGCTCGTCCTGGCGGTTGATCGGCCGTCCCCCGCCCTTCAACCGGCGCACCGACAGGTCGGAGTTGAGGCACACCACCAGGCAGTCGCCCAACGCCCGTGCGGCGGCCAGCATCCGCACGTGTCCGGTGTGCAGGACGTCGAAACACCCTCCGGTCGCGACGACGATCCCGCCGCGCGCCCGCACTTCGTCCACAGTGGACGGAAGCGGCGCGCGCATGCCGGAAACCCCGCCGTGCGCGAGGAACTCCGCCGCGGCGGCCACGGCATCAGCCACCGCGTCGTCCGGTGCCGCACCACCGGCCAGCCGCACGGCCGCCGTCACGGCGAACCGGTCCCCCGCACCACACGGGTCGGCCACCGGGACCGGCGGTGCGGGCACCGCGATCGGTGTCCCTCCACAGTGGAGCAACGCGCCCTTCCCGCCCAGCGTCACCACCACGGCGCGCGCCCGCCAAGCCGCCAGCAGCGCGCTCGCCGCCTCGTCCGGGTCGGCCACGCCGCTGAACTTCGTCGCCTCCGCCAGGTTCGGTGTCGCGAGCCGCACCCCGGCCACCGGGGCCGGGCCCCGCGGATGCGGATCCCAGACCACCGGCACGCGGGTGAGCACCGACCGCAGCCGTTCGTCGCGCAGCAGCCCGCGGCCGTAGTCGGACGCCAGCACGAAGTCGGCGGACAGCACCACGTCCAGCATGTCGTCGGTGACCTGCGGCGGCCCCGACGTCCCACCGCGGTCGACCCGGGCCAGCGACGTTCCGTCGCACCGCAACCGGGTCTTCGCCGGCACGGAGTCCGTTCGCCCGAACACCGACGGCACCTCGACGAGCGACCGCAGCCGCTCCCCCGTCTCGTCGTCGGACAGCGCGCTGACCAGCGTCACGTCCACGCCGTCGCGCGCGGCCATGGTCGCCGCCAGCGCCGCCCCGCCGGCACGGGCGTGCTCACCGACGACGTCCAGCACCGGCGCCGGGGCGTCCGGGCAGACCCGCGAGACCGTGCCCTCCACGTCGACGTCGAGCAACGCGTCGCCCACCACGACCAGTTTCACGACGCCCTCCGGGAGGCCGAGGGCAGCGCGGCTTCGAAGGCCTCGCACAACGCGTGCACGACCACCAGCTGCGCCTCCTGCACGTGGCACGGGTCACCGGGCAGCGCGAGCGTCTCGTCGGCGAGCGTGGCCAGCGGGTTCGGCACCGGTCCGGTCATCGCCCACACGGTCGCGCCCGCCAGCCGGCCGGCGTGCGCCGCCTCCAGCAGGTTCGGGCTGCTTCCGCTGGTGGACAACAGGATCACGAGATCGCCGGGACGTGCGTGCGCGGTCACCTGGCGGGCGAACACCTGGTCGTAGCCGTAGTCGTTGGCGATCGCGGTGACGCTGGAGGTGTCGGCGCACAGCGCCAGCGCGGAGAACGGCGCGCGGTCGTGCCGGTAGCGGCCGACCAGCTCGGCGGTGAGGTGCTGCGCCTCGGCGGCGGATCCGCCGTTGCCGGCCGCGAGCACCTTGCCGCCGTCGGAGAGGACGCGGGCGAGCAGCACGCCCCAGCGGCTGACGCGCGAAGCCTGCGCGCGTAGACCTGCCAGCGTGTCGGTCAGTCCGTTGAGATGCTTTTCGACCGTCACTGCGCCACCGCCAGACCGCCGCCGATCCGCACCCGCCGGTAGATGAGCTCCGTGCGGGCCGCGACCTCGTCCCACGTGTACCTGGCGTCCACCCGGTCCTGACCTGCGATGCCGTAGGCCATGCCGCGGGACGGGTCCCCGATCACCTTGCGCAACGCGCGGGCCAGACTTCTGGGCTCACGGGGTGGCGTCAGCAGGCCGGTGACGCCGTTCACCACGGTGTCGGTGAGCCCGCCGACCGCGGAGGCCACGACCGGGACGCCGCACGCCATCGCCTCCAACGGCACGATGCCGAACGGTTCGTACCACGGCACGCACGCGACCACGTCCGCGGAGCGCAGCAACGCGGGCATGTCGGTGCGCGGTACCTGTCCGACCAGGTGCACGCGGTCGGACACCCCGTGCGACTCGGCGAAGGCGAGCAACCGTTGCGCCTCGGGGTCCGACTTCAGGTCGGGCGGACCGCCCGCGATCACCAGCTCGGTGTCCGGCACCAGCGGCAGCGCGGCGATCAGGTCGTCGAACCCCTTGCGCCGCACCAGTCTGCCGACCGACACGATCCGGTGCGGCGCCGACCGGCCGGCGACCGGACCGGCGGGGCTGAACAGCTTCGTGTCCACGCCGCAGGGCACCACCGTGATCTTGCGCCGCCTCAGGCCCATGACGATCAGCTCGTCGACCTCGTCGTCGCACGTGGCCGCGATGGCGTCCACCTCGTGCCCGACCAGCCGTTCCATGGTGATCCGCTCGTGCGGGCTCGTGTCCTGCGCACCCTGGTAACGGCGCTTCACCGTGCCAAGGGCGTGATAGGTGTGCACGACCGGGATGTGGTCGCGCCGCACCGCCAGCACCGAGGCCAGACCGGACATCCAGAAGTGGCTGTGCACCACGTCCGGCCGCACGTCCTGCCAGTCCTTCATCAGGAACCGCGAGAAGTCGGTCATGTGCGGCAGGAGCTCGTCCTTCGGCACGTGCTTCGCCGGCCCGGCCGGCACGTGCACGACCGTGTAACCGTCAGGGGTGTCGACGCGTTGCTGCAGTCCGCGGGCATCGCGCCTCGTGTAGACCACGACCTCGTGACCTCGTCGTGTGAGCCCGGCCGCCAGGGCGGCCACGTGCACGTTCTGTCCTCCCGCGTCGGCACCACCCAGAGCCGCGAGCGGACTGGCGTGCTCCGACACCATCGCGATCCTCATCCGATCACCTCCTTCAACAGCACGTCCCAGTTGCGCAGGAACGCATCGAGCCCGTGGTGAGCCAGCGCGAACTCGCGGGCCCGTTGTCCTTTCTCCTTCGCCAGTGCGGGATCCGCGATCAGCTCCCGCGTCGCACCGACCAGCTCCTCCACGTTCGTCGAGATCGCTCCGACGTCCGCGGATACGACGCGCACGGCCTCTGTGGACGCCAGCGCGACCACCGGCATTCCGATGTGCATGGCCTCCAACAGGGACAGCCCCAGCGACGTCCAGCGGGCGGGGTGCACGTAGACGCGACACCGCGCGAGCTCCCTGTGCAACGAGTCCAGGTCATGGTCACCTCTGCCGCCGGGAATCTGCTCGGTCCCCATGCCGAACACGTCGATCGGCGCGAACCTCGGCAGCAGGTCCGCTCCGACGATCCGGCCGCGCCGGACCGGTTCGTTGATCACCGACGCCGCTCGTGCGAGCTCACCGGTGTAGAGCGGCCCCGGATCGACGACACCGTGCTCGATGACGACGGTCCTGGTGGAGCCGCAGTTCCACATCAGGTCGTTGAAGTGCGTGACGTGGACCAGCACCCCGTCCCAGTCGGCGAGCGGGTGCTCCTCCGCCGGCGCGCGCGGTGTGTTGTGCTCCAGGTACACGACCGGGATGCCGGCCGGAACCTGCGAGAGCTCCTCGACCCGTTGCACGACCGCGACGTCGACGCTTTCCGGGTCCACTTCGGACAGATGGACTTCCTCGGCCCGCCACGGCCGTCCGGCGAGCCCGATGCCGTCCGGTGGGCCGGGGACGACGTAGTCGTGGCCGCCCTGAACGAACGCGTGCGTCCAGGAACCGTGCACGTGCCACAGCAGAATCCTCATGCCGTCACCTCGGCGACCGCTGCCACGACGTCGGCCGGGTCGACCAGGTCGAGACACGGGTGACCGCGCACCGGGCACTCGCGCGCCCGGCTGCCGCGGCACGGCGCGTTCTGGTCACCGAGCAGCACGTGTTCGCCGTGCGGTGCCCACCTGGACGCCGGGACGACCGGGGCGAACAGCGACACGACCGGAGTGCCGACCGCGGCCGCGAGATGCGCGGGGCCGGTGTTGCCGACGACGACCGCGTCGGCACCCGCCAGCACCCCGGCCAGCTCGCGGAAGCTGGTGCGCCCGCCCAGATCGGTTCCGCACGCGCCCGCGACGTGTCCGGTCAGGTCGGTCTCGCCCGGCCCTCCGGTCACGACGACGCGGTACCCGGCCGCGGTCAGCGCGACCACGGCTTTCGCCCAGCGGTCGGGCGACCAGGTGCGGGCGGGCGCCGTCGCACCGGGGTGCACCACCACGTACGGTCCCTCCAACGAGGTCTTCGGCGGCTCGACGACCGCGAGCGAGCTGTCCTCCAGCTCGAACCCGGCGGCCCGCGCGACCTGCAGCGCCCGTTCCGCCTCCGGGATGTCGGGGTCGTCGCGCAGCCGCACGTCCAGCAGCGAACCGGGGTAGTCGACCGAGCGCGCCACGATCTTCGGCACGCCCGCCAGCCGGAACACCAGCGCCAGCGGCAACGGGCTCTGGTGGAACGACGTCAGGATCAATGCCACGTCAGCACGAATACCGCGCACCAACGCCGTCACGGCCTCGATGTCGAGTGCACGGACGTCCGGCGCGGGGTGGGCGATCCACGGGCACTCCCACTCGACGATCCGGGTGACACCGGGCAGCAGTTCCGCCGCCTGGACGCCCTGCGGACCGCACAGCAGCACGACCTCACCGGCCGCCGCGGCCGCGCGGATCGCGGGGCCGGCGAGCAGCACGTCGCCGTCGCTGTCGAGTCGGGCCACGAGGGTCCTCACCTGATCATCTCCATCACGGCCAGCAGGTCCGGTGCGGTGCGCGGGGCGCGTTCGACCTCTTCGGGCCTGGTCACGTCGGTGGGCACGAGCACGGGCACCGCACCGGCGGCCTCGGCCGCCGCCACGTCCGCGCCGATGTCGCCCACGACCACCGTGCGGTGCGGGCTGACGCCCAGCGCCGCGCAGGCCGCGAGCACCAGGCCGGGGGCGGGCTTGCGGCACGCGCAGCCGTCCTCGGGCGCGTGCGGGCAGATCTGCCAGGTGCCGAACCGGCCCAGCAGCTCCTCCACCCGTGCGTTCACCGCGGCGACCTGCGTCTCGGTCAGCAGTCCGCGGCCGATGCCGGACTGGTTGGTCACCACGCCGGTGCGCAGGCCGTGTGCGCGCAGGTCGCGCAGCACCTCGCGCGCTCCCGGCATCGGCGTGACGCGGGCGGGATCGCCGTTGTACGGCACGTCCCTGATGAGCGTGCCGTCGCGGTCGAACAGCACCGCGTCGAAAGTCCGGTCCATAGAGGAGATTTAGCCGCGAGAGGCGGCTTGAAACGCTACTGCGCGAAGCGATTCACAGGACGGGGCTCGCCGGGACCTCCCGACCGGCCCCGATTCCGCGCAGAAGGGCCTCAAGTGCCTCCTGCGCGCCGTACTTCGGCTCCCAGCCGAGTTCCGTCTTCGCGCGGGTCGCGTCCAGCAGCGGCGCGGTGAGGGCCAGATCGACCCACCCCGGCGGAGTGGGCTGCAGCCGCGATCGCCAGGTGACGTTCGCCAGTAGACGCAACAGCCACGCCGAAACCGGGACGTGCCTGCCGCCGAGGACCTCCGCGAGAACACGGGGAGTGACGACCGGCTCGGTCACGAGGTTCACCGGACCGTGCGGCCGTTGCCTCAAGATGCGGGTGATGGCGTCCGCGACGTCGTCGGCGTGCACGAACTGCAACACCAGGTCGTTCGGCAGTGGAAGGATCGGGATCCGGTGCCGGAACAGCGCCTTCGGCACCAGAGGGCCGAGGAAGTAGTCCCGGATCTCGGACCCCGCGTCGGACTGCAGGATCAGGCCGGGTCGCGGCCGGGAGATCAGCATGCTCGTCTCGTACTGGTTGAGCAGGTGTTCCACGGCCGCCTTGTGCCGGCTGTAGAACGACGTCTTCACCCCGTCGACCGGCCACTGCTCGTCGACCCGGCGAGCCTTGCCGGACGGCGAGTACGCGCCGACCGACGACATGTGAACGAGGTGTGGCACACCCGCCTTCGCCGCGGCGTCGAACACGCGGGCGGATCCGGCGACGTTCGTCCGGTACAGCTCGCGTTCGTCGTGCGACGGCTGGATGAGCCACGCGAGGTGGACCACGGCGCCGGCGTTCTCGAACGCCGTTCGCAGCGGCTCCTCGGCACCCGGCCGGCCGATGTCGAGCGGTGTCCAGCCGATGCCCTGGTAGGGCGGCGCGTCCGCGGGCGGGCGGCGGGAGATGCCGTGCACCTCGATGTCGGGTTCGTGCGCGAGCCTGCGTAGGAGAGCGGTGCCGACGTTGCCGGTCGCGCCCGTGACGACGACCTTCACGACCGTGCCCGCGCGGTTTCGCGGTTGTTCGCCTTCTGGATGGCCTCGACCAGCTCGTCCTTGGTCATCTGCGAGCGGCCCTCGATCTTCAACCGCTTCGCGATGTCGTAGAGGTGCTGCTTGCTCGCGTTGGCGTCCACCCCACCGGCCGTCTCGCCCTGCGCCGGCGTGCTGCGCTCCGCCTGCTCGTCGGACGGGCCCTTCTCCTGCTTGGGCTCCCAGTGGTCGCCGACCTTCTCGAAGCTGTGCTTGAGCGCCGAGAACGCGGTGCGGTGCGCCCGTTCACCCTCTCCGTACGTCTCGACGGCCGAGTCGTGCGCTTTGATCCACGTCCGCTGCGCCTTCTCCGGCGAGCGGGCCACCGTGCTGGGCAGTTCCTGACGTCCGGGCATGACCCCTCCCGAGGTTTCGACCTGCGCTGACGGGTACCCGCGAGCCATGACCGCCATGCACGCCATCGACGTCCACAGCCCCCGCGACTCCCAGCTGATCGGCTGGCTGCCCACCGCCACTCCCTCCGACGTCACCGCCGCGCTGTCCGCCGCGCGATCCGCCTTCGCGACGTGGGCGGCGGTCCCGGCCGCCGAACGCGGAGCGGCGCTGCGCGAGGCCGCTCAGTCGTTGCGGGCGCGGGCGAACGATCTGGCGACGGTCGTGGAAACCGAGACGGGGCGGCCGTTCGGGTCGGCACGCGAGGGCGTGCTGGCGGGGGTGTCGACGTTGGAGCAGTACGCCGAGCTCGGTCCGGTCCACCGTGGACGGTCGTTGCTCGGTGGCGCGGTCGACTTCATGGTGCCCGAACCGCGTGGCGTCGCCGTGGCGTTGACGCCGTGGAACGACCCGGTGGCCGTCGCGTGCGGTCTGCTGGGCGCGGCCCTGGTGACCGGGAACGTCGTGATCCACAAGCCGAGCGAACGCTGCCCGCACACGGGGTTGCTGCTCGCGACCGTGCTGCGGAGCTGTTTCCCGGACGGGGTGCTGCAGACGTTGGTCGGCGACGGTTCGGTGGGTGCGGCGCTCGTTCGTTCCGACGAGGTGGACGTCGTCGCGCACGTCGGCAGCACCGCCACGGGCCGGGCGATCGCGCAGGCCTCTTCGGCGAAGCTGTTGCTGGAGAACGGCGGCAACGACCCGTTGCTCGTCGACGACGACGTGGACCCGGTGTGGGCGGCTTCGCAGGCGGCTCTGGGCGCGTTCACCAACGCGGGCCAGCTGTGCACGTCGGTCGAACGGATCTACCTGCACAAGGCGATCGCTCCGGCGTTCCTGGAGGCCTTGTGCGCACGGGCGCGGGAGTGGAACGCCGACCAGCAGCCGCTGGTGGACGTCCGGCACCGGTCGTTCGTGCACGACCAGGTGGCCGAGGCGGTCGCGGCGGGAGCGTCGGCACTGGTGGGCGGCACGGTTCCGGAAGGGCGCGGCGCCTACTACCCGGCGACCGTGCTCACCGACTGCACGCCCGCGATGCGGATCATGTGCGAGGAGACGTTCGGCCCGGTCGCGCCGGTGCAGCTGGTGTCGTCGTTCGACGAGGGGCTGGCCGAGGCGTGCTCCGGGGACTACGGCCTGGCGGCCACCGTGCTGACCAGCTCGATGGAGCACGCCCAGCGCGCGTGGCGAGCGCTGCCGGTCGGAACGGTGAAGGTCAACGCGGTGTTCGGAGGCGCGCCCGGTGGTGCGGCGCAGCCGCGCGGGGCGTCCGGCACCGGGTTCGGCTACGGCCCCGAACTGCTCGACGAGATGACCACCACGAAGGTCGTCCACCTCGGCGTGCCCACCGTCCGCTAGTCGTTGTCGATGAACGGCTCATTTGTCCACCTCAGGTGAACAAATGAG
>NZ_JBEXJN010000084.1:0-29667 GCF_040609115.1 Lentzea sp. NPDC004782
ACCCCGAGCCCCCGGCCCCCGCGCTCACCCCCTCGGTGGTCGATCACGGGCCCCTTCATCCACCTGGGGTCGATGAAGGCGCCCTTCATCGACAACGGGCCCAAGACGGGTAGGCCGCTCAGTCGGGCAGGACGACCGCGACGATGCCGGCCAGGTGCGCCAGCCGCGCCACCTCGGCCGCGCGGAACATCGGCCCGCCCGGCCGCCCGACCACGAGCACCCGGTCCGGCTTGCCCAGCGGCGTGGCGGCGAGCTCGGTGCCCAGCTCGCGCCAGGTCTCCGGCACCCACTCCTCCTCGCCGTCGAGCACGGTCGCGCGCTCCAGCGGGAACCACGGCACGTCGGCCAGCCGGGTCTCCGGGGCCGCGGACGACGCGGTCAGCCGGTTGATCCCGGTGCCCTCGGGGCCGACCACGACGGCCCAGCCGGCGCGGATGATCTTCGGGACGCCCTCGGTGAAGACCTCGAGGCCCTTGTGCGGTTCCTCGGCGATCTCCTCCACGAGCTCCAGCTCGCGATGGGTGTCGAGGATGCCCGCGTACGGCCGCACCGCGTCCACCTCGACGCCCTCGACGGACTCGGCCGCGGTGATCAGCGTGTCCGGCAGCCGGCCGGAGGGGAGCTCCACCACGAGGTCGTCGATGGCGACGCCGGAACCGCGTTCCACCACGTCGACGCTGAGTATGTCCGCCCCGATCTCGCCCAAAGCCGTTGCGACCGCGCCGAGGGTGCCGGGACGGTCCGGGAGCTGGACCCGGATCAGGAACGACAAGGTGAACGCCTCCATAGCTCGTGCGTGAGACCCCGCGTCTCGCGCCGTTGCCGGTCGGTGATTCTCTCAGACGCATCCTCAACGCATGACCTGCTGTCCGCGTTGCGGAACGGTTAAGTTGATTCGTCAGGCAGTAACCGGTTCGAGGACCGCACTGACCAGCCCATAGACTCACGGGGTTCCCGAATCGAATCCCGACCCTACGGGGGTTGACAGGAGTGCCCAGCATCTCCCGCGACGAGGTCGCGCACCTGGCGAAGCTCGCCAGGCTGGCCGTCACCGAGGACGAGCTCGACTTGTTCGCCGGCCAGCTCGACGTGATCCTCCAGTCGGTGGCGTCCGTCGGCGACATCGCCACGGCCGACATCCCGCCGACGTCGCACGCCGTTCCGCTGACCAACGTCTTCCGCGAGGACGTGGTCCGTCCGAGCCTCGGTCAGCAGCAGGCGCTCTCAGGCGCTCCTGAAGCCGAGGACGGCCGGTTCCGCGTGCCCCGCATCCTGGGTGAGGAAGCATGACCAACGACCTGATCCACGCCACCGCGGCCGAGCTCGCCGCGAAGATCCACAGCGGTGAGGTCTCGTCCGTCGAGGTCACGCAGGCCCACCTCGACCGCATCGCCGAGACCGACGGGAAGGTCAACGCCTTCCTGCACGTCGACACCGAGGGTGCGCTCGCGCAGGCCCGTCGCGTCGACGAGGCCGTCAAGGCGGGTGAAACCGTCGGAGCGCTCGCCGGTGTGCCGCTGGCGCTCAAGGACGTCATGACCACCGAGGGCGTGCCGACCACGGTCGGCTCCAAGATCCTCGAAGGCTGGCTGCCGCCCTACGACGCCACGGTGACGCGCAAGCTCAAGGAAGCCGGCGTCGTCATCCTCGGCAAGACGAACATGGACGAGTTCGCCATGGGTTCGTCGACCGAGAACTCGGCGTACGGCCCCACGCACAACCCGTGGGACCTGGAGCGCATCCCCGGCGGTTCCGGCGGTGGCTCGTCCGCCGCGCTCGCCGCCTACCAGGCGCCGCTCGCGATCGGCACCGACACCGGTGGCTCGATCCGCCAGCCCGGCGCGGTCACCGGCACCGTCGGCGTGAAGCCCACCTACGGTGGCGTTTCCCGCTACGGCCTCGTGGCGTTCTCCAGCTCTTTGGACCAGGCCGGTCCGTGTGCGCGCACGGTGCTCGACGCCGCGCTGCTGCACGAGGTCATCGCGGGCTACGACGAGATGGACTCGACGTCCATCAACGCCCCGGTGCCGCCGGTCGTCGCCGCCGCCCGCGAGGGCCTGAACGGCGACCTGTCCGGCCTGCGCGTCGGTGTCGTCACGCAGTTCCAGGGCGAGGGCTACCAGCCGGGTGTGCTGCGCAGCTTCCAGGCCGCCGTGTCGCAGCTCAAGGAGCTCGGCGCGGAGATCGCGGACGTGTCGTGCCCGAGCTTCGACTACGCGCTGCCCGCCTACTACCTCATCGCGCCGAGCGAGTGCTCGTCGAACCTCGCCCGGTTCGACGCCATGCGCTACGGCCTGCGCGTCGGCGACGACGGCACGCGCAGCACCGAGGAGGTCATGTCGCTGACCCGCGAGGCCGGCTTCGGTCCCGAGGTCAAGCGCCGCATCATGATCGGCACGTACGCGCTGTCGTCCGGCTACTACGACGCGTACTACGGCTCGGCCCAGAAGGTCCGCACGCTGATCACGCGGGACTTCGCGAAGGCGTTCGAGAACTTCGACGTGCTGATCTCGCCGACCACGCCGACCACGGCGTTCAAGATCGGTGAGCGCGCGAACGACCCGATCGCCATGTACAAGGCGGACCTCTGCACCATTCCCGCGAACCTCGCGGGCACCCCGGCCATGAGCGTCCCCAGTGGACTGTCCGATGAGGACGGTCTGCCGGTCGGTCTGCAGATCATGGCCCCGGCGCTGCAGGACCACCGCATGTACCGCGTCGCCGCCGCTTACGAGGCCGCGCGTGGTGCGTTTGGAGGCCCGTCGCTGTGAACATCAAGAAGGCAAGGGGCCTCCTCGGCCTCGCGGGCGCTGTCGCCGGAGCCGTGGGAGCGTTCTCCGGCTTCCGGAACGCCCGTGCGAAGAACGACAAACTGCTGCTGGCGAACGCGATCGCCAGCATCGCGGTGGCGCTCACCGGTGCGGCGCTGGCCGTTCGTGCTCTGCGGAAGGACGAGTTGGCATGACCTCTCTGGTTGAGCTGATGGACTACGACGAGGTCATCGAGAAGTACGACCCCGTCCTGGGCCTCGAGGTGCACGTCGAGCTGCACACCAACACGAAGATGTTCTGCGGCTGCGCCAACGAGTTCGGCGGCGAGCCGAACACGCACACCTGCCCGACGTGCCTGGGCCTGCCGGGCTCGCTGCCGGTGGTGAACGGCAAGGCCGTCGAGTCCGCGATCCGCATCGGCCTCGCGCTGAACTGCGAGATCGCCGAGTGGTGCCGGTTCGCGCGGAAGAACTACTTCTACCCGGACATGCCGAAGAACTTCCAGACGTCGCAGTACGACGAGCCGATCGCCTTCAACGGCTGGCTCGACGTGACGCTGGACGACGGCGAGGTCATCCGCGTCGAGATCGAGCGCGCGCACATGGAGGAGGACACCGGCAAGTCGCTGCACGTCGGTGGCGCCACCGGCCGCATCCACGGTGCCGAGCACTCGCTGCTCGACTACAACCGCGCGGGCGTGCCGCTGATCGAGATCGTCACGAAGATGATCCCGGGCACCGGCCGTCGCGCCCCCGAGGTGGCCCGCGCGTACGTCACGGCGTTGCGCGACCTGCTGAAGGCGCTCGACGTGTCCGACGTCCGCATGGACCAGGGCTCGCTGCGCTGTGACGCGAACGTGTCGCTCTCGCCGAAGTCGACCGGCGAGCTGGGCACCCGCACCGAGACCAAGAACGTCAACTCGCTGCGCAGCGTCGAACGCGCCGTCCGCTTCGAGATGACGCGTCAGGCCGCGGTGCTGGAGTCGGGTGGCACCGTGACCCAGGAGACCCGTCACTTCGACGAGTCCTCCGGCACCACGTCGCCCGGCCGCAAGAAGGAGACGGCGGAGGACTACCGCTACTTCCCCGAGCCGGACCTGGTCCCGATCGCGCCGTCGCGCGAGTGGGTCGAGGAGCTGCGCGGCACCCTGCCCGAACTCCCGTGGGAGCGCCGCGCGCGCATCCAGAAGGAGTGGAACCTCACCGACGAGGTGCTGCGCGACCTGGTCAACGCGAACGCGCTGGACCTCATCGAGGCCACGGTCGTCGCGGGCGCGAAGCCGGACGAGGCCCGCTCGTGGTGGGTGTCGTACCTGGCCCAGCAGGCGAACGCGAAGGGCGTCGAGCTCACCGACCTCGCCATCACCCCTGCTCAGGTGGCGCGGGTGATCGAGCTGGTGAACTCGGGCGCGCTGACCAACAAGCTCGCCCGCGAGGCCGTCAACGGCGTCCTCGAAGGCGAAGGCTCCCCGGACGAGGTCGTCGAGAAGCGCGGCCTGAAGGTCGTCTCGGACGACTCGGCCCTGGAGAAGGCCGTCGACGAGGCCCTCGCCGCCCAGCCGGACGTGGCCCAGAAGATCCGTGACGGCAAGGTCCAGGCGGCCGGCGCCATCGTCGGCGCGGTCATGAAGGCCACGAAGGGCCAGGCCGACGCGGCCCGCGTGCGTGAGATCGTGCTCGCACGCTGCTCGTAGATACACAATCGAAGCAAAAATCACAAAGGGTCACCTGTTTGTGCAGGTGGCCCTTTGTGATCTTAGGCCGACCGAGTGGCTGTTAGCTAAATGAGACGTATACCCGTAGCCGTGTGTGCGACTCTTCCTGACGCACCCATCTGGGGGGATGGGAAGTAAATAGTCCAAAGGAGGGGGGAAACCTCATGAGTTCACAGCGCGAAGGCTTCCTGGGCGACATCCTGCACAAGGTCGAGGACCTGATCACGGGTGGAGACCACAAGGAGCCGAAGACTCCGCCGCAAGAAGACCCGCCGCTGACCCCGCAGTGCTGCGGCCCGCTGCCTCCCGGTCATCCACTGGTGGGTGAACCGCGGCTGGTCTCCGAAGGGCCGGTCGAGCACGACCCGAACTGCCCGAACCACCCGGACAACCTGGCGAAGGAAGAAGTAGCCAGCTAGTCACCCTCTGCGGTGTCCGCCGACCAGGTCTGTGCCTGGTTGGCGGACAGCGCCATTTGGGTGAGTTGTGGTGTGATGATCACATGCCCGCTCGTGCCTTGGACAGAGCGCGCGAGATGTACCAGCAGGGATGGGCGGAGCAGGCGAAGCATCGGTTTCCAGCCTCCATCCGCCTTCTGAAGCGTGCACTCGTGCATGCTGACCGTGCCCCGGACAGTCCGGAACGGACGGAGCTTCGGGCCCGCATCCTGTACAACCTCGGCCGGTGTGTCGGCGAGACGAGCGGCCTTGAGGCCGCGGTCGAGCTCTTCGACAGGGCACGTCACGAGATCGATCTGCTCGACGATCCCTGGTTGCGTGTGTTGCTGAAGGGGAATACCGACTACTGCCATGGCGGCATGATCATGCGCATGGGCCAGCCGGAGCAGGCGGTCCAGTGGTTCACCCCCTTCATCAGGTTCACCGAAGACGCGCTGCGAACGTCGCCGGAGCGGATCGACAAGGAGTGGGCGCAACGGCTCGCGACGTCTCTGACCGCCAGGGCCTTCTCGAACGCGGCCATCCGCATGCGTGATGCCGCGATCGCCGACCTGGAACGGGTGGCTGTTCTCAGCCACGACTACGGCTTGGACGACCTTCACCCCTACACGGTCGTAGCGCTCGCCAACACCTACAAGCAGAGCGGGGACCTGGTCGAGGCCCTTCACCGCTACGAAGAAGCGGAACGCTTTCTCCGCGCCGCCCAGCAGCCGTCGCTGCTCGCGCAGGTGCAACTGCTTCAGGCCGAGGCCATGTTGATGGTCGGCATGTCCGACGATGTCGGCCGGATGCTGGACGAGGCCTTGCCGGTGCTGCGCCGCGAGAAGGTTCAGCAGGACATCGCCGAGGTCGAGATGTACCGCGCGTCGGCCGCGCTGCTCGACGACCAGTTCGACCTCGCCCGCCGGATGGCCAAAGCGTCCATGCGCAAGCTGGAGAAGCGTGGCAGCACGTGGTGGATGATGGCGGCGTTGATCGAGCTCTGGGCGCATGCCTTGCAGGCGAAACGCGTTACGAACACGTTGGTGCAGAAGGCGTTGCTGCTCTCCGATGCTCTCGCCGCCAACCACCTGCTGGACGAGGCGTGGCTCGCGAAGGTGATCGCGGTACGGCTCGAGGTTCGCAGAGGCAGACTCGGTCACGGTGAAGAGCTGTTGAGGCAACTGCCACGTCCACGTGCGGTCACTCCACTGGACCACCGCATGCAGCGACGGCTCGTGTTGGCAGAACTCGCTCTGGCCAAGGGCGACCGTCGCACTGCGTTGCTGCACGCGCGCAAGGGCTTGGACGAACTCGGGCTCGTGCGCGACCAGCTGGGTGGGCTGGAGTTGGTGTCCGCAACCGCCGTGCACGGTCGGGAGCTGCGTGAGCTGGCGATACGTCTGGCGCTGGAGAGCAACAACGCGCGCCAGGTGTTCGTGTGGCTGGAGCGCACCCGAGCGCAGGCCTACCGCTACGAACCGTTGGAGCACGTCGAGAACACGGAGCTGGCCGAGCGCATCGCCGAGGTGCGCGGACTCGGCCGGGAACTGATGCGTGCCGGTCTCGACGGCCGGCCTACCGCCGAGCTGCGCAACGAACTGGTGAAGGCACAACGCGAGGCCAACCGGCTCGGATGGCACGCCCAGCGGTGGGGCAAGCCGCGGCCGATGGCGACCCTCCCCGAGGTGATCGCGGAACTCGGCGAGCGGGCCATGGTCAGCTTCGTCGTCTCCGGCGGTGGCATGATCGCCGTCGTCATCGCGGGCGGCCAGGTGCGGACGGTCCGGCTCGGCGCCGCGAAGGAGGCGCTGGAGAGCGCGCAGAAGCTCCACTTCGACCTCAACGCGCTCGCCCCCGACTACCTGCCGCAGCCGTTGGTGCAGGTCATCGGGGCCTCGGCACGCAAGCAGGCGGACGCGCTGGACGCGTTGCTGATCAAGCCGTTGAACCGGCTCGTCGGCGAACGTGAGCTGGTCGTGGTTCCGACCGGTGCGCTGTACGCGGTGCCGTGGGGTGTCATCCCGAGTCTGCACGGGCGGCCGGTCGTCACGGCGCCCAGCGCCACGGCGTGGCTCGCCGCAGCGCAGCCCGACAAGCCGAAGACGGATCGGGTGTTGCTGGTGCGGGGCCCGAGCCTGCAGTTCGCGGACGACGAGCTCGACCGGCTCGCGGTACACCACGAGAAAGCGACTGTTCTGTCCGGTGACGACGCGACGGCCGCGGAGGTTCTCGCGCACCTCGACGGAGCTGACCTCGTGCACATCGCTGCGCACGGGGAGCACGAGAACGAGAACGCGTTGTTCTCCCGGCTCGAACTCGTCGACGGTCCGTTGTTCGCGCACGAACTCGGGCGCCTTCGCACCCCTCCCGCCCACGTCGTGCTGGCCGCCTGTTCGCTGGCGTTGAACCGAATCAGGCCTGGTGACGAAGCCCTCGGCTTCGCGGGCGCGATGCTCGCCGGCGGCACCAGGACCGTCGTGGCGGCGGCCAGCAAGGTCGGTGACGAGGCCAGCGCGGCAGCGATGGCGGACTACCACCGGGCGCTCGTGGCGGGGGCGGCGCCGGCCGTGGCGCTGGCGGAGGCGATGGCGAAGGATCCGTTCCGCAGGCCGTTCCTGTGCCTGGGGTCGGGCTAGGCCGTTCGAGTGGTTGTTGGTGTTCAACGAAATGAACGCGCTGGTCAGTGGTGACTTCTGGTCTGCCAACGGTCCTGGTTGGTGAACTTTTCTCGTTCAACTGCGTCGGTCTGTGCCACTCTCGTGGTTCAGGTCTTGACCGAGGGGAAACAACGGCCCGCCTATCGGCTCTAGTCGATACGCGGGCCGTTGTGCGAGAAACGATCGCATGCGCAGAACTCTGCTCGCTGTTCTCCTGGCGGTCACCGCGGCGGTGGCGGCGCCCGTCAGTGGCACGGCACAACCGTCGAACTCGGACCGAGAACCCGGAAACGGGCCTGAACGCAACGAAATCGCGGCCCTGGACACCATCTCGGCCCAGGCGGTGCAGGCCCAGGGGGAGAACCGGGCCGACCGCTACCAGGGCTATCCACGTAAGACAAAGCTGCGTACATATCCCGAGAATCCGGCCGACAAGACCATCAAGCTGAACCTGGCGCCGTACCACTCGCTCGCGCCGCAGCTGAACGCGTTGCAGCAGAAGAGCGACAGGGTCTCGGTCGAGGTCGTCGGCCAGTCCGGGCTCGGCCGCGACCTGTACCTGGTCACGCTGACGGCGCCGGAGAGCCCGGCGCAGACCCGTCTGCAGGAACGGTTCCGGGCGGGCATCGAGGAGGGGCACAAGGTTCCGGCAGGCCTCTACAAGGCGCCGATCTGGATCAACAACAACATCCACGGCGACGAGTGGGAGGGCACCGACGGCGCGCTGCGCGTCATCGAGCACCTCGCCACGTCGAACGACCAGGACACGCAGACCCTGTTGCGGCGCAGCAGGATCTACTTCAACGTCACGGCGAACCCGGACGGCCGGGTCGCCGGCACGCGCACCAACAACGCGGGCTTCGACCTCAACCGCGACTTCGTCACGAGCTCGCAGCCGGAGAACCGGGTGATGCGCGAGATCGTCGAGCACACCCAGCCGTTGATGATGCTGGACGAGCACGGCTACTCGGAGAACACGCTCATCGAGCCGACCACTCCGCCGCACGGCCAGAACTACGACTTCGACCTGTACATCAAGCACGGCTACGCCAACGGTCTCGCGATGGAGAAGGGTGTGCAGGGCCTCGGCTACCCGGAGACCGCGCACCCGGAGATCCCGTTCCGCGACTACGCGCCCGGCGTGTGGGACGGCTGGGCGCCGATCTACACCGCGCAGTACTCGATGTACCACGGCGCCATCTCGTACACGATCGAGATCCCGCAGCAGGTCAACCGGCAGGCCTACGACACGTTGCCGGTCACGGAGCTGCAGCGCCGGGCGAAGATCAACACCGACGTCGTCGAGTCCACCATCAAGACCACGATCGGCTACGTGGACGACCACCGCGGCGAGCTGATCTCCAACCAGACCGAGATGTTCCGCCGAGGCAAGGCGGGCGAGCCGCAGCGCGAGATCCCGGACGGGTTCGTGCCCGGCTTCGGACCGGAAGACCGCTACCGCACGGAGTTCCCGCGCGCGTACGTGCTCACCGACGACCGCTCGGCGGCCGCCACGGCCCGGCTCGTCGACCACCTGGTGGCCCACGACGTGCGGGTCAAGCGCGCGGAAAGGCCGTTCACGCTGGGCGGTAAGCGCTATCCCGCCGGCTCGTACGTGGTCGACATGCACCAGCCGAAGCGCGCGCTCGCGAACGTGATGCTGGAGCAGGGCAGCGACATCAGCGCCAAGGTGCCGGTGATGTACGACATCTCCGGCTGGAGCCACCGCCTGCTCTGGGGTGCGTCGGTCGACATCTACAAGGACGGCCCGTTCCAGTTCACCGGCCGTGACGTCGTCGCGGCAGCCCCGACCGGCAACGTCGACGCCGTTCCCGGCGCCGACCTCGCGCTGACGTTGAACGACGAGAAGGACGCTCTGGCCGTCAACGACCTGCTCGGCCGCGGCCTGGCGTTGCGCCGCCAGGACGACGGCACGATCGTGGTCCCGGCAGCCGAGCGGCTCGCCGCGCAGGAAGTCGCCGACCGGTACGGCGTGCGGTTCACCACCGCCAAGCCGGGCGGGACGGCGTTGCAGCGCAAGACGGTCGCGGCCGCCGTCGGCCCGGACGAGCTGCAGGTGCTGCGGGAGTCCGGTTTCGACGTCCGCACGATCTCCACGGCCGTGCTCAACGCGGGCTTCGACTGGTCGCGGATCGACGTGCTGCTCGTGTCGTCCGGGCTGGACTACCTGCAGCTCAACCCCACGGCGAAGGCCGCGCTCGACGAGTTCCTCAAGCGCGGCGGCGTGATCACCCGCGGCGCGACGGGCGGCAGGTTCAACGTCGACGCCCAGCTGCTGCAGGCCACCCCGGTCGCGGGCTGGGAGGACGCCAACGGCGTGGTGAACGTCGTCAACGGCACCGGCCCGGTCGGCACCGGCGCGCTGCCGCACTCGTTCGTCTACGCGCCGCAGTGGTTCACGAACCTCGGTCCCGGCGTCAACGTCGACCAGCGCTACGGCACCACGGTGATCGCCGCGGGCCACTGGCGTCCGCGCGACAACGGCACCGGCGGCCAGGCCGACGCGGCAGGCCGAGCAGCGGTGGTCTCCGGCACCTCCACCACCGGTGCTCGCGTGGTCCTCTTCGGCACCGAACCGATGTTCCGCAACCACCCGAAAGGCCTCTACGCCCAGGTGGCCCGCGCCATCTACTGGACCGCCACCCGCTAGTCCGAAGTGCACGCGGGGAGCTTTCGTTCGCTCCTGGAGCACGCGGCGTCCCCGCGTGCACTCAGATCAGACGCCGGGTGGGAGGTAGCCGTGGGCTGAGAGGTCGAACCAGTTGCCCTCGGGGTCGATGGCGCGGTACTCGGCGAAGGGGCGGTCGCCGCCGCGTGGAGCGGGGCGGGGTTCGAGGGAGTCGAGGTAGGGCTCGACCGAGTCGACGTGGAAGCCGAAGTGGTTGAAACCGGTGGGGACGTCACCGTCGAGGCGCTGCTGGATCAGGGCCAGGTTGACGTACCCGTCGGTGACGAAGTGGCTGCCGTCGGGATCGGTGTGGAACAGCTCCATCCCGAACCGCGAGGTGTAGAAGTCCGCCAGCTTCTTCGGGTCCTGGACGACGAACGCGATGTGCCGCAACCGGGGCCTGCTCATGGCTTTCCCTTCGGGATCATGTTGTGGAACGCGGCGATCTCCCACCCGTCAGCACGTCGGACGACGACGGCCTGCGCGTGTGTGGTGATGCCAGCCGGGGTGATGGACGACGTCACGTGCACCACCGAGATGTCGTCGGACAGCGGCCTGATCAGGCTGATCTCGGTGGTCAGCTTGGTGTCGCGGTACGGCCCGGCGAAGAGCTGCCCGTGCCCGAGAGCGACGGCCCGCCGGCCGAACAGCTCCTCACCGCGCACGGTCACGAAGTCGACGTCCGCGGCGAAGACCGAAGCGAACGCGTCACCGTCGCCGTCAGCCCAGCCTTGCTCCATGCGTTGCCACAGCGAGTAGATCTGCTCGGTCATGTGAAGTCCTCAAAGGCAGGCGCAGGCACTCGGCGTCCCACGCGGCGAGCGAGTAGTAGAGGCCGCCATGGCGGCGTTCGAGGTAACAGACGACGTTCACGGGCCATCCGCTGTTGCGGAACATGTGCTCGTCCATCGGCGTCGGGCTGTCGCTCAACGGCCGGTCGCGTTCACTCTCAGGTCCGAGCCGGTGCCAGTCCGGGTGCAGGTGGATCGAACCGAGGACGTCGAGACCGGCCGCGTCGGCCGTGCGCGTGATCGTGAGCAGGTCGGCGGGGTCGAGCCACCACGCCCGCACCGGGTTCTCGTACGCCGTGCCGAACCGCGGCACGATCGTGGACGCGAACTCCTCGCGCGCGGACGGGTCGGTCAGCCGGGCGTTGCGACCGAACGCCACGTCCTGAACGACCGCCTCCGAGCCGGAGGTCAGCCCGAGCAGCACGGCGAAACACGGTCTCGGGTCATGCTCGGTGATGAACGGGTATTCGGCGGACGCGGCCTCCAGAAACGTTTTCACGGCGCGATCCGAAAACAGCACCGCATCGGTGCGCGTCGGGCGCTCGGCCAATTCCATCACGTCGGCGAACGTATCGATACGACCAAGTCTCGCGCGAGATTCCGGAGGGTGTTGTCCCTATTACATTGAGCGATAACATCGGTCGCATGCGTCTGGAGGTGCGGCATCTCGAACTGGTCGTGGCGATCGCCGACTGCGGCAGCCTGCGCAAGGCGGCCGCCCGCCTGCATCTCACCCAGCCCGCGGTGACGACGCAGCTCAAACGCATCGAGGACCATCTGGGAGGTGTGCTGTTCCTGCGCACGGCCGACGGCGTGCGACTCACGCCGACCGGTCAGGATTTCGTGCGGGAAGCGCGGTCGATGATCGCGCAGCTGCAAACTCTGGAACGCGTAACGCGCCGTAACGCGCACAGTTCCGGCGGCCCTACCAGGCTCGCCGGAATCCCCGCCTATCACTTCGGACTACTCGCGAGCGCGTTGAAAGACGCCGTCACCAGTCGCACCGTCAAGGAGACCGGGACGCTCACCGCGTTGCTCACAACGGGTGAAATCGACCTGGCGGTGATGCGTCGATTTCCCGGTACCGCACTGACGCTGCCGCCGAACGCGGGACATCGCCTGCTCACCCGCGAACCGCTGTTCGTCGGTGTGCCCGAGCACCACCCGTACGCGGACGGGACCGAGGTGCCGCTCGCCGCGCTCGCCGACGACAAGTGGGTGATGCCCGAGCCGGACGACAGCGGCATGAACGCCCACTTCGCTCGCGAGTGCGCGGCCGCCGGGTTCGAGCAGCGGATCGCGCACTTCAGCGGCGAGGCGCACGTCGCGCTGACGTTGATCAGGGAGTCCGGCGCGGTGTGCCCGCTCTACCCGGTCGGCGGCACCCCGCCCGGTGTCGCGCGCCTGCCGGTCGCCGGCAACCCGCTGGTCCGCGAGGTCGTGCTGGCGTGGCGCCTCGACGCACCGGTCGCACGCGAGGTGGACGACCTGTGCGCGCAGGTCGCCGTCGGCTACCGGAAGCTGGTCGAGGAGAGCGAGGTCTACGCGCGTTGGTGGCGCAACGGCGGCGAAGCGTTCGCCCTGTCTTCTTAGAGCTCAGTCCTTGCCGGCGTCGTGACCCGTGCGCACGACGATCGCGACCCGGTCGTCCGACGACACGGGCTGGCCACCGGCCTTGTTGACCGTGCCGACGAGGGCGGCGGAGTCGTTGATCTGCTCCATCGGGCCGATCCGGCCGTAGCCGCTCGCGTCGTCCAGCGTCACGGTCGGCTTGCCGGTGAAGGAACCGGCGGCGTTCATCGGCAGGTTCTGCAGGCCGGGCGTCT
Source organism: Lentzea sp. NPDC004782 (assembly GCF_040609115.1). NCBI lineage: Bacteria > Bacillati > Actinomycetota > Actinomycetes > Pseudonocardiales > Pseudonocardiaceae > Lentzea > Lentzea sp. NPDC004782. The sequence continues at coordinate 12,889 of NZ_JBEXJN010000084.1, forward strand.
TCGTGGTCGTCACCCACAGCAGGTCGGACAGCGAGGCACAGCCCATCACTCCCGGCCGGTCCGGCCAGGTCCACGCCGCGTCACCGACCTTGCCGGGCGTGACGCGGTAGACGGCGTCGTAGGCCGCGGACCAGTCGGTGACCCAGATCTTCTGCGCGTCGGCCGACACGCAGAGGCCGCCGGGCTGCCGCAGCCCGGACATGACGACCGCGCTGCCGGCCGTCGGGTTGCCCTTGGCCGGCTGGCCGGACCCGTCGATGCGCAGCACCTTGCCCGCGAGCGAGTTCGGGTCGGCGGCGAGCGCCGGGTTGCCCGCGTCACCGGTCGCGACGAGGATCGCGCCCTTGCGGTCGCTCGCCAGCACCCCGCGGTTGCCCGACGGGCCCTTGGGGATGCCGGTGAGGATCGGTTTCGGCGTGTCACCCGGCGCGATCCGCAGCACCCGGTTGTCCGTCGCGGTCGTCACGTAGACGTACGCGAGCTGGTCCTCGGCGAACGTGGCCGACAGCGCGAGCCCGGTCAGGCCGCCGTCGGAGGAGGTGTCCACGTCGATCTGCGCGATCACGACCGGGTCGACGTCCTTGCTGGCCTTGACCAGGCGCCCGCCGCGCTCGGTGGCGTAGGCGGCGACTCCGCCCTGCGAGTCCCCGCCGATCGGCGCGACACCGGTGACGGTGTTCAGGCACGTGGCGATCACCGCGGGGTTGAAGTCCTTGCAGCCCTGCGGTGGCGGCACGCTCTGCGGCGTCTGCCCGTGCCCCTGCTCACCGGGCGACGGCCGGAACTCGCCCGGCAGCTCCGGTTTCGGCCCGGCCTGCGGGGTCAGCTGTGGTTGCGCGCTCCAGCTCGTCGGCGCCGGCTCGTCAGGAAAGCTCGCACAGCCCCCTGCCAGCAGGCAGGCGGCGGCCAACAACGCGACGGAACGAACCACGACTCCCAGGCTAGGTGGCTGACCGTGAACCCGAAGTGAACGCCTCGGAAGTCGCGAAGTCGACCGAACGCACCCGGCCCAGCAACAGGTCCAGCTCCGCCGCCACGACCTCAGGTGCCTCCAACGGCAGGTAGTGGCTGCACGGCAACACCCTCAGCCGCGCCTGGGGCAGCGCGCCGACGGGCGTCGTCATGCTCTCCGTCGTCGCCAGCAGGTCGTCGCGCCCGGCCAGGAGTGTGATCGGGCACACGATCGGGCCGAGGTCCTGGCGCGGCGTCTCGCCCAGCGCGAGCGCCAGCGTGAAGTACCAGCGCCAGTCGTGCTGCAGGAACCGGCTCACCGCGTTCGCCACGGCTTTCGGGTCGCTGCTCGGCTTGATCACACCGCTGTGCCGCAGCAGGAACGTCGTCACGTCCGTCACCGGCACCCGGTGCAGCACCCTGTCCAGCACCGGACCGGCCTGCTGCAGCAGTTTGGTGCCGGTCAGCCCGACGAACCGGCGCAGGTTCCTCGGGATCAGCGGCAGCATCGCGTCGAACGAGTCACCCGGCGCGCCCGCGACCAGCAGCAGGCCCGCCACCCGTTCTGGATGACGCAACGCCAGCTCGGCCGCGATCGTGACGCCCATCGACCAGCCCATGACCACGCACCGTTCGATGCCCGCGTCGTCGAGCACGGCGATCGCGTCCGACACGTGGTCGTCCAACGAGATGTTGCGCTCGTCCACCGGCCGGTCGGAACCCATCGTGCCGCGCATGTACCAGCTGAGCAGACCGCCGCGGTCGGCCAGCGAGGGCCACGACTCGGGCCCGGAGCCCACGCCGGGGCAGAGCAGCACCGGCGGGCCGTCGCCCGACGTCTGCCACGTTCGGATCTTCGTGCCGTCCCAGGAGATGACGTCGTGCTCCCGCATGGTCGTCATTCTGTCGTACTTTGACCTGGTGACGCTCACCGTGCTCGTGCCAGATGATTTCGGGGTTCAGGCGCTGTCTCAGGTGGACGGTGTCCGGCCGGTTCGCTACGTGCCGGGGGAGCCGTTACCCGCCGAGGCGTCCGGCGCCGAGGTCCTGGTCCCCAAGTTCCTCGCAGGCACCGACCCGCGTGAGGTGTTCGCGCAGCTGCCGAACCTCAAGCTCGTGCAGCTGCTGAGCGCCGGCGCGGAGAACTTCGTCGGCAAGGTGCCCGACGGTGTGATGCTCTCCACGTGCCGGGGCGCGCACGGCGGCAGCACCGCGGAGTGGGCGATCGGTGCTCTCCTTGCCATTTACCGAGAGTTCCTCGTTTTCGAGCGGGCCCGCGTCGAAGGCCGCTGGGACTACCACCTGACGGACACCTTGCAGGACAAGAAGGTTCTGATCGTCGGCGCCGGCGACCTCGGCGAGCAGTTGCGGCGCAGGCTCGAACCGTTCAACGCCTCGTCCGTGCTGGTCGGCCGCACTGCCAGGGAAGGTGTGCACGGCGTCGACGAACTGCCGTCGCTGCTGCCGGAGTTCGACGCGGTGGTGATCTTCACGCCGATGACCGAGGAGACCAGGCACCTCGTCGACGCCAAGTTCCTGGCCGCGATGAAGGACAACGCGATCCTGGTCAACGGCGCGCGCGGGCCGGTCGTCGACACCGAGGCACTGCTCGCGGAGCTGAGTTCGGGACGACTGCGCGCGGCTCTCGACGTGACCGATCCCGAACCGCTGCCTGCCGATCATCCACTGTGGACCGCACCGGGCCTGCTGCTGACCCCGCACGTGGCCGGTTCCTGCACGGGACACACGCATCGCGCCTACGCCGTCGTCGCGTCCGAGATCGCCAGGTATGCCGCAGGGGAGCGTCCGCGCAATCTCGTGCGAGGTGCCTACTAGGCCGTACGGGTGAAACCGGGCTGCCGTTCGGCTCTCGCGCGCGCTTTCCCGGTCTCCTAGCGTGCGGGCGTGGCTACTCACGACAAAGGCTCGAGCACCTCGAGCGCTTTCTCCGACGACTCGTTCTACTCGAGCAGCGGAGGGGGAGTGCACCACTTCGACGACAGCACGACCAGAGTCGGCGAAGGGGCTGCTTCGCCGTACGACTCCACGACGAAGGCGTTCGACACGACGGCCTACACGCCGCTGGACAGGTCCACTGTGGACAAGTACGCCGACGACCCGTTCGACGACGAGCGCAAGAAGTTCGGCTGGACCGCCGGTCCCGACCTCGGTCTGCTCGGGCTGCGCGCCGTGCTCGGCGGCATCTTCGTGCTGCACGGACTGCAGAAGGTCTTCGGCCTGTTCGGCGGCCCCGGCATCGACGGCTTCGCGAAGTCGCTGGAGTCGATGGGCTACCGCGAGTCGGTCGTCCTCGCCTGGGTCACCGGCGTCACCGAGCTCGCCGGCGGCAGCCTGGTGGTGCTGGGCCTCTTCACGCCGCTGGCGGCCGCGGGCCTGCTCGCGGTGATGGCCAACGTCATCGCGCTGAAGTACAAGGGCGGCTTCTTCGGCCCCAAGGGCGTGGAGCTGGAGCTCGCGCTCGCCGGCATGGCGTTCGCGGCGCTGTTCGCCGGGCCCGGCCGGGCCGCGCTCGACTACAACCGCAGCTGGTTCCGCCACCCGCTGGCGGCCGGGTTCATCGCCCTGCTGCTCGGCGGCGGCGCCGCGGCGGTGACGTTCTTCGTGTTCCGGTAACGGAAACATGCGCGGTGTGCAAGTTTGGGATGAAGGGAACCTTCGTCCACTCCAGGTGGATGAAGGTTCCCTTCATCGAGATCAACACAGCCGACCTGTTCGGTGAGTGTCGAACAGGTCGGCTGTAGTTATGAGCCTGTTGATGTTGACCTGGTGGTACTTGTAGACGCCTAACGGCTGGGGTCGCGCACCGCGCCGGTCGACGCGTCGGTCGCCATGCGCGCGTACGCGCGCAGCGCGCCCGTGATCGGCCGCACCCGGTCCACCGGCTGCCACGGCCGTTCCGACGCCTCCATCTTGGCGCGCCGCTCGGCCAGCACCTCCTCGTCCACCAGCAGTTCGAGGCGCCGCTCGTGCACGTCGATGAGGATCCGGTCGCCGTTCTCGACGAGGCCGATCGTGCCGCCGCCCGCCGCTTCCGGCGAGATGTGACCGATCGACAGGCCCGACGAACCGCCGGAGAACCGGCCGTCGGTGATCAGCGCGCACTTCTTGCCGAGGCCGGAACCCTTGAGGAACGCGGTGGGGTGCAGCATCTCCTGCATGCCGGGGCCGCCGGACGGGCCCTCGTAGCGCACCACGAGCACCTCGCCCGCCTGGATCTCCTTGTTGAGGATCACCGAGACGGCCTGCTCCTGGGACTCGACGACGCGCGCCGGGCCCTCGAAGTGCCACAGGTCCTCGTCGATGCCCGCGGCCTTGATGATCGCGCCGCGCTCGGCGAGGTTGCCGCGCAGCACGGCCAGGCCGCCGTCACGGGTGTAGGCGTGCTCGAAGTCGCGGATGCAGCCGTTCGCCGCGTCGGTGTCCAAAGAGGACCACCGGTTCGACGTGGAGAACGCCTGCGTGGTCCGCACGCCACCGGGAGCCGCGTGGAACAGCTCCAGCGCCTCGGGCGACGGGTTCGAAGCGCGGATGTCCCACTTCGCGAGCCACGACTCGAGGTCCGGCGAGTGCACCGAGTGCACGTCGCGGTTCAGCAGCCCGGCGCGGTCCAGTTCGCCCAGCAGCGCGGGGATTCCGCCCGCCCGGTGCACGTCCTCCATGTGGTAGTCGGAGTTCGGCGACACCTTGGACAGGCACGGCACGCGGCGGGACAGGTCGTCGATGTCCTGCAACGTGAAGTCGATCTCGCCCTCCTGCGCGGCGGCGAGGATGTGCAGCACGGTGTTCGTCGAGCCGCCCATGGCCATGTCGAGCGCCATCGCGTTCTCGAACGCCTTGCGGTTCGCGATCGAGCGCGGCAGCACCGACTCGTCGTCCTCGCCGTACCAGCGGCGGCACAGCTCCACGACCACGCGGCCGGCCTCGGAGAACAGCTCGCGGCGCGCGGCGTGGGTGGCCAGCGTCGAGCCGTTGCCCGGCAACGACAGGCCGAGCGCCTCGGTGAGGCAGTTCATGGAGTTCGCGGTGAACATGCCGGAGCAGGAGCCGCACGTCGGGCACGCGGAGCGCTCGACCTCGGACAGCCCTTCCTCGTTCACGGCGGGCGAGGCCGAGGCGGCGATCGCGGTGATGAGGTCGGTCGGCGCGACGGCGACACCCTCGACCACGACGGCCTTGCCGGCCTCCATCGGGCCGCCGGACACGAACACGACGGGGATGTTGAGCCGCATCGCCGCGTTCAGCATGCCGGGGGTGATCTTGTCGCAGTTCGAGATGCAGACGATCGCGTCGGCCTGGTGCGCGTTGACCATGTACTCGACGGAGTCGGCGATGATCTCGCGGCTGGGCAGCGAGTAGAGCATGCCGCTGTGGCCCATGGCGATGCCGTCGTCGACCGCGATGGTGTGGAACTCGCGCGGCACGCCACCCGCCTCGCGCACGGCCTCGGCCACGATGTCGCCGAGGTCCCGCAGGTGCACGTGACCCGGCACGAACTGCGTGTAGGAGTTGGCGATCGCGATGATCGGCTTGCCGAAGTCGCCGTCGGTCATGCCGGTCGCGCGCCAGAGGGCGCGCGCTCCGGCTGCGTTGCGGCCGTGGGTGGTGGTGCGAGAGCGGAGCTGAGGCACTGCTCCTCCAGATTCAGTTCATGAAAAAAGCGCGCGGGACGGCCGGGTGAGGCGTCCACCAGTCTGGGAGCGGTGCCTCAAAGGCTACTCGTGCGCAGACTCGCCGAGACCAGCAGATAGGCCAGTGCGAGCGTGATGACGTGCACAACCGAGCACCACAGGCAGATCTTGCCGATGATGAGCAACTCGGCCGCGATCAGGTAGACGACCATCAGCACGCCGATACCGATCGACCCCAGCCGCACCCACCTCAGCGCGTCGATCCGCCACGCGAACGGGAGGCAGATCACGGTCAGGAACGCGAAGAAAGCCAGCCCGAGGAACGCGACGGGGATGCCGAACAACGCGGACTGCTCGCTCGTGGTCACCGTCTCGCAGTCGACGACGGCGTCGGCCGAGCACAGCCACGCGCCGGCGTTGAAGTGCGTGTACGTCAGATAAGCCGAGGTCAGCAGGCCCGCGACGGACAGCAGCAGGCTCAGCAGTCCAACTCGTTGGATCACTTCTCCGACTCTACGGATGCCTCTGTGACGGTCGGGTCAGGAACACGCCCGCCGCTGACCGCCGACAACGCCGGCAGGTGCATGAACCGCACCGCGGGCAGCGTCACCTCGGTGTCGTCCGTCTTCACCGCCTTCAGCCAGCCCTTCCGGACCAGCCGGATGGACTTCACCTCGTCCCAGCGCACGGTGGTCGAGCCGAACAGCCCCCGAGCGACGAGCGCCTCCTCGGTAACGGTGGTGCGGTTGCGCACGACCCACCACGCATAGCCGAGCGGCAGCACGTACAGCGCCTGCAGACCGGGAATGGCCCACGCCACAGGAGTCACGCAGATGGCGATGAGACCCGCCGCGAGCAGCGCCGTTGCCGGGATGCGAAAGACCAGCTTGTTCACTCGAAGGATTGTTCCACGTCCACGATCCGGGAATTCCGTCTCGCAGAGTTGACGCACTCTTGCGCGAGGCGATAACGTCCGCCTCATGCAGCGCACGCTCGTTCTCGTACTTCTCAGGCGCGTCGACGCCTGAGCCGAACAGCCTGCGTCGACGCGCGACCCTCGCACGACCCGTTCTCCGGGTTGTCGAGGGTTTTTTCGTGTCCGGACCCCGATACCCACGAGGCAAACCAATGACCAGCGCACCATCGCGACAGGCTTCCGAGCCCTCGTCGCCACGTCCAGGTCCGCGCCCCAAACCGGCTCCGCCCACCGGCGCGCCGATCCGAGTGACCGGGGCGCAGTCCCTCGTCCGCTCGCTCGAGGCGGTCGGGTGTGAAGTGGTGTTCGGCATTCCCGGCGGGACGATCCTTCCCGCGTACGACCCGCTGCTGGACTCCACGAAGGTCCGGCACATCCTCGTCCGCCACGAGCAGGGCGCAGGACACGCGGCGACCGGATACGCGCAGGCCACCGGCAAGGTCGGGGTCTGCATGGCGACCTCTGGACCCGGTGCGACGAACCTCGTCACGCCGCTCGCGGACGCGAACATGGACTCCGTGCCCGTCGTCGCGATCACCGGCCAGCAGACGCGGCCGCTGATCGGCACGGACGCCTTCCAGGAGGCGGACATCTGCGGCATCACGATGCCGATCACCAAGCACAACATGCTCGTGACCGACCCGGCGGAGATCCCGAGGGCGATCGCGGAGGCGTTCCACATCGCGGCGACCGGCCGACCCGGCCCGGTGCTCGTCGACATCCCGAAGGACGTGCTGCAGGAGCAGACCAGCTTCTCGTGGCCGCCCGACCTGCGCCTGCCCGGTTACCGGCCGACGACCCGGCCGCACGGCAAGCAGGTGCGCGAAGCCGCCAAGCTGATCGTGAACGCGCGCAAGCCCGTCCTGTACGTGGGCGGCGGCGTCATCAAGGCGGACGCGTCCGCGGAGCTGCTGCGCCTGGCCGAGGACACCGGCATCCCGGTCGTCACCACGCTGATGGCGCGCGGCGCGTTCCCCGACTCGCACCAGCAGCACCTCGGCATGCCCGGCATGCACGGCACCGTCGCGGCCGTCGCGGCGATGCAGAAGTCGGACCTGCTGATCGCGCTGGGCGCCCGGTTCGACGACCGCGTCACCGGCCAGCTCGGCTCGTTCGCCCCCGACGCGCAGATCATCCACGCCGACATCGACCCGGCCGAGATCTCCAAGAACCGCCGCGCGGACGTCCCGATCGTGGGCGACTGCAAGGAGATCATCACCGAGCTGATCGACGCGGTCCGCACCGAGCGCGAGACGGCCAAGAAGGTCGACCTCACGCCGTGGTGGGACACGCTGAACTCGTTGCGCGAGACGTTCCCGCTCGGCTACGACTGGCCCGAGGACGGCACGCTGTCGCCGCAGTTCGTGATCGAGCGGATCGGCGCGCTGTCGCCGGCCGACACGATCTACACGGCGGGCGTCGGCCAGCACCAGATGTGGGCCGCGCAGTTCGTGAAGTACGAGCACCCGCGCACGTGGATCAACTCCGGCGGCCTCGGCACGATGGGCTTCGCGGTCCCGGCCGCGATGGGCATCAAGGCCGGTGAGCCGGACCGCACGGTGTGGGCCATCGACGGCGACGGCTGCTTCCAGATGACCAACCAGGAGCTCGCCACCTGCGCCATCGAGAACCTGCCCGTCAAGATCGCCGTCATCAACAACGGCAACCTGGGCATGGTCCGCCAGTGGCAGACGCTCTTCTACGGTGAGCGGTACTCCAACACGGATCTGGGCACGCACAAGCACCGCATCCCAGACTTCAAGCTCCTGGCGGAGGCTCTCGGCTGCGCGGGCCTGCGGGCCGAGTCGCGCGAGGAGGTGGACGAGGTGATCGCGAAGGCGCTGGAGATCAACGACCGGCCGGTCGTGGTCGACTTCGTCGTCGGCAAGGACGCGCAGGTGTGGCCCATGGTCGCGGCCGGCACCGGCAACTCCGAGATCATGGCCGCTCGCGGCATCCGCCCCCTGTTCGACGAGGATCTGTGATGACCAGGCACACGCTGAGCGTTTTGGTCGAGGACAAGCCCGGTGTGCTCGCGCGCGTCGCCGGCCTGTTCTCCCGCCGCGGCTTCAACATCGAGTCGCTGGCGGTCGGCCGCACCGAGTACCCCGACATCTCCCGCATGACCATCGTGGTCTCGGTCGACGAGCTGCCGCTGGAGCAGGTGACCAAGCAGCTCAACAAACTCATCAACGTCATCAAGATCGTCGAGCTGGAGCCGACCGCTTCCGTTCAGCGGCAGCTGGTGTTGATCAAGGTTCGCGCCGACGCGACGGTGCGTTCGCAGGTTTTGGAAACTGTTCAGCTCTTCCGCGCAAAGGTCGTCGACGTGTCACCGGAGGCGGTCACAATCGAGGCCACCGGCACGTCTGAGAAGCTCGACGCGTTGTTGCGCATGCTGGAGCCCTACGGGCTTCGCGAGATCGTCCAGTCCGGCATGGTCGCCATCGGCCGTGGCGCTCGTTCCATCACCGCCACCGCGGTTCGTTAGTACTAGAGAGAAGGAAACACTGTGAGCGTCGAGATCTTCTACGACGACGATGCCGACCTGAGCATCATCCAGGGCCGCAAGGTGGCCGTGATCGGCTACGGCAGCCAGGGCCACGCCCACGCGCTGTCCCTGCGCGACTCGGGCGTCGAGGTCCGCATCGGTCTGCAGGAGGGCTCCAAGTCCCGCGCCAAGGCCGAGGAAGAGGGCCTGGAGGTCGGTACGCCGGCCGAGGTCTCCGCGTGGGCCGACGTGATCATGATCCTGGCGCCGGACACCGCCCAGCGCCACATCTACGCCAACGAGATCGCGGCGAACCTGAAGGAGGGCGACGCGCTCTTCTTCGGCCACGGCTTCAACATCCGCTACGGCCTGATCACCGCTCCGTCCGGTGTGGACGTCGCCATGGTCGCGCCGAAGGGGCCGGGCCACCTGGTCCGCCGCCAGTTCGTCGACGGCAAGGGCGTGCCCGCGCTCATCGCGGTCGAGCAGGACGCCTCCGGCAACGCGCAGGCCCTCGCGCTCTCGTACGCCAAGGGCATCGGCGGCACCCGCGCCGGCGTCATCAAGACGACGTTCAAGGAAGAGACCGAGACGGACCTCTTCGGCGAGCAGGCCGTCCTGTGCGGTGGCGCGTCGGCTCTCGTCCAGGCTGGCTTCGAGGTCCTCACCGAGGCGGGCTACGCCCCCGAGGTCGCGTACTTCGAGTGCCTGCACGAGCTGAAGCTGATCGTCGACCTCATGTACGAGGGCGGCATCGCCCGCATGCGTTACTCGATCTCCGACACCGCGGAGTACGGCGACCTGACCCGCGGCCCGCGCGTCATCACCGCGTCGGTCAAGGAGGAGATGAAGAAGATCCTGGGCGAGATCCAGGACGGCACCTTCGCGAACGAGTGGGTGGCCGAGGACGACAACGGCCGCGCCAACTACAAGAAGCTGCAGCAGGAGGGTGAGAACCACCCGATCGAGGCGACCGGCAAGAAGCTCCGCGACATGATGTCGTGGGTCGACCGGCCGATCACCGAGACCGCCTGAGTCCTTCGTGATGGGGAAGGCCCGTGGAGCGTGTGTGACGCCCCGCGGGCCTTTCCGCTAACTTCTGTCGCATGACCGATAGTGCGCCGATCTACGACGACAAGGCTCACGTGCGCGGCAACCTGGACCTCCGCGACGCCGAGTGGAAGCGCCCGCCGGAGCCGGAGCCCGAGGACGGCCACGTCGAGATCGCCTTCGTGGAGCACACCGACGGCGCCACCTACGTGGCCATGCGCAACTCCAAGCAGCTGGAACCGGTCCTCGTCTTCACGATGGCCGAGTGGGACGCCTTCGTGGCGGGCGCCAAGGACGGGGAGTTCGACGAGCCCTGGTAGCGGCTCGTCCCCCGGTGGTCAGCAGCTGTAGGACTGGCGGGTCTTGAAGATGTCCACGGCGCTGTAGAGGCCCGAGTCGTAGGTGAAGTCGGCGCTCCAGAAGTACTTCGGTGGCGGGTTGCCGTCGTTCATCCGCGGGCTGTTGAACTGGCCTCTGGCGAACAGCCTGGTGCCGCCCGTCGTGAAGAACGTCAGGGTGGTGTGCCAGACGTCGCCGGTGTGCGTCTTGTAGGTGAGCGTGGTCGCGCTGAACGTGCCCGTCCCGTCGGGGCGCAGCACGATGGTGCCGTTGTCCTGCTGACAGTCACCGCTGTGCAGCTGGCCCCAGACCGCGCTCTTGACCGCGGTGGTGTGCAGTCCGCCGGCCTGGGCCGAGGCCGAACCCGTGTCCGCGTGCGCCGCCGGCACGCCGATGAGCAGCGCGATGCCGGCGAAGGTCGCCGCGACGGCCGTCTTGAGTCCTCGAGTTGCGCGTTTCATCGTTTCCCTTCACAGCATTCCGGACGGCGGGGAGCGACTCTCTCCGCTTGCTGTGCTGACGTTGGCGGTAGCCGTCGACAATCCGTCGACAGTCCGTCGACGGTCTGGGGGAACCGATGTCGGGCCGGTCTTCACGACGACCGGGCGGGCCGCTTCCTGTGCAGGTGCCAGAGACGGGGAGCCCGCCGAGGCCTGGTGAGCATCCCCAGACCGGCGAACCTGTCGCGTGAGCGCGGTCCACGACCGCACCGCACGTCCGCTTCCCGCACGCGGTCCGCGCGCCGCCGGGCACCGGTCGCCGCGATCAGCGCGGAGGCCGACACGAGGTCGCCGGCGCGGAGGTCCTCGACTCCCGCGAACTGCCACCTGAGATCTGTCAGGCACGTCATGCCCGGAAGCTAGCAAGGCGTCCCCGCCGAGGTCAGCCGGTTTTCGGTCCACCACGTGGCGCCGCGTCACGAGAACCAGCGCAAACACCGTCCCAGCCCGCAGGACGCGGCAGTGACCTGAGCCACCCGCCAACGGCCGGGTCAACGCCCCCTGTCTATGCTCGTTAACAGTCCGGACACATTGCGGTGCCCGGTCGGCGCGGGTCAGCCGCCTCGACCACGCCCGCGCCCCACGATCCAACCGTTCTGGGAGCGATGTCCGTGACCAACACGAGCCGACCTGTTGTCCTCATCGCCGAGAAGCTCGCACCGTCCGTGCTGGACGCTCTCGGCGATGGCGTGGAAGTGCGCCACGTAGACGGCACCGACCGCCCGGCCCTCCTCGAGGCCGTCGCGGACGCCGACGCCCTGCTCGTGCGGTCCGCCACGCAGGTCAACGCCGAGGTGTTCGCCGCCAGCCGCAAGCTGAAGGTCGTGGCCCGTGCGGGCGTCGGCCTGGACAACGTCGAGGTTTCGGCAGCCACGGCCAACGGCGTGATGGTCGTCAACGCACCGACGTCCAACATCGTCAGCGCCGCCGAGCACGCCGTCGCCCTGCTGCTCGCGGTCGCGCGCCAGATCCCGTTCGCGCACGAGACGCTGCAGAACCACGAGTGGAAGCGCAGCAAGTTCAACGGCGTCGAGCTCAACGGCAAGACGGTCGGTGTCGTGGGCCTGGGCAAGATCGGTCAGCTGTTCGCGCAGCGCATCGCCGCGTTCGGCACCACCCTGATCGCCTACGACCCGTACGTCTCGGCGCAGCGGGCCGCCCAGCTCGGCATCGAGCTCGTGACGCTGGAAGAGCTGCTGGAGCGCGCCGACGCGATCAGCATCCACCTGCCGAAGACCCCGGAGACCAAGGGCCTGATCGGCGCCGAGCAACTGGCCAAGGCCAAGCGCGGCGTCATCATCGTCAACGCCGCCCGCGGTGGCCTCATCGACGAGGAGGCGCTGGCCGAGGCGGTCAAGGAGGGCCAGGTCGGCGGCGCCGGCGTGGACGTCTTCTCCACCGAGCCCACGACCGAGAGCCCGCTGTTCAACGTCCCGGGCATCGTCGTCACCCCGCACCTCGGCGCGAGCACCACCGAGGCACAGGACCGCGCGGGCACCGACGTCGCGAAGAGCGTCGCCCTCGCGCTGGCCGGCGAGTTCGTGCCGGACGCCGTCAACGTGCAGGGCGGTGCGGTCGGCGAGGAGGTGCGCCCGTACCTGCCGCTCGTGCAGAAGCTCGGCACCGTCCTCAGTGCACTGTCGTCGAAGGCGCCGACCAGCGTCACCGTCGAGGTGCGCGGCGAACTGTCCACTGAGGACGTGGCGGTGCTGCCGCTCGCCGCGCTGCGCGGTGTCTTCTCCAGCGTCGTCGAGTCGCAGGTCACGTTCGTCAACGCCCCGCAGCTCGCCGCGGACCTCGGCGTGAGCGTGGACCTGGTCAAGGAGACCGAGAGCCCGAACCACCGCAGCCTCGTCACGGTGAAGGCCGTGCAGGCCGACGGCACGAGCAACAGCGTGTCCGGCACGGTCAGCGGCATCGCGCAGGTCGAGAAGCTGGTGAACATCAACGGCCGCAACTTCGACCTGAGGGCCGAGGGAACCGTGCTGCTGCTGGAGTACCCGGACCGTCCGGGTGTCATGGGCACGGTCGGCACGCTGCTCGGCGAGGCCGGCGTGAACATCGAGGCCGCGCAGATCAGCCAGACCGGCGCGGACGCCGTGATGGTGCTGCGGGTGGACCGCCCGGTCGACACCGCGGTGCTCGACCCGATCGGTGCCGCCGTGGGAGCCCGCACCGTGCGGAGTGTCGACTTCGGATAGTCACGACAAAGCGGGAGGGGGACGGTCAAATCCCCCTCCCGCGGCTGTCACGGTGAACAACGAAGCTGTAACGACCAACTCTCCGTAGACAAACTTCATACTTTCGGGGCAGTCGCAAACACACATCAGCGATTAGCGTCCCCACGAGGTTGACCCGGTGCCGTAGAGGGCGCGGCACGCGTGTTCGGGTCGAAGGAACACACCTCGTTTGGGGCAATGTTGTGAAGAGACGATCGAGTCTGGTGGTGTTCTCTGCCATCACCACACTGCTGATCGCACCCGCCACGGCACAGGCGCAGAGCGAACCGCTCGCGCAGCCGTTGAAGGGTGCACACGGGCTGGACGCGAAAGCGTTGCAGCTCAAGGTTTCTCCTCGGTTGAACCAGTCCGGCCAGGTCACCGCGTTCGTCGCGCTCGACCGCAAGCCCGCCGTCGACGCCTTCGAGGAGAAGAAGCCGCAGGGCAAGGAGGTCGCGAAGCAGGCGGCCAAGCAGGCGAAGAGCGACGTGTCGGCGACGGTCGACCAGGTCGTCGGTGAGCTCAAGTCGAAGGACAACGGCACCAAGGAGCTCTTCCGCACGTCCAACGCCGTTCCCGGCGTGGTCGTGACGGCGGACGCGGCGAAGGTCCGCGAGCTCGCCGACCGCCCGGACGTCGCCGCGGTCTACCCGGTCGTGCCGAAGACGCGCGCGAACTCCAACGCGGTGCAGCTCACCAGGACGCTCAACGTCTGGCAGCAGTACGGCAAGCTCGGTGACGACGTCCGGATCGGCGTCATCGACACCGGCGTCGACTACACGCACGCCAACTTCGGCGGTCCCGGCACGGTCGAGGCGTTCCGCGCGGTCGACCCGCGGGCGAAGAACCCGAACTTCCCGACCTCCAAGGTCGTCGGCGGCTGGGACTTCGTCGGTGAGGACTACGACGGGGCCAGCAAGGACCCGGCGAAGAACACGCCGAAGCCCGACCCGAACCCGATCGACTGCAACGGCCACGGCTCGCACGTCGCGGGCACCGCGGCCGGGTTCGGTGAGAACGCCGACGGCAGCACGTTCAAGGGCGACTACACCAAGCTCGACGCCGACAAGCTCAACGCGATGAAGATCGGCCCCGGCACCGCGCCGAAGGCCCTCATCTACGCGCTGAAGGTCTTCGGCTGCGAGGGTTCGACCAACGTCACCTCGCAGGCGCTCGACTGGGCGCTCGACCCCGACGGCGACGGGGACTTCTCCGACCACCTCGACGTGGTCAACCTGTCGCTCGGCTCCGACTACGGCGCACCGGACGACCCCGACAGCCTCTTCGTCAAGAAGCTGTTCAAGGCCGGCGTCCTGCCGGTCTTCGCCGAGGGCAACGGTGGCGACCTCTACGACGTCGGCGGCTCGCCGGGCAGCACGCCCGAGGCGCTGACCGTCGCGTCCGTGCGCGACTCGTTCGTGCTGCGCGACGGTGCCGAGGCCAACGGCCAGGTGAAGCCCGGTCAGTACAGCCAGAACTTCACCGGCTACCTGGGTTACGACAAGACCCTGCCGGTCGTGAAGCTCACCCAGGCGGGCAACCTCGACGGCTGCCAGCCGATCACGCAGACGGGCCTCGCGGGCAAGTACGTGTGGCTGGAGTGGGACGACAACGACGCGTCGCGCCGCTGCGGCTCGGCCGGTCGCAGCAACAACGCGCAGGCCGCCGGTGCGGCGGGCGTGGTGCTTTCGTCCACTTTGAACAACTTCTCGGCGGGCATCGCGGGCAACGCGACCATCCCGGTGTTCCAGTTCACCGGCGACGCCACCAAGCAGGTGCGTCCGCTGCTGGACGCGGGCACGCTGACCGTCCGTCTCGCGGGTTCCCTGCGCACCACCGTGCCGACGTACGACCAGTCCATTTCGGACACGCCGAGCTCGTTCACCAGCCGCGGCACCCGCGGCGCGTCGATCAAGCCGGACGTGGCGGCGCCCGGTGACACGATCTCGTCGACCGCCGTCGGGTCCGGCAACGACCGCGCGGTGTTCTCCGGCACGTCGATGGCGTCCCCGCACGTCGCCGGCATCGCGGCCCTGGTGCGCCAGACGCACCCGGACTACACGCTGGAAGAGGTCAAGGCCGCGATCATGAACACGGCCGGCGCGGACGTGAAGGAGAACGGCAAGACCTTCGCGCCCAACCGCGTCGGCACCGGTCGTGTCGACGGCAAGGCCGCGATCGACAACCAGGTCCTGGCCCTCGTCGAGGACGACCCCGGCTTCGTGAGCGCGAACTTCGGTGTCGTCGAGGTCGCCAGGCCGGTCTCGAAGACCAAGACGATCAAGATCGTCAACAAGTCGACGAAGGCCGTCGAGTACAACGTCGGCTACAGCGCCGCCACGACGATCCCCGGCGTGAGCTACGTGCTCTCGCAGGACAAGGTGAAGCTGAGCCCGCGCGGCATCGCGCGCGTCAAGGTCACCCTGAAGATCGACGACCCGAAGGCGCTGCGCAAGACGGTCGACTCGACCGTCGTGACCAACCAGCTGGGTGCGGCGCGACAGTTCATCGCGGACGCCTCCGGTCGCGTGACCCTCACGCCGACCGCCGGTGCCACGGTGCCGCTGCGCCTGTCGGTGTACTCGGCGCCGAAGCCGGTCGCGGACATCAACACCCCGGCTGGGCTGAAGTTCAGCGGCACGGACAAGCAGGCGGTGCTGAACCTGAGCGGCCGCGGCGTCGACCAGGGCACCGGCTCGCAGGCCTACCGCTCGCTGGTCAGCGTTCTCGAGCTGCAGGCCCAGTCGCCGAAGCTGCGCGACTGCAAGCGCAACGTCACGCAGAACTGCGCGCTGAACGAGACCGCCAAGGGCGGCGACCTGCGTTACGTCGGCGCGGCCTCCACGGCCCCGCTCGCCAAGGCGCAGGGCAAGCCCGAGGAGTCCATGCTCGCGTTCGGCATCGCGACGTGGGGCAACTGGTACAACCTCGGCAAGAACACGGTTCCGTTCATCGACATCGACACCAACGGTGACGGCACCGCGGACTTCGAGACGTTCGCCACCCGGCTGACCGACACCGACCTGCTGGTCGCGTCGACCGTGGACCTCAAGACGGGTGCGCAGGTCGACCTCCAGCCGATCAACGGCCAGTTCGGCGACGTCGACACCAACACCGCCGACACCAACGTCGCGGTCCTGCCGGTGCTGCTCACGGCACTCGGCATCGACCCGGCGAAGGACACCGCGCGCATCTCGTACGTCGCCGGCACGTCCGGCTTCTACGTGGCGCCGGGCAACGCGAACGGCCTGATCGACGTGATCGACCACAACCTGTCCTACGACCCGCTCAAGCCGGGCCTGTGGGTGCAGGGCGGCGGCGACGCGGCGCTCTCGTACCTCGCCAAGCCGGGTACCGCGCTCGTGGTGAACAGGGACGCGGCGGCGCTGAAGTCCGACAAGTCCGACGGCCTGCTGGTGCTCAACCACCACAACGCCAGCGGTGACCGCGCGTCGGTCGTCTACGTCTGCTCAACCGGCCGCAACTCGGCCGTGTAGGTCGGACCTTTTCTCGATGAAGGGCGCCTTCATCCACGTCAAGGTGGTGTAGTCGCCCATAATAGGGGGGTGAAGGGGTGTGAGCCCCAGTCTCCGCAACAGTAATT
>NZ_JBEXJN010000085.1:0-29421 GCF_040609115.1 Lentzea sp. NPDC004782
CCGCGGCCCCCCCCGCCTTTTCTCGCGGGGGCCCAACCCCCCCCTGCCTGGTATCACGGCCCCCAACCAGCGACAGCGAACGCACCGGCGCCTGAGGGCCTGAGTTCAGGACAAGGCGCCCAGCGTGCGCAGGATCGCGCTCGCGAGAACGTCGTTCTGCCGGAACGCGGGGGCGTTCGTGCCGGGCCGCGAGAACGCCGCGAACGCCTTCCCCGTGGTGTAGGGCCCCACGGCGAACCGAACCGGGTCGGCCTCACCGCGTTCGTTGATCAACCGGCCCTCCGGGGTGACCCGCACCAGCCCGGCGTCGTCCTCGGACACGTCACCGACCGCCCGCAACGACCGCAGCACCGGATCGGCGGTGCGCGACAGGGAGTGCGTGGGCAGGCGGGCCTCGACCAAACCGTTGGCGCGCACCACGTCCGGTGTAGTCGGGCTGCCCGCCAGGAACGCGCCGTCCACCGCCTTGACCCACATGTCCGCGCCGACGAACCGAACGATTCCCGCGCGCGACAACGCCAGCAGCTCCTCCAGCCGGTCCGGCGGCGGCCCGGAGGCCAGGTAGCTGAAGTAACCGTGCCACCAGCTGTCGTGCGGCATCACCTGGGCCATCTGGCCGTAGACCGACAGCAGGGCGAGAAACGCGCCCAGATCCGCGCTGTACCGGGGATCGGAGCGGCGGGCCACGTCCGCCTCGACGTAGGCCCTCAGGTACTCCTGGAACTCCTCACCCGACGCGAAGGTCAGACCGGTCAACGGGCGGTCCAGGCGTTCGAAGTCGATGCGGTCGGCCGGATCGGGCACCGCGAGGAGCTCCAGCTCCCGCATCTCGTCGCTGTACCAGGGCAGTCCGGCGAACGACGCCGCGAACTCGACGAACGACATCCGCACGAGGCCGGGATGCCCGGTGAAGAGCTCGTGGTAGTGACCCCACGCGATCTCCTTGGCCATCAACGGCCACGCCTCCGCCCGGAAGTCCAGGTCGCGGCCGCGCAAGGCGTCCGCCACGAAGAAGTGCGGCAGCTTCGGCCGGGTGCCCTGCAACCGGTAGCCGGTCTTCGAGTGGTACGGCACGCCGCGCCGCGAGCCCACGTGGATCGTCGGTTCGGCGCCGGACGGAAGATATTCGAGCTGCCCGGAACGCACGTACCGACCACCGCGCCCCTCGGTCAGCAACACCATCAGGTCGATGAACGCCAGGCCGAACCCGCGCAGCACCACGTCACCCTCGACCTCGGACAGATCGGCGTCGGCCGAGTACAACGGCGGCACGTAGACCAGGCCGTGCTCCGCCGCGTGCGCGGCGAGCGCGCGGTGCTCCGGCTCCGGTTCGGCGTCGAGGTGGCCGAGGGCCAGCACCAGGACGTCGGCCCGCAGCGACTCACCGCTGTCGAGCCACACCCAGTTGCCGACGACCTTCAACGCACGGGCCTCGTGCACGGACACCGAGATGTTCGGAGGCAGAGATTCCCGGACGTGGTCGAAGAACCACGAGAGGTACTTGCTCTGCACCTGCCGCGACGGGAACGACGTCGGGTCGACGTCACCCCACTCCGCGAGCGACGGACCGGGACGAACCGGGCCGGCACCGTCGAAGCTCGCGTCGGTGAAGACCGTGACGTCCTCGGCCATGGAGTTCATGCGCAGCAACGGGGACTGCGCGTGCCGCCACACCCGGCCCGCGCCCGGCGGGTGGGGGTCGACGACGTGCACGACCAGTTCCAGTGACGGAGACCGGGCGGCGATGCGTTCCAGCAGGCCGGCGGCACGAGGACCGCCGCCGATGATCACGAGTGAGCGCATGCGCGTCTTTCCGTTGATGGGCAACGAGAAACGAACCGCGCCCCTCAACGCGAACACCACCAGAGTACCCCGCGCGTGCAAGCAAATCCCGCTCTGTGGACGTCGTTGCGAGCGGCACGGGCCGGTGCTGGACTCGCAGGGCGTCTCCCTCAACGCACCGGAAGCTCTCACCGCCAACTCTGGGGAATCCGCCATGCCAGTCGAGTTTCTCGGGATCGCCGCCACGAACAACGGGTCGGAGACGACGCCGAGGTCAGGTGGCGCGTTCGACAAGGACTACACGATCAGGCTCGCCCGTGCGCACGAGGAACACGGCTGGGACCGCGTGCTGTTCGCGTACGGGTCGGGTGCGCCCGAGCCCGCGGCCGCGGCGGCGTACCTGGCCGCGAAGCTCGACAAGCTGCAGATCCTGCTGGCGCACCGGCCGAACGTCTCGTACCCGACGTTCGCGGCCAAGACGTTCGCGACGCTCGACCAGATCAGCGACGGCAGGCTCACGGTCCACTTCATCACCGGCGGCACCGACCACGAGCAGCAGCGCGAGGGCGACTACCTGAGCAAGGACCAGCGCTACAGCCGCACCCGCGAGTACATCCAGATCGTGAAGAAGGCCTGGCTCAGCAGGGAGGCGTTCGACCACGACGGGGAGCACTACCACTTCGCGGACTTCGTGAGCGACGTTTTCCCGGTGCAGCAACCACGTCCGAACGTGTCGTTCGGCGGCTCCTCCCCCGCGGCCTACGAGGCGGGCGGCGCGGAGGCGGACATCTTCTGCCTGTGGGGCGAACCGCTGGCCGAGACCGCGCAGCAGATCGAGTCCGTCAGGCAGGCGGCGAAGAACGCGGGCCGCACCGACGTGCCGAGGATCCAGGTCGCGTTCCGGCCGATCATCGCACCGACCGAGGAACTGGCGTGGGAGAAGGCATATCGTACGTTGGACCGGATCGAGGCGCGGAAAGCCAACGGTCCGTTGAGCCGCCGGCATTCCCTGACCAATCCGGAGAACACCGGTTCACAACGACTTCTGGCCGTCGCGGAACGCGGCGAGCGCTTTGACCGTGCATTGTGGACGCCGACCGCGAAGGCGACGGGCGGAGCGGGCAACTCCAACGCGTTGGTCGGCACGCCGGAAACCGTCGCGCAGGCGTTGCTGGACTACTACGACCTCGGCGTCGACATCCTGTCGGCACGCGGCTAGGACCTGCTGGACGACGCGATCGACTTCGGCCGGTACGTGATTCCGCTGGTGCGCGAAGAGGTCGCGAAGCGGGACCGGGCCAAGGCTTCATGACCACCCTCGAAGTGCGCCGCGTCCGGCAGTCCGATCCGGACGCGGCGCCGCTGGTGGCCGAGCTGACGTACGAGTACACGACCCGCTACGGGCCGATGGGCGCGCAGGAGATGCAGCGGCCGGCGGACGTGTTCGAACCGCCGCACGGGCAGTTCCTGCTGCTCGTGGAGGCCGGAGAAGCGGTCGCGGGCGGGGCGTTCATGCGGTACGACGAACAGACCGCGGAACTCAAGCGGATCTGGACGCACTCGCGCCATCGCCGGCGCGGGCTCGCGCGCCGGGTCGTGGAGGAACTGGAGAAGGAGGCACGGGCGTTCGGCTACCGCCGGATCTACCTGACCACGGGGCCCCGCCAGCCGGAGGCGAAGGCGTTGTACCTCGCGACGGGGTACCGGCCGTTGTTCGACGTGGACGCGGACCCACTGACAATAGGTCCGTTGCCGTTCGACAAGGTGATTCACTAGGTCAAAAGAGTGAATTCTTGGCCAATCTCGGGATTCGTGACCGGGAATCGGGGTTCGGTTGGACAGGTCAGGCGTGATCAGTAAGCTTGTTCGCTGGACCCACACCCGGTGGTGGTACCGCGCGGGATGTCACCCGTTCGACCGAATCTGGCGGAAGTGGGTCAGTGCAGGCGTACCGATTGGCGCCCGACGACCGATCAGCGGATCACACCGGTCCCCACGAATGGCCAACCTGAGCTGAATGAACATGGTCGACAGCCGAGAGCCCGCCGTTGCCTGGGCGGCGGCGATCTCCAGCACCCTCCTCGCGAACCTCACCCGCGAGAAGCTCGAGCAACTGCTCGGCGGCTACGTCGAGCGGCTGCTCGGCGGCGGTGTGGACGCGGCACGGGAGGTCGGCCACTCGATGGTGAAGAACGACTTCATCTCCTCGGCGACGCTGGAGCAGACGCTCACGTACCTCGGTGAGCACACGCCCGCCACGCCGGCCCAGCTCGCCGCGCTCGCCGCCGGGTACGCGGAGGGGCTGCGCGACCGCACGCTCGACCAGCAGGAGATCAGCCGCACGGCCGCGATCAACACGATGCGCCGGGCCGAGAACGCGGTGCGGGCGAGCGAGGCGAAGTTCCGGGCGATCTTCCAGAGCTCCGCGTTCCCGATCGTCGTGGTCGACCTCAAGGGCAAGATCATGGACGTCAACGAGGCGTTGCTGACGATGCTCGACTACCGGCGCGAGGACCTGGACAAGATCACCGGCCGCGACCTCGCGCACCCCGAGGACCGCGAGGCGCTGCGGGAGATCGGCCAGACCTTGATCAACACCGACCTCGACCACATCAGGGTCGAGAAGCGGATGATCCGCAGCGACGGCGAGACGATCCAGACGCACATGGCGATCTCGCTGGTGCGCGAGAACGACGACACGCCGCCGTACTTCGTCACGATGATCGAGAACATGAACGAGATGCGGGCGTTGCAGACGCAGCTCGTCCGCCAGAGCCTCAACGACATGCAGACCGGTCTACCGAACCGGACGCAGTTCCTCGGCTGGCTGGAAGGCGCGGTCGGCTCCAAGGGCCCGGAGACGCTGGCGCTGGTGCAGGTCGACGTCGACGGGTTCCGCGGCGTGAACGACGCGTTCGGGCACGAGGTGGGCAACCGGGTGCTGATGCAGGTCGCCACGCACCTGCGGGCCGTCTTCTCCGAGGAGGTCGGCAAGGTCGCGCGCATCGGCGAGGACGAGTTCGGTGTCCTGATCAAGGACCCGCGCGACCTGCGGGGCGTGATCGCGCTCGTCGAGGACTTCACCGCACGGCTGGAGGAGCCGATCTGGATCGGCGCGCACGGCGTCGGCGTGACGGTCAGCGCCGGCATCGTGGCACGGGCCGCCCGCGGCGGCGACGCGGTGGACCTGCTGCGGTCGGCGGACGTCACGGTCGGCTGGGCCAAGCGCGACGGCAAGGCGCAGTGGGCGTTGTACGACCGGGACCGGGACCTGCGCGACAAGGAGCGGTACGCGCTCGCCGCGTCGATCCCCGGCGCGCTGGAGGAGGGCCAGTTCCGGGTCGACTACTTCCCGGTGCGCTCGTTCGCCGACGGTTCCGTGCTCGCGCTGGAGGCGAAGATCGTCTGGGACCACCCGGTGCGCGGCGTGCTGTGCCCGGACCTGTTCATGGACCAGTCCAACGACAACGGCATGATCGTCCGCCTCGTGCGCTGGGCGCTGTCGGAAGCGTGCGCGCAGGCTTCTCTGTGGTGTGCGGAGCTCGGTTCCCGCGCGCCCGCGCTCTCGATCGACCTGCCGCCGCGGCTGTGCCAGGAACCCGAGCTCGTCGCCGAGGTCGCCCGCGTGCTGGACCGCACCGGCCTGCCCGCCACCCAGCTGCGCTTCGAGCTGCACGAGCACCTGCCGTCGTTGCTGAGCGACGACCAGCTGGAAGAGCTGACGATCCTCGCCGAGCGCGGCATCGGGCTCGTGCTGGACCAGGTGAACGGCGGCAACGTCGGCGTCGACCGGCTGCGCCTGCTGCCGCTCAGCGGCGTGAAGTTCACCGGCGCCGTCGTGCGCGGCCTGGACGCCGGCGCGAACCGCGTGGACGAGAGCGCGTCGGTGGCGTTGCTGAAGTGGGCGTCGATCCTGGGCCTGCCGCTCTACGCCGAGGACGTGCGGACCGCGGCCGAGGCCTCGCGGCTGGCCGCGCTGGGCGTGACGGGCGGACAGGGCTCCCACTTCGGGCCGCCGCTGTCGGCCTCAGCCGTCTCCTCGCTGCTTCTCAGCTAGTTCTTATCAGGAATTCTTCGGCTTTTCCCACAGCTTGCTCACATGATGGCGGTCCATCGTGGAGCCATGACCGAGCAGAGCTTCCCCGCGATGAGCGGGTCACTGGTGGAACCGCAGCCCGCCGTTGCCCCGGCGCCGAAGTTCTGGCGCCGCACGGCCCCGATGCTCACCGCGGCGGCACTCGTCGCGGGCCTGTTCGGAGGGGTCACCGGCGCGGTGATCGCCTCACCGGACGGCACCTCGCCGAGCAACTCCGTGGTGGCGCGGACGGTCTCCAACACGTCCACACTGGACTGGACGTCCGTGGCCGCGAACGTGCTGCCCTCCGTGGTGCAGGTCAACGTCGCCAACGGCCTCGGCTCCGGCGTGATCCTGTCGGCGGACGGCAAGATCCTCACCAACAACCACGTCGTCGCCTCGTCCGGCGGCAGGGTGACCGTGACGCTGAACGACGGCCGCGAGGTGCCGGCCACCGTCGTCTCCACGGACCCCACCTCGGACCTCGCCGTGGTGCAGGCCTCCGGCGTCTCGGGCCTCACCCCGATCAAGTGGGCCAACTCCGACTCCGTGAAGGTCGGCGACGCGGTGATGGCCATCGGCTCGCCGTCGGGCCTGCAGGGCACCGTCACCACCGGCATCGTCTCCGCGCTCGACCGCAAGGTGACCGTGCCCGGCGAGACGCGCCGCTCGCAACCCGTTACGTACCAGGCGATCCAGACCGACGCGTCGATCAACCCCGGCAACTCCGGTGGCGCGCTGGTGAACGCGGCCGGTGAGCTGATCGGGATCAACTCGGCGATCTACTCGCCGGCGTCGAGCAGCGGTGAGGCCGGGAGCGTGGGCATCGGGTTCGCGATCCCGTCCAACCAGGCCAAGGCGATCGTGGACCAGCTGAGCTAGTGGCGGACAGTCAGGTCGATGAAGGGCGCCTTCCTGCAACCCCACAGGGGGGGGGGATGCCCCCACGAAGACCACCCCCCACCCCGGGGGGGGGGGGCGGCGGGCCCCCGCGCCCCCCCATCGCGCGCGGGGGGGGGGGGCCGCGCCCTACCGCCGCCCGCCGCGCCGGCCGGGGCGCGCGCGGCCCCCCCCCCCGCCACCGGTCAGGACAGCCAGTCCGGCCGCAACGGCATGTGCGACTTCGTGCCGTCCAGCTTCACCCCGAGCACCTGGTGCAGCTGGATGTTGTTGCGGTCGAACCCGAGCCGCGACGCCGCCAGGTACAGCCGCCACACCCGAGCGCGAGCCTCCCCGACCTCCTTCACGGCCTCTTCCCAGTGCTCCTCCAGGTTGCGGCTCCACGCGGCCAGCGTCAGCGCGTAGTGCTCGCGGATGTTCTCCTCGTGCCGCACCTCGAACCCGACGTCGTGCATCTGCGACACGATGTGGCCGGGCCCGACCAGCTCACCGTCCGGGAACACGTACCGGTTGATGAACGGTCCGGACAGGGCGCGTTCCTTGTTGTTCGGCCGGGTGATGCAGTGGTTCAGCAACCGGCCACCGGGCTTGAGCTTCTTGTACAGCGAAGAGAAGTACGAAGGCAGCTGGGCCTTGCCGATGTGCTCGGTGAGGCCGATCGACGACACCGCGTCGAAGCCCGACTCCCGCACGTCGCGGTAGTCCAGGTGCCGGACCTCGGCGAGATCCGACAGGCCCGCCTCGACGATGGCCTTCTGCGCCCATTCCGCCTGGTTGCGGGACAACGTGACGCCGATCGCGCGCACCCCGTACTCGCGGGCCGCGTGCATGACCATGCCGCCCCAGCCGCAGCCGACGTCCAGCAGCTTCATGCCGGGCTTGAGGCCCAGCTTCCGCGCGACCAGGTCGTGCTTCTCGAACTGGGCTTCCTCCAAAGTGGACTCCAGCGTCGGGTAGACCGCGCAGGTGTAGGCCATCGACGGGCCGAGGATCCACTCGTAGAACTGGTTCGAGACGTCGTAGTGGTGGGCGATGGCGGCCTGGTCGCGGGCCTTCGAGTGACGCAGGCCGCGCAGGCGGGTCTCCTGCGGCGGTGGCGTCACCTTGTGCGACAACCGGATTCGGCCGAGGAACCGCAGCAGCTCCACGCGTTGCAACCACGGGAGCTCCCGCAGGGAGAACTCGGAGAGCTGGGAGAGGCCGGCGTGCACGTCGCCGAGGATCTCCAGGTGGCCCGTCACGTAGGCGCGGGCGAGGCCCAGCTCACCGGGTGCGGAAGCCAGGTAGGACAAGGCTTCCGGTGTCTTGATGTCGATCGACACCGGCGCGGCTGAAGGGCCGGCGGTACTGCCGTCGTAGGCCTGGAAGCGAACGTCGCTGCCACCCGTGATGCGCTGGAAAATGGAGGCCAACCGCATTCATCGTCCCCTGACACACTTGGCGTACAGATCAGGCAGGCGGTTCGTCTGGTCGTACCGGGCCTTCACGGACCGGTAGTGCGAACCGTTGTAATGCCGCCAGAACTCGTCCTCGTCGTAGTAGGAGTCCGAGTACAGCGACTTGTGACCGCCCAGCCGCGCCACCTCGCGCTCGATGAGCCGGTTGCGGTCACCCATCTTCTCCCCCGGCCGCACCGGGACCTCCGACCAGAACCCGACGTTGACGTACAACGTGTCCGGGTCCATCGGGTACAGCGGCCACCCCGTGTTGTCGCGCAACCGGACGGGGCAGAGCCACACCGGCGAGATGCCGATCTCGCGGTCGAAGAAGTCCAGGAAGTCGGCCAGCGCGCCGACCGGGATCTCCACGTCCTGGATCACCGGCTCGACGTCCACCCGCGGCCTCAGCTGCCGATGCTTGGCCACGAGCTTGCGGTACACGTCCGAACGCAGGTAGCGCTTGGGCCACAGCCTGCGCACCACCGGGTTCTGCGCACCGAACGCGCGGGAGCACCAGAACCAGTCGGTGTCCCAGCGCCACAGGTAGTCGTGGATGGTCAGGTGGTCCGTGCGGCGTTTCTGGATGGACCGGTAGTAGATCTGGTTTCCGGTGTAGTCCGACGTGTACGGCGCGATGTCGGCGTAATGCCCCAACGTCAGGTACATCTCGCCACGCGAGAACACCGTGCCGTCGACGAAGTCCGCCGAACCGTCCGAACACACCTCCTCGATGACGGCCGCGCATTCGGCGAAGGAGCCGAACGGCACGTGCCGCAGCCGGACGTACTGCCGCACCGGTTCCAGCTCGATCTCCAGCCGCAGCGCGTACCCGAGCGTCCCGTAGGAGTTGGGGAACGCACGGAACAGGTCGTCGTCCGGTTTGGCCACCACGACCTCGCCGTCACCGGTGAGGATCTCCAGCTCCCGCACGGACTCGTGCGGGAGACCGTTGCGGAAGGACGTGGACTCGATGCCCAGTCCCGCCACCGCGCCGCCGATCGTGATGGTCTTGAGCTGCGGCACCACCAGCGGCATCAGGCCGTGGCGCAGTGTCGCGGCGACGAGGTTCTCGTAGGTGGTCATGCCCTGCACCTGCGCGGTGCGTCCGACCGGGTCCACCGCCAGCACCCGGTCGAACCTGCCGACGTCCAACCCGCCCGACTGCTCGGCGCGGAACCGGAACAGGTTCGACGTCTTCTTCGCGAGCCGCACCGGCGCACCTTCGCGCATCGCGGCGTACTGCGCAGTCAACGCAGCAACGGCCGTGCTGTGCCCATGGTCACTCACCAGCACGACGTTATTCCTCGTCAGCGCCGTTGGCACGCCCAAAAGCCCGAATGGGCCAGCGATCTTTCATCACACCCTGCCCAAAGTTACCAACCAGTAGTAACGTGCGGGACATGGCTACGCACGAGGTGACCAACCAGGTCCCGCCGCTGAGCGGTCACGACGTCGCGGCCGACCCGGCGCTGCTGAGCTGGGTCGACAACGCCGAGCTGCACGAGCTGGGCAGGCTCGCGGGCAGCGAGGAGTGGCAGGAGCGAGGACGGCTCGCGAACACGTATCCGCCGGTCCTGCGCACGCACGACCGGTACGGGAACCGGATCGACGAGGTCGAGTTCCACCCTGCCTGGCACGACCTGATGAACGTCGCCGTTTCGCACGGATTGCACGCATATGTCGATGGCGGGCATCTCGAAAGGGCCGCGAAGTTCTACGTCTGGTCGCAGGTCGAGGCAGGCCACGGATGCCCGATTTCGATGACTTATGCAGCTGTGCCCGCTTTGCGCACCACACCGGAACTCGCCGAGATCTACGAACCGCTTCTCACCATCCGGGACTACGACTTCGGTCTCAAAGCCCCTCTCACCAAGCGGGGCCTCATCGCCGGCATGTCGATGACCGAGAAGCAGGGCGGGTCGGACGTCCGCTCGAACACGACGGTCGCGAAGCCGGTCGACGAGGGCTATGTGTTGACCGGGCACAAATGGTTCACGTCGGCGCCGATGTCCGACGTGTTCCTCACCTTGGCGCAGGCGCCCGGCGGGCTGACGTGCTTCCTGGTGCCGCGGGTGCTGCCGGACGGCACGCGCAACCGGTTCTTCCTGCAGCGGCTGAAGGACAAGCTGGGCAACAGGTCCAACGCGTCCGCCGAGATCGAGTACGACGAGGCGTTCGCGTGGCGCGTCGGCGACGAGGGCCGCGGTGTGCGGACGATCATCGAGATGGTCAACATGACCCGCTTGGACTGCGTGCTCGGGTCGGCCGCCGGCATGCGCGCCGGACTCAGGCAGGCAGCGCACCACGCCGCGCACCGCAAGGCGTTCGGCAAGTACCTGATCGACCAGCCGGCCATGCGCAACGTGCTGGCGGACCTGGCCGTGGAGTCGGAAGCGGCGACAACGGCCGCGATGTGGCTCGCGGAGAACCGGCCGCGGCTCGGGCTCGCGGTCACCAAGTACTGGGTGTGCAAGCGCGGTCCGGTGCACGCGGCCGAGGCGCTGGAGTGCCTGGGCGGCAACGGTTACATCGAGGACAGCGGGATGCCGCGGCTGTTCCGCGAGTCGCCGCTGATGTCGATCTGGGAGGGGTCCGGCAACGTCGCCGCGCTGGACGTGCTGCGCGCGATGAAGAAGGAACCGGAGTCGGTGCAGGAGTTCCTGGCGACCGTCACCGGCGTCGACCCGCGCATCGACGACGCCCTGAAGGACCTCGGCACGGCGCTGTCCGATGTGGACGAGTCGCAGGCCCGCCGGGTGGTCGAACGCATGGCGCTGATCCTGCAGGGCGCCCTGCTGGTCAGGCACGGGCACCCCGCGGTCGCGGACGCCTTCGTGGCCTCCCGGCTGGGCGGCAACTGGGGCCACGCCTTCGGCACGCTCCCCAGGACGACCGACTTCAGCTCGATCATCGACCGCGCCGTCCCCAAAGTCGGCTGAGGTGGATGAAGGAGCCCTTCATCGAGCGGCCGGCGCGCCGCGCTCGGTGCGCCCTCAGAGGCCGAGTTCGCGGGCGATCAGCATCTTCTGCACCTCGGAGGTGCCCTCGCCGATCTCGAGGATCTTGGCGTCGCGGTAGAACCGCCCGACCGGGTACTCGTTCATGAACCCGTAGCCGCCGAAGATCTGCGTGGCGTCCCTGGCGTTGTCCATCGCCGCCTCGGACGACACGAGCTTCGCGATCGCGGCCTGCTTCTTGAACGGCTCCCCGCGCAGCATCCGGGACGCGGCCTCGTAGTAGGCCAGGCGCGCGGTGTGCACGCGGGCCTCCATCTCGGCGATCTTGAACTGGATCGCCTGGTAGGTGCCGATCTTCGCGCCGAACGTCTCGCGCTCGTGGGCGTAGCGCACCGACTCGTCGACGCAGCCCTGGGCGAGGCCCACCGAGAGCGCGGCGATCGCGACACGGCCCTCGTCCAGCGTGCGCAGGAACTGGGCGAAGCCGCGGCCGCGCTCACCGAGCAGGTTCGCGGCGGGCACCCGGCAGTCCTGGAAGGACAGCTCGCGGGTGTCCGACGCGCACCAGCCGACCTTCGAGTACTTCTTCGACACCGTGAAGCCCGGCGTGCCGGACGGGACGATGATCGAGGAGATCTCCTTGCGGCCGTCGGGCAGCGTCCCCGTGACCGCGGCGACCGTGACCAGGCCGGTGATGTCCGTGCCGGAGTTCGTGATGAACGCCTTGGTGCCGTTGATGACCCACTCGTCGCCGTCCAGCCGCGCGGTCGTGGCCAGCGCGCCCGCGTCCGAACCGCTGCCCGGCTCGGTGAGGCCGAACGCGCCCAGCTTCTGGCCGGACGTCAGCGCGGGCAGCCAGAAGGCCTTCTGCTCCTCGGTGCCGAAGCGGTAGATCGGCATGGCGCCCAGCGAGGTCGCCGCCTCGACGGTGATCGCGACGGACGAGTCGACGCGCGCGAGCTCCTCCAGCGTCAGGCACAGCGCGAAGTAGTCGCCGCCCATGCCGCCGTGCTCCTCGGGGAACGGCAGGCCGAGCAGGCCCATCGCGCCCATCTTCGCCACAACCGGGTACGGGAACTCGCCCCGCTCGTAGTACTCGCCGATGACCGGGGCCACCTCGTCGCGGGCGAACTCCTCGACGGTCTTGCGCAGGTCCTCGTACTCGCTCGGGAGCCTGAAGTCCAACATCGGTGTCACTCCTCGTGAGAGACGACGAGGGCCAGCACCTGGTCGAGTGCGACCTGCTGGCCTGCTTGCACGTGCACTTCGGCGAGCACGCCGTCGACCGGTGCGGTCACGGTGTGCTCCATCTTCATGGCCTCGACCACGAACAACGCTTGACCGGCGGTCACCTCGTCACCCTGGGCGGCCCGCACCACCAGCACGGTGCCGGGCATCGGCGACTTCACCGGGCCACCGGAGGCCGCGGCACCACCGGAGGCGCCGACCAGGAACTCCGCCTCCGTCAACGCCCAGGAGGCACCGCCGTGCCCGAGCCACAGCACGTCACCGTCGCGCGCGATCGCGTACCGGCGTGACCCGACGAGCAGGTCCGCGCCCTCCCGGCGAGCCCGCGCCCGGACCGGTTCTCCCGCGCCCACAACGACTTCGTCGCCACGCACGCGCACGTCGACGTCGTTGATCCGCCACGTCGTCCACGCGTGCTCGCCGATCCGCCAACCGGACAGCTGGTCCCACGGGTCCTCGCCGGATCCATTTCTGGGCGGTTCCAGCGACCGTTCCAGACCGGCCGCCACGTACACCTCGTCCGGGATCCCGTCCGAGGTCAGCGAGTCGAGCTTCCGCTCGACCAGACCGGTGTCCAGTGCGCCGGAACGGACATCGGGATCGCGCAGCAAAGCGCGCAGGAACGGGATGTTCGTCGTCACGCCGAGCAGCACCATCTGCCCGAGTGCGTGATCGAGGCGCCGCAACGCTTCCTCGCGCGTACGACCGTGCGCGATCACCTTGGCGAGCATCGGGTCGTAGTCCGAACCGACGACAAGTCCCTCGTACAGCCCGGAATCCACGCGCACCGACGTGGGTTCGCGCAACGCCAGCACCCGCCCGCCGGTCGGCAGGAAGCCCCGCGCGGGGTCCTCCGCGTAGACACGAGCTTCGACCGAGTGCCCGGTGAGCGAGACGTCGAGGTCCAGCACCTCACCGGAGGCCACGCGGAGCTGCCACTCGACCAGGTCGACGCCCGTGACCTCCTCGGTCACCGGGTGCTCGACCTGCAGCCGGGTGTTCATCTCCATGAAGAAGTAGTCGCCGGACGCACCGTCCACAATGAACTCGACGGTGCCCGCACCGACGTAGCCGCAGGACTTCGCCGCGTCGACGGCGGCAGCACCCATCGCCTCGCGCATCTCGGGCGTCAGGAAGGGCGACGGCGCCTCCTCGATGATCTTCTGGTGCCGCCGCTGCAGGCTGCACTCGCGCTCACCGAGGTGGATCACGTTGCCGTGCGAGTCCGCGAGCACCTGGATCTCGATGTGGCGAGGGTTCGTGATGAACCGCTCGATCAGCAGCGTGTCGTCACCGAACGACCCGCGCGCCTCCCGCCGTGCCGACTCGACGGCTTCGCGGAGGGTGTCCTCGGAGTGCACCAGCCGCATGCCCTTGCCACCGCCACCGGCGGAAGGCTTGAGCAGCACCGGAAAACCGATCTCCAGGGCCGCGTCCGCGATCTCGTCGTCGGACATGTTCTCGCGAGTGCGGCCCGGCACCACGGGCACGCCCGCCGCCGACACCGTCAGCTTGGCGCGGATCTTGTCGCCCATGGCGTCGATCGCCGACGCGGGCGGTCCGACGAAGACGATCCCGGCCTCGGCGCAGGCCGCCGCGAACGCCGTGTTCTCCGCCAGGAACCCGTAACCGGGGTGGATCGCCTGCGCGCCGGTGGACACCGCGGCCGCGATGATCTTCTCGATGGACAGGTACGAGTCACGCGCCGCCGCCGGACCGATCCGCACGGCCTCGTCGGCCAGCCGGACGTGCAACGCGTCGGCGTCCGCGTCGGAGTGCACGGCGATGGAACGGATCCCGAGCGACCGCAGCGCGCGGATCACCCTGACCGCGATCTCCCCGCGGTTCGCCACCAGAACGCTGTCGAACATGATCACATCCGGAAGACGCCGTAGGAAACATCGTCGATGGGCGCGTTGGCGGAGGCCGACAACGCGAGCCCCAGCACCATGCGGGTGTCGCGCGGGTCGATCACGCCGTCGTCCCACAGCCGCGCGGTCGAGTAGTACGGGTTGCCCTGGTCCTCGTACTGCTGGCGGATCGGCGCCTTGAACGCCTCCTCGTCCTCCGCCGACCACGAGTCACCGAGCTGGTCGCGCCGCACGGTCGCGAGCACCGACGCCGCCTGCTCGCCGCCCATCACGGAGATCCGCGCGTTCGGCCACATCCACAGGAACCGCGGCGAGTACGCCCGCCCGCACATCGAGTAGTTGCCGGCGCCGAAGCTCCCGCCGATGATCACGGTGAACTTCGGGACGCGCGCACAGGCCACCGCGGTGACCACCTTGGCGCCGTGCTTGGCGATGCCGCCCGCCTCGTACTCACGGCCGACCATGAACCCGGTGATGTTCTGCAGGAACACCAGCGGCACGGACCGCTTGTCGCACAGCTGGATGAAGTGCGCGCCTTTCACCGCGGACTCGCCGAACAGGATGCCGTTGTTGGCGACGATCCCCACCGGGTGACCGTGGATGCGCGCGAACCCGGTCACCAGGGTCGTGCCGTACTCCTTCTTGAACTCCTGGAACTTCGAGCCGTCCACGATCCGCGCGATCACCTCGCGCACGTCGTAGGGCGTCCGGGAGTCCGTCGGCACCACACCGTAGAGATCGTCGGGGTTGACCACCGGGGCCTCGACCGGGGCGACGTCCCACGGCCGCGGCACCCGCGGTCCCAGCGTCGAGATGATCGAGCGGACCGTCCGCAGCGCGTGCGCGTCGTTCTCGGCCAGGTGGTCGGTGACGCCGGACGTGCGCGAGTGCAGGTCACCGCCACCGAGGTCCTCGGCACTGACGACCTCACCGGTCGCGGCCTTCACCAGCGGCGGACCACCCAGGAAGATCGTGCCCTGGTTGCGGACGATGATCGCCTCGTCGCTCATCGCCGGCACGTACGCGCCACCCGCGGTGCAGGAGCCCAGCACGGCGGCGATCTGCGGAATCCCGCGCGCCGACATCGTGGCCTGGTTGTAGAAGATGCGGCCGAAGTGCTCGCGGTCGGGGAACACGTCGTCCTGCTTGGGCAGGAACGCGCCGCCGGAGTCGACCAGGTAGATGCACGGAAGGTTGTTCTGCAGCGCGACTTCCTGCGCGCGCAGGTGCTTCTTGACCGTGATCGGGTAGTAGGTGCCGCCCTTGACCGTGGCGTCGTTCGCGACGATCACGCACTCACGGCCGGAGACCCGCCCGACGCCGGTGATGATGCCCGCGGCCGGCGCCTCGTCGCCGTACATGCCGTTCGCGGCCAGCGGCGACAGCTCCAGGAACGGCGAACCGGGGTCGACGAGCGTGTCCACCCGCTCGCGCGGCAGCAGCTTGCCGCGGTCGACGTGCCGCTGACGTGCCTTCTCCGGGCCGCCCAGCGCGGCGGTGGCGAGCTTGCCGCGCAGCTCGTCGACGAGCGCGGTGTGCTCCTTGGCGTAACGGTCCGATGGCTCGGCGGCGCTGCGCAGGACGGGCGCGTCCATGAGCTCCCCATGACGTTAGCGGGCGTTAACAACCAGATGTTAACGCCCGCTAACAGGGCTGTCCACCGGAACGGCTGGAGAGTCACCGGAACGCAGGTCACGACCCAGTTCAGGCACTCTCACGTTCCGGAATCAACCTAGCCGACGAAGGCCTGCAGAGCGGGCAGGTAGCCGCTCTGGTGACCGGCCCGGTTCGGGTGGTACGACTCCTCGACGGGCCAGCTGAGGCTGTTGAGCCACCAGCTCGACGAGCAGATCTCGTGCCCGGTGAACGCATCGCGCACGTCGACGTAGTCGAACCCGGCCGCACCGGCCCGTGCGCTGATCGTCGCGTGCAGCGCGTCGGAACCCGAGTTGATCGCAGCCCTCTTGGTGTCGCTCAGCCCGACGCCGCAGGAGCCCGGCACCTTGTAGATCCGCGGGTAACCGAGGACGACGACCTCGGCGGACGGCGCCTTCGACCGGACCGTGCCGTAGACGTTGTCGAGCAGTCCCGGGAGCGTGTTCGCGACGTAGGCCTTGGCCTGGTTCACCCGGTTGACGCAGTCCTGGTCCGAACCGAACGTGCAGGTCGTGATCACGTCGGTGAAGCCCGCGTCGTTGCCTCCGACCTGCAGGGTGACCAGCGTGGTCGAGGTCGTGAGCGACGGGACCTGGCTGCTCAGGACGTCGGATGTGCGCGCGCCGGAGCACGCGACGAACTTGAACGACGTCACCGAGTGCGCGGCAGCCCAGAGCGCCGGGTAGGCGAGCGGACCGCGCTTGCAGCTGCCGCTGGAGCTGTCGTACGAGCCTGTGCCCAGGCCGGACGCGTACGAGTCGCCCAGTGCGACGTAGTTGACGGAAGCCGCGCTGGCGGGGTTGGCGAGCGCGATGACGGCCGCAGCGGCGGTGACCGCTGAGGCGATGAGGTGAGCAGGACGCATCGAGACCTCCCGAAGGGGCCGCAGGGATGTGATGCATTGCACGCCAATGGTTACTCACGAGTAAGACCCGTGTGAAGCATTCGTCAAGAGTCAACAACCAGGGCTTGTACCAGCGAAGATTCCACCCATCGGACGATGGCGCCGCGAACGGGAAGGAGCAGGGGCCCGTGGGACCCCTGCTCCTGGTTCACCGGCGCGGCCGGCGGTTCCTCCCGCCGATCAGAGGCTGGTGTCGTTGAGGTAATGCACGCCCTCGTGCGCCGCGTCGTAGTCGCCCGTCGTGGCGTAGACGTCGATCGCGTCTCGGATGTAGTCCTCCGGCGTCGCCCGGAAGAACAGCTCCGGCCACGCTTCGCCCGGCACGACCAGGTCGCCGTGGTGGCAGTCGATGCCGCCCTCGGTGTCCTCGCAGGACCAGCCGTCGCCCCACGACCGGACGTCGAGGCGGCCCGGCACGGAGAGGAACACGGTCACACCCT
Source organism: Lentzea sp. NPDC004782 (assembly GCF_040609115.1). NCBI lineage: Bacteria > Bacillati > Actinomycetota > Actinomycetes > Pseudonocardiales > Pseudonocardiaceae > Lentzea > Lentzea sp. NPDC004782. Next base: position 17,273 of record NZ_JBEXJN010000085.1, read on the forward strand.
GCTCGTTCTCTTCACCGACGTCCGGCTCACGGGGTTGTGCCACCGTCCCGGACGGACCCGAATTGTGGGACACGACGTCAGGTAAACGGCTGCTAACCTCCCGATGTGGCCGAGAAACCCTCACGCAGGGATCAGATCCTCACCGCCGCGGCCGAGCTCTTCGCCCGGCACGGCTTCCACGGCGTGGGCATCGACGACATCGGCGCGGCCGTCGGCATCTCCGGACCCGCGCTGTACCGGCACTTCCGCAGCAAGGACGCGATGCTCGGCGAGATGCTGACGTCGATCTCCGAACGGCTGCTGGACGGCGGCCAGGCGCGCGTGGACGCGGCGTCGAGCGCCGACGAGGCCCTGCAGGCGCTGATCGGCTGGCACGTCGACTTCGCGCTGGACGACCCGGCGCTCATCACCGTGCAGGCGCGCAACCTCGCGAACCTCACCGACCCGGACCGCCGGCGGGTGCGGGCGTTGCAGCGGCGCTACGTCGAGGTGTGGGTGGAGACGATCCGGCGCACGGTCCCGGACTTCGACGAACCGACCGCGCGGGCGGCGGCGCACGCGGTGTTCGGCCTGATCAACTCGACCCCGCACAGCGCGCACCTCGACCGCGACCAGATGGCCGCGCTGTTGTCGCGCATGGCGCTCGCCTCGCTCACACCGGTCACCGTGACCTCGTGAATTGGCGATCAGCCGAGACCCTTCCGTAACCTGGCGCGACAATGGGCGCGCGCAGACTTCTCCTCCGGCTTCCGGCCTGGTTCAGGTTCACGGTGATCACGCTCGCCGTGTTCGTGTGCGGGGTCATCGCCTCGCGCCCGGTCACCGGCGACAGCGGGACACCACCGAATCCTGACGTCATCGCCGCGGGCAACGCCGTCAACGCGTTCGTGCACCCGTCGGCCACCCACGACCCGCGCATCGACCTGCCGTCGGACTTCGCCCGGCACATGGGCCGCGATCCGCTGAGCGTGACCGCGCCGGACGGGACGCTGAGGGCCATCGACCTCTCCGGCGGCTGCTCCGGGCCCGCGGGCGACACCGAGTGGGACTTCAGCGTCGCGTGCCGCGCGCACGACATGGGCTACGACCTGCTGCGCTACGCGGAGGACAAGGGGCATCCGCTCGGGCCGGACGCGCGCAGGGCGCTGGACGACCGGCTCACGAGCGACCTGCACGCGCAGTGCCGGCTGAACCCGCGCGGTTCCGAGCAGAGCTGTGAGGTGGTCGCGGAGACCTACGCGCTGGGGCTGAAGTTCAACTCGTGGCGCCAGCGGTGGGGGACGCCCGGCCACGAGCCCGTGGTGGCGTGGGCGTTCGGCAGCGCGGTCGTGGTCTTCCTCCTGCTGGCACGCCTCCATGGCCGGCGCCGCGAAGACGAGCGCACCACGACCGCTCCCGTCGAGCAGGACCGGTACGCCACCTTCCTGCGGCTGCTGAGCATGGTCCTGCTCGTGCTCGGCGAGACCGTCGCGACGCTCGCGAGCCTCAGAGGCGTCGGCACGCCGTGGCTGTGGGCGTTGCAGGCGGTGCCGTTGTTCTTCTTCGCGGGCGGCCACGCGAACCTGCGTTCCTGGCAGGCGCACGAGGGCGGCTTCGGCTGCTGGGTGTCGAGCCGGACGTCGTGGCTGCTGCGGCCGGTGCTCGCGTTCGTGCTGCTGTGGGTGGTGCTGTTCGCGGCGCTGAACCTGCTGGACGTGCGGGTCGACGCGTACAGCCGGCTGATCACGCACCCGCTGTGGTTCCTCGGGGTCTACCTGCTCGCGGTGGCCGCGACGCCCGCCGCCGCGTGGCTGCACGAGCACTTCCGCCGCACCGCGCCGTTCGTGCTGATGCTAGTGACGCTGTTCGTCGAGGTCGCGCGCACGTCGACGGACTGGAAGACCGGTGGGTACGTCAACCTGGTCGTCGGCGCGCTGCTGATGCAGCAGATCGGGTTCTTCTACGCCGACGGCACGCTGCAGAAGATCCCGCGCAAGGTGCTCGCCGCGCTGGGCGCGATCACGTTGCCCGCGCTGGTGTTCTTCAGCGACTACCCGCGCTCGATGATGGTGCTCGGGATCGCCCAGGTGTGCCTCGCGCTGCTGGCCCGCGGCCGCGTCACGGCGTGGCTGGAGGGCCGCTCGTGGCACGTCGTGAACTTCGCGCGCCGGGCACCGATGACCGTGTACCTCGCGTACCTGGCCGGTGTCGGCGCCGTCGTCGGGTTGCTCGGGGTGTCGCAGGCACCGATCTGGCTGGTGTTCCTGCTCCTGCCGCTGGTCCTGGTGTTCCACCGGTTCGAGGCGCGCCTGGTCGGGTTCCCGCGCCTGTCGCACGAGTCGCACCGGACCCGGCTCGCGACGGCGATGGGCGTGGTGTTCGGGACGCTCGGCGTGCTCGGGTTCGTGGTGAGCGGGTTCCTCGGCGACGGGACGCTGGTGCTGCTGCCGGTCGACCCGCTGCAGAACCTCATCCACCTCCTGCTCGGCTGGTACCTGATCCACACCGCCCGCACCGGCAGCTGTGACACGCGCCTGCCGTGGCTGCTCACGGCGCTGGCGTGCGTTCCGCCGATGCTGGCGCTGGAACCGACGCCTCCGGTGGTGGTGCTGCACGCCGTGGCGATCGGCTTCGCAGTGCTCGCAGCCATCCCCAGGTCACGGCCGCGCACACCGGCAGCCACAGCACTCGCTGCCACACCCAGCCCGGATGATCTGGTGGCTGCCGCAGCACCGGCAGCGTCAGCACCACGGTGATCAGCGCGCTCTGGTGCGCGAGGAAGATGCCGAGCGCTCGCTTGTTCAGCCACTGCACGGGTTTCGCGGTGCCGAGCCGGGTGAGCACGGGCGCGATCGTGAGCACCAGGCCGATCTGGGCGAACGCCAGCGCGAGCGTGGCGCAGTTCGGCGGGTTCAGGTTCGACACGGCCGCGCCCGGGATGCCCACCGCGGACACCGGATAGCCGCCGAACCGCGTCAGCAACGCGTACCCGAGCACACCCAGGACGAGCAGCGGCGGGCCGGGAATCCTCCTGCGCGCCAACGAGTGGCCGAGCTGCCACGCCGCCCACCACACCGCGTACGGCACGACGAGCACCAGCAAGATCGGGACGAGCACACCCCACGAGTACTCGTCCAGCTTGCGCACCAACGGCTTCATCGCCAGCAGGATCAGGTAGACGCCGAGGAACCACAGCGGCGTGGTGACCAGGAAACCGATGTTGTAGGCGGTGCCCTGGTCGACGCCGCGCATCGACAGTCCGAAGAGGACGGCCGCCCACGCGCCGAGCATCAGCAGCGTCGGCACCGCGAGCTGCCTGAACCTGACCAGGAACGGCGTCCGGGAGTGGGCCGCCGCGAACCCGCCCGCGAAGAAGAACAGTCCGAGCGTCTGCAGCACCCAGCTCACCGGTGTCAGCTCGGGTAAGTGCTTGAGCGGGCTGTCTATGTACATGCCGGTGGGTGTGTCCACCAGCGCGGTCACGAGCCAGTGGCCGAGCACGACGGTGACGACGGCAATCGCGCGCACGGCGTCGATGAAAGGATTCCTCACAGCTTCTCCCCCGAAGCGATCTGCACGAGCGCCGCGAGCGTGGCGGTACCCGGCTCGTAGTACGTGTCGTGCTTCCCACCCTCGAACCGCAACACCGTCGCCCCGAAGCCGTCCGACGCCGGGTCCGTGCCGTGCCCCAGGTCGAACAGCCGCACGTTGGGCACGAACCGCATCCAGTCACCGCTCGACCGGATCGCCCAGATCTTGGCCCGCGTCCCCAGTTCCGCCACCGATTTCGCCCGCACACCAGGACTTCCGGTGAACACGATGTCGTCCACGTCCAAGTCGTGCGCTGCCAACGCCACCACCACCGAGCCGTAGCTGTGCCCGAAGACGTGGATGCGCGCGTTGGTGTGCAGTGCGCGCACGAAGTCCACGAGCGCAGCAGCTCCTTGACGCGCAAGGCCACCGGTCGCCGCGTCCACCCCGAGTCCCTGCGGCGTCCGGTACCCGAGCCACGCGATCACCGCGAGGTCGTCGCGGTGTGCCTGCTCGTGGAGGTTGGTGGCCATCCTTCCGACGGTCCGTTCGAACCGGTCGACGTCCACGTCGGAACCCGGCACGACGACCACGACGTCACGTGCGGTGGCGAGGTCACCGACGATCGCCACTCGGCGGGCGACGTCACCGCGCCACTGCGCGATCGACGGCGCGACCGCGGGAACGGCGATCAGCAGGAGGAACAGCAGTGCTCGGCGCATGGACCGAAACTAGGAAGGCGACACCCTCGCAATCGTCCCCCTGACGTGCTGTTTTGCCGCTGCTACCCCGGTACTACGAGCCCGCTCTCGTAGGCCGCGATGACGGCCTGGGCGCGGTCCCGCAACCCCAGTTTGGTGAGCACCCGGCTCACGTGCGTCTTGACCGTCTGCTCGGCCAGCACCAGGTGCGCGGCGATCTCGGTGTTCGACAGGCCCTGCGCGATCAGCACGAGGATCTCGGTCTCGCGCTCGGTCAGCACGTCGAGCCGGGCGGGCCGGACGCGTTCGGTGCGGCGCGCCTTCACGAAGTCCTCGATCAGGCGCTTCGTGATCGACGGCGCCAGCAGCGCATCTCCCGCGGCCACCACGCGGACGGCGTTGAGCAGCTCACGGGCGGGCGCGTGCTTGAGCAGGAACCCGCTCGCGCCGGCCTGCAACGCCTCGTAGACGTAGTCGTCGAGGTCGAACGTCGTCAGCACGAGGACCTTGGTCTCCACCGAACCGTCGAGCAGCAGCCTGGTCGCGGTGAGACCGTCCATCTCGGGCATGCGGACGTCCATCAGCACGACGTCCGGTTCGACGTTGCGCGCCAGTGAGACGCCCTCCACGCCGTTGCCCGCCGCTCCCACCACCTCGATGTCGTCCTGGGCGTTGAGCAGCGCGGAGAACCCCTCGCGCACCATCTCCTGGTCGTCGACCACGACCACTCTGATCACTTGTCCCCCAACGGAATCCTCGCCCGCACCATGAACCCGCCGTCCTCGGTCGACTTCACCGTCAGCGTGCCACCGTGCACCGCGACGCGTTCACGCATGCCCACGAGACCCTGCCCGCTGCCACCCCCCATGGACGGTCCACCGGCGGTGTTGCGCACCAGGACGTCCAGGTGCCCCTCGTTCTTGTGCACGTGGACGGACGCCTTCGAGCCGGGCGCGTGCCTGGTGGCGTTCGTGAGCGCCTCCTGGACGATCCGGTACGCGGTGAGGCCGACCGCCTCCGGCACTTCGTCCACGTCGACCTCAGCCTCGTCGCCGGGCCTCGCCAGCTCGGGGATGCGGCTGATGCCGGGCTGCGGTTCCCGTTCCGGCTCCTGCCCGTTGGCCCGCAGCACGCCCAGCAGGCGTTGCATGTCGGTGATGGCTTCGCGGGCGGCCGCGCCGAGCTCGGTGAACTCGTGCTCGGCTTCCTCGTTGAGGCCTTTCAACCGGTAAGGCGCGGTTTCGCACCTGACCACGATCATCGACATGTGGTGCGCCACGACGTCGTGCATCTCGCGCGCGATGCGAGCCCGTTCTTCCAGCGCGGCTTTGGCGTTCTGCTCTTCTTCGAGGCGTTTCTCCGCACGTCCACGCGCCCCGAAGAAGTAGACGACGGCCATGACCAGCGGCACGGCGAACGCCATCCCCGCGTTGACGCCGTCGGAGGTGGCGACCACCAACATGCTGACCAGGGCGACCAGGACGACGGTCCAGCCGGAGTAGAAGGCCGCGACGAGCACCACCAACGGCAGCGCGGCCCAGTACTGGAACGACGGAACACCCGTCCAGTCCACGAGTACCGCGATCGGCCAGAACGTGGCCGCGGACAGCCGCCAAGCGTAGAGCGGTGACCAGATCAGCAGCACGTACGGCAGGAACATCGACGCGAACACGGCCACCCACCAGCCGACGGGCCGTTCGTGCTGCGCGTACTGAACGCTGCCGACGACCGCGAAGACGAACCCGTAGATGATCAGTGCGGCGTGGACGGGGAAGCGGAACCTGCCGAGCGCGGTGGCGAGCACCCGCGTCCGGTCCGGGCCGACGAACGTTCGGTACAGCGTGCGAAACACCACCCGATGCTAGGTGGATTCGTTGATTCGCACATTGACCTGCGGAGTGACATACCCCGGTAGCAGTCTGATCAAGATGGGGCATTGCGGACGCGTGACACCGCGCGGTAGGCAGTACCTGTGAGACCACCACAGGATCCAGATCGCTGGTCGCGGCTGACCGCCGTGGCCGGTGAGGCCCTGGCCGCGGCCAGGGCCGGTGAGGACGCTGTGGCGGTGGACCTGGTGACCGGCTACCTCAGCGGGTCACCCGAGGGCAACGAGGAGATCCGCGAGCTGGTGCTGCTGCTGTTCGCCGAGTGCAGCAGCATGGTCGGCGAGCTCGGCTCCGGCGGCGCGACACCGGTGAAGATGCAGGTGTTCGACGAGGAGGGCAACGAGGTCCAGATCGACGACGCGGACCCGCCCGTGCGCACCGCGATCCGCGCGTTGCTGGCCGAGGTGCACGGCGACCAGGAGGCCGCGTCCGAGCAGATCGAGATCGCCCTGGCCAACGGGGCACCGCAGGAGCTCGCGACCGTGGTCCTGCAAGCCCTGCGGTGGACCCTGAAGCTGGCGATCGAGTGCGAGACGCGCGACCTGCCCGTCGCGCCGTGGATCACCGCGTCACTGGACGACCAACCCTGACGTGCAGCAGCGCGTCCACGCCGGCCAGCAGGTGCTGATCGAGCGGGAAGTAGCCCATTTCCGGGCTGGTGTCCTGGCGGGTCCTGCCCCGCGGCACGTCCTTCGTCATGCCCCAGGTGACGAATCGCTTCTGGAGCTGACCTTCGAGGGTGTCTTCGTCCGGTTCACCGAGCCCGAAGCCGTCGTTGCGGCCGAGAGTGCCCGCGATGACCGCGTACTGGTCGCCCAGGATCGGCGCCACGAGCGCACCCGCGGAGAACCACTCGATCCGTTCGCCCGCCATCTCCATCGAGCTGTCGGTGCGCTGCAGGTGGGCGTTGTGGGCGTGCACGAACGTCGGTCCCCTGCCCGCCTCGATCCGGCGGATGTCCAGCAGGTTGCGCGCCATCACGCCGTCGCGCATCTGACAGAGGCGGTTCAGCCGCACGCCCAACGGGTTCGGCTCGGCGCATTCCCGGTGGTACCGCAGCAGGCTCAGCCCTGCCGTGAGGTGTGCCTCGGCGCGGTTCCAGGCGTCGTCCCGGACGGTCAGCCGGTACAGCCGCTTGAGCAGGTCCGTGCCGATCTCGCGGAACCTGACGGCTTCTTCTGACCGGCCGGGTGACTGGCCGGGGTCGAGCACGGCCTCGTCGCGGCCCCACTTCTCGTCATCGGTGCTGAGATCCGCCTCGACGCCCAGGTAGTCGCGGGCGTGCTCCAGGTACGGGCGCGGGCTGGGTGCGCTGGTGGTCTCGGTCTGGAAGTCGAAGCCGTAGAACGTGAGCTGTTCTTCGGCCGGCTTGTCGGCGTTGTACTCGCGCATCCACGCGACCAGCTCGCGGTTGGCCGGCCAGTGCTCGCCGAACGAGTGGGAGAAGCCCTCCTTCACGACCGTGTCGAGGTCGCCCGGGCCGCCCTTGACGTAGTCGTCGACGAGCACGCCCCGGATGCGGCAGCTCTCCAGTGCGATCGACCGGTAGCCCAGCGCGGCCAGCTGCTCGAACAGCTCGTTGCGGATCCAGGTGTGGGCGTGCTCCCGGTGCGTCGGCTCGCCGAACGCCAAGAGCTCGGTGAAAGGGCTGATGAACTCACGAATGTCCTGGCTCATGTGGTTCAACCGTAACATTGAAAGCCCGGTTGAAGCTTTCACGCGGTTTAGCGCGTTGAGCTGGTCTAAAGTCTCAACCGTGCGTCCGTCCGACCTCGCTCGCGAGCACGGCATCTCCACCCAGGCGGTGCGCAACTACGAGGAGTCCGGCTTCCTCCCGCCTGCCGCGCGCACCCCGTCCGGCTACCGCGTCTACACCGAAGTCCACGCCTCTGCCCTCCGCGCGTTCATCGCCCTGATCCCCGCCTTCGGGCACGCACGCGCGGGCGAGATCATGGTCGCGCTGAACACGGGTGCCCTGGACGACGTGCTGCTGGCCGTCGACCGGGGCCACGAGCAGCTCCTCCGCGACCGCGAGACCCTCAACTCGGTCAGCCGGGCGGTCGAGGACCTGACCGACTTCGAACCGGTCCTGCGGCCGCGGTCGATCGGTGAGCTGGCCCGGCGGCTCGGCGTCACCCCGGCGACGTTGCGCGCGTGGGAGGAGGCCGGAATCCTCGTGCCGCAACGGGAAGCCACCGGTTACCGCACGTTCGGCGCCGAGGACGTCCGCGACGCCGAGCTGGCCCACCTGCTGCGTCGCGGTGGTTATCCGTTGGCGCGCATAGCTCTCGTGGTCGAACAGATCCGCACGGCCGGCGGCACCGACACGCTCGGCGCCGCCCTGGCCGACTGGCGGCGCCGTCTCACCGCGCGGGGCCTGGCGATGATCGCCGCGTCCGCACGGCTCAACGAGTACCTGAGTGTGCGGGAACCAGTTCCGTGACGAGCGCGCCGACCTGCTCGCTCTCGATGAGGAACGCGTCGTGCCCGTACGGCGACGTGATCACCCGCAGGTCGTCCGCTCCGGGGATGCCCGCCGCCAGTTCTCGTTGTTGTGCGAGCGGATAGAGCCGGTCCGAGTCCACCCCGGCCACCAGCGTGCGCGCCTTCACCCGTCGCAGAGCCGCCCGGACACCACCTCGGCCGCGCCCGACGTCGTGCGAGTTCATCGCCTCGGTGAGCGTGACGTAGCTGGCGGGGTCGAACCTCCGCGCGAGCTTGGCCGCGTGGTGGTCCAAATAGGACTCCACTTCGAACCGCCCGTCGTGCTGCCTCTCCCTGCCGAACCGGGCCTGCAGCTCCTGCTCGCTGCGGTAGCTGAGGTGCGCGATCCGCCGCGCGACCCCCAGTCCCTCCACCGGACTGGCCCTGATCGCGTGCACCTGCGCACTCGCCAGCCCGATCTGCTCGGCCGACGCCGCCGCCGTGGTCGCCAGCAACAGCAACGACTTCACCCGATCCGGCTCGCCGACGGCCCACTCGACCGCCCGCATGCCGCCCATCGAGCCGCCGATCACCGCGGCCCACTCGCCGATGCCGAGGTAGTCCGCGAGGTGAACCTCGGCCCGCACCTGGTCGCGGATCGTGATGTCCGGGAAGACCGGGTACTGCCACGGCCCGGTGCTGCCCTGGCAGCCGCCCAGCACGTTCGGCGCCACCACGAAGAACCCGTCGAGCGGCCGCCCCGGCCCGATCAGCGCGTCCCACCAGCCCGGCGTGGGGTGACCCGGCTCCACGCCCCCGGCGACATGGCTGTCACCGGTGAGGGCGTGGAGCACGAGCACCGCGTTGGAGGCCTCCGCGTTCAAGGTCCCCCACGTCTCGTACGCGAGCTGGAAACCCGGCAGCCCGGCGAGCGGTTCGGTGTGGCTGAACCACTTCCGCCGCCCGTTCGGATCACCGAACCGCCAGCCGCCCACTACAACTCCGACTTCGCCGCGCGGAAGCCCGCCTCCAGGTCCGCCTTGAGGTCCTCCAGCCCCTCCAGCCCGACCGACAACCGCACCAGCCCCGGCGTGACCCCGGTGACGAGCTGCTCCTCCGGTGTCAGCTGGCTGTGCGTGGTCGAGGCGGGATGCACGATCAGCGACCGCACGTCCCCGATGTTCACCAACTGGCTGAACAGGCTCGTCCCGTCCACGAACGCCCGACCGGCCTCCGCACCACCCCGGAGCTCGAAGCTCACCACCGCACCCGCGCCCTTGGGCAGGTACTTCCGCGCATTGGCGTGGAACGGCGACGATGGCAGCCCCGCGTAGTGGACCTTCTCGACCTCGTCCCGCTCCTCCAACCACTCCGCCAGCGCTCGGGCGTTCCGCACGTGCCGCTCGATCCGCAGCGACAACGTCTCGATCCCCTGAATCACCAGGAAACTCGTCAGCGGCGCGATCGCCGCGCCCGTGTCCCGCAGCCCCTGCACGCGCAGCTTCGCCGCGAACGCCCCGTGCCCCAACGCGGGCCAGTACTGCAGCCCGTGGTAGCTCGGGTCCGGTTCGTGGAAGTCGGGGAACTTCTCCGCCCCGTACTCGAACTTCCCGCCGTCCACGACCACGCCGGCGATCGCGGTCCCGTGCCCGCCGAGGTACTTGGTGGCCGAGTGGATGACGATGTCCGCACCGTGCTCCAACGGCTTGAGCAGGTACGGCGTGGGCACCGTGTTGTCGACGACCAGCGGTATGTCGTTCTCGTGCGCGACATCGGCGATCCCCTCGATGTCGAGCACGTGGCTGCGCGGATTGGCCAACGACTCGCCGAAGAACAGCTTGGTGTTGGGCCGCACGGCCCGCCGCCACGCGTCGAGGTCGTCCGGATCGTCCACGAACGACACTTCGATGCCCAGCTTCGGCAACGTGTAGTGGAACAGGTTGTACGTGCCCCCGTACAGCGAGGCGCTCGACACGAGGTGATCGCCGGACTTGGCGAGGTTCAGGATCGCGGCCGTCTCAGCCGCCTGCCCCGACGCGAACGCCACGGCGGCAACGCCGCCTTCGAGCGCGGCGACCCGCTGCTCCAGCACGTCCTGCGTGGGGTTGTTGATGCGCGTGTAGATGTTCCCGGCCTCGGCCAACGCGAACAGGTCCGCGCCGTGCTGCGTGTCCCGGAACACGTAGGAGGTCGTCTGGTAGATCGGCGTGGCGCGAGCGCCAGTGGCCGGATCGGGCGCGGCACCCGCGTGGATCTGAGTCGTCTCAAAGGACCAGGACATGGCTGTGCTCCAGTTTCGTTCGCCGACAGGGGGTCTGAAGATCAACGGGAGCAACGACAAGCCATGCTGGTGACGCGCACGTAGTCCACGTGGCGCCGGCAGACCAGCAGCTTGCTCATGACTGACGAAGCTAGAGGTCCGTCCAGGCCCTCCGACACCCCGTCCACCAGGTGAGACCGCTTAGGCTGATCGCATGCGCACAGCACTGGTCGGCTACGGACTAGGTGGGGCGGCCTTCCACGCCCCGTTCATCGCGGCAACCCCGGGCCTGGAGCTCTCCGCCGTGGTCACCGCCAACCCGAAGCGCCAAGCCGAAGTAGCCGCGCGCTACCCGTCCACCCGCCTGCTGTCCTCCCTGGACGAGGTCTGGCAGGGAGGCTTCGACCTCGTGGTCATCACCACCCCGAACCGCTTCCACGCCACCCACGCCCGCCAGGTCCTGGAACACGGCCTCAACGTCGTGGTCGACAAACCCTTCGCGGGCTCCGCCGCCGAAGCCAGAGCCCTGGCCTCGATCGCCTCCTCCAGAGGCCTCATGCTCGTCCCGTTCCACAACCGCCGCTGGGACGGCGACTTCCTGACCGTCCAAAAGCTCCTGTCCACCAACGCCCTGGGCAAGGTCCACCGCTTCGAGTCCCGCTTCGAGCGCTACCGCCCGGAAATCAAGTCCTCCTGGAAGGAGTCCGGCGACCCGGCGGACCTCGGCAGCATCCTCTTCGACCTGGGCACCCACCTGGTGGACCAGTCCGTGGCCCTCTTCGGCCGCCCCACCTCGGTCCACGCCGAAATCGCCACCGTCCGCCCAGGCGCCCGCGCAGACGACGACGTCTTCCTCTCCCTGACCCACGAAAACGGCGTCCGCTCCCACCTCTGGATGAGCGCGCTGGCCGCCGACCTGGGCCCGCGCTTCCGAGTCCTGGGCCACGACGCCGCCTACGTGAAATACGGCATGGACCCCCAGGAAGACCGCCTCAAGGCAGGCGAAACCCCAGCCGGTCCGGGCTGGGGCGAGGAACCGGAATCGGCCTGGGGCACCCTCGGCGGCACCCCGCACCGCACGGAACCAGGCGCCTACCAGGACTTCTACGCCTCAGTGGCCGCCGGTGTGGCTCCCGTCTCCCCGCAGGACGCCGTGACGGGCCTCGAAGTGATCGAAGCGGCCAAGCAGTCCGCCACCACAGGCGACTCCGTGAGGCTCTGAGCAGATCAGCCGAGCTTCGTTTTCCGCAACCCGCCGCCTGGTGGGGTGGATGAAGGGCGCCTTCCTCCACACCAGGTGGAAGGGTCGGTGATCGTGTAGCGGTTCACCTGCTGGCCGTTGAGCACCACGGTGACGGTGTTGAA